>DATLAR010000232.1:0-13984 GCA_035527355.1 Planctomycetota bacterium
TTGCCGAGGCGGCGTCCGTTCCCGCCCAACTACGCAATCCGTTCACATGCTGAAAACTATGTTCTGCCGCTTGCTGGCAGCGAAGCTGAAGCACCGGTGAGCGCCCCCAATGGGCGAAAACGGCTGCAACGCAAATGGCTCGTACTGGTTCTGCCGCCTGTCGTGCTGGTACAGTAATTATAACACCCTTTTGGCGTTTGTCAAGTGCAGACGGCAAATTCCTCGATATTTTCCGGGTTCAGGGGCTGTTGCCGGGCGTGCACTGGATAGCAAGATGGACAGCAAAACTCCGGTTGCTCGCCGCCGTCGTTCTTGTGTCGGCCGCACGAGGCCCGGCCTGATTCGTAAGAAAATGTAAAGCCACCCCTTGACAAATGGCACCGAAAACGATATATAGTAATAGAGGAAATGAAGGGCAGTCGGCGTTTCCGGGCCTGCGGAATTGGCCGAATGCAGACCCCGCCGAGGCGCTCAGAAAAGCCGGTTGCCCTCGGCATGTTTTTCTTCGGCAACCACCCTTGGCTAGGAGATTCACGATGATTCTCAGAAACAAGCGCCCCGGATTCACACTCGTCGAGCTTCTCGTTGTGATCGCCATCATCGGAATCCTGGCCGGGTTCCTCATGCCGTCCGTCGGCAGGGTCCGCGTTCAGGCCAAGGTTACCCTCACACAAACGCTGATCAACAACCTGAGCCTCGCCATGCAGGAGTACAACAAGGATTTCGGTGTGTACCCTCCTGAGATCGACACGGCCAACAGCAAGAAGATGGACAAGCCGAGTGAGACGCTGTACTACTATATGGTGGGAAAAGATATCGAGGCTCCCAGCTCGAGCAAGCAAATTACCTTCCGCCGCGACCGCCTTCATGTGAAGGTATTCATGAACTTCAAACGCGAGCAATTGGAGGATCACGACGGCGACAACTATTACGAGGTTTGCGATGCGTGGGGGCAGCCGATGATCTACGTGCGCGGCGCCTATCCGGGCAAGGCGAGCACCTCGTCGGGCCTGGGCAACAACGGAAAGCCATTCCATAAGGTGAGCAGCTTCGATCTCTATTCGGTGGGTGCGGATGGCAAGACGGGCAAGACGTGGAAAGACAGAGCAGATATATTCAAGGCAGAGGCGTCAAACGCTGAGAGCTTTTATAAGCAAGCAGCCAACGAGGCGGAAGACGGCCTGAATACATCGGGATGCAAGTTTTCACTGGATGATATTGCGAATTTCTGAGGAGGCGTGCGATGAAAGGCGTGACAACAAGAGGCGTAACGCTGATCGAGCTGCTGGTGGTCATGTCGATCATAGCCGTTATGGCGGCGATGCTGGGCCTGGTGGTGCCCGCGGTGGGCAGCCTCATGCAAGAGGCAAGAGCCAAAGCGGACCTGCAGATGCTAGCCTCCGTAGTCGAGCTCTACCGCAAGGACTGCAACGTTTACCCCGATGCGATCAATCACAATCCGCGACGCGGTTCGGAAGTCACCGTTATCAAACCACTACAACTGGTCGCTGTGCCGCCTCAGGAAGATGGCGGAACGTATCCCATGAGCAAGGACACATCCAAGAGCCGTCCGCTGTACCAGACCCTCTACGATGAAGTGTTGAAGATGGACATGACGTATTCGGAGCTGGTGTGGACATTGGGGACGCCCCAGAAAGGCTGGGCAAACCCGCAGCTATTCGAGGTGTTCAAACGCAAACAGGTCAATGCTGCCGGGCAACTGATCGATCCGTTCGGCCGGCGGTTCTTTTATCTCTCTTCCGTGGCTTACCGAAACAAATCACCGGCTTCGGGAGCAGTGGCGGGCACCGATGGGCCTTTCATGAATATCGGCACCTACCAGATATACTCGGCGGGGCCCAACATGACAACATACCGCGACTTGGACAACAAGGGCGGCACCGACAAAGACGACATCACCAACTGGACTTCGATGGTAGACTGAAACAGGAGAAACAGCCGTGAAAACAAGACTTGCCGGCAAAGATCGCCTGGCTGCTTTCACGCTCGTCGAGCTTATGCTGGTGCTTGCCATAATGTCGATGCTGCTCACGGTCTCGCTTGCCGCGTTCAGCTCTATGGTGCAATCGAAGGGAATAGAAGGTGCGAAGAAAACCATCACCGGCTCCATCTTCACCGCCCGTGCAAAGGCTCTCAGAGACAAGCGCGAAGTGACCGTAGCCCTCTCGGCCGAGGCAGGCGTTGACACCGGCTTCGTGCTGGCCACCGCCGACCGCAACACAAGGATCTATGTAACCAAGCGGATGGTGAAAGCTCACGAAACACCGGACAGCATAAGTGCTACAGACGGGAGCCGGAAAAGCTGGGGCGTGAACACGTACATACCTACAACAAAGCTCCAGTACTGGGCCCTGGTGGTCGGCGGCCAGGGGTCCGGCGCGCCCGCCTCAAAAATAAGCAGCAACGATGCCTGGTCGCTTGCCGTAAACGGATGGACGCGGCCTCCGGCCAACAACAGCATGGTCTGCATAATCCTTACTGGCTTGGACAGCGAGGATCTGCCTTGGGCCGAGCAATTCAAGATTACATCCGACCTGGCCGAAGGCACATGGGAAGCGCTGCCGAAATTCATAGACGTTGAAGGCACCCCGTTTCCGATCACCTTCCGGCCCGACGGGTCCGCTGCTTTCCCGCGCGATCACATGCGTATCCGCCTGCGCGACATGCGCAGCGACGAGAACTGGACCTGGCGGATTATCGTCGAACGCGGGGCGGGCAGGTGCCAGGCTACAATGATTCAGCCTACCGACAGTGACGCCGACAGGAACTGATGGCGCCACGAATTACAGGAGTGATTTCAATGACCAGGCTGCAAAGGAAATCAGGCGTCACGCTGCTCGAGGTGAACTTGGCCATGGGCGTGCTGCTCTTTGGCGTGGTCAGCGTATCATCGCTGTTTCCCACAGGCCTCAAGCTGGCCGAACAGGGATACCGAGCGTCCGACTGCGCCTTTATCGCTTCACTAGCTAGAAACCAGCTCGACTTGCTGGCGTCAAACAGCAGCTTCACTTTCCCCGGGCAAAACGACAAGAGCGGCGACGTTGAAGGCCGCCTTAACGAAACCGCACCCGGTTCCGGCGCCCCCGCATTCAAAACCATTTCTTGCGCAAGGCTGAAGGAAGACAACAGCAAGCTCGGATGGACCTCCAACTGCTGGAAAGACAGCTACATGCTGATGACCAGCGGAGGCGAGGCGGGCAAGATTTTCCTGATAAGCGGCAACACTACCACCAGCATCACGCTCTCCGTGGACGTGGCTGGCCTGAAGCTCCGCAAGTTCGACTCATTCCGCGTGATCTACAAGCACCCGACGAAACCGGGAACAACTTGCGTACCCGCAAACTTTCTCTCCGCCAGCAGTGAAACCATTCCCACCATCAACGGGCTGGTGATCGACGCCCTCGAACAAGCTGACCGCAGCGGAAGCCTGCAAGACATACGCGCTTCCAATGCCACGGCGCTCAAAACCTATCTCAACAATTACACCAATAATTACACCGGCATCAGCACATACAGCTATGCAATGGTACTCGATGCCCCGACGCCCGCGTCGCCGGGTTTGTACAGGGCATACATACTGATATACAAAGGGTATTCCGATTCGGCGGCTCCATGGAACAATACGTCGCCGATAGCGTATTACGTGTGCTTTTACCGCAAGCCCTCGCTGCTGAAGTAGCGAAAGGGGGTCTCACATGCGCCTCACATCCGCCAGAAAATCCTCCGGCCTGCGCGGCTTCACGCTCATCGAGGTAATCCTCGTGATTGCCCTTACCAGCATTCTGATGTACGCCATGTCGGAAATATTCATGATCGCCGCCCGCGTAGTGGCCAACAGCGAAGCCGAGCTCGAGACGCGGCAGAAGGCACGCACCATATTCAGCCGGCTCGAGATGGACCTCCAAAGCGCCATTGTGGGTGAAAAAGGCTACTTCTCCGTTTCCGCCGACAAATTGCGCCTGGTTTCATCGGCCAAATACAACCCCGAAGGCCTCAGCGGCCGGCCCGACCTCACCATCGTGGCATACGAACTGCTCGGCGCGGCCGCCTCCAAATCGCTGTTGTCAAAAAAGGACCTGCCCGTCTACACCGATGAAGACGTCGACGATCCCCTGCTTGTCCGCTACTCGCTCACCACCGTCACAAAAGCAATGGTCCGCGATTTCGACCTGAAATACCCCGACCCCGACCTGCCCCGCATCACCGAACGCTACCCGCAGGTCGACGAGAACCCCAGCGGAAATCCGCAATACGAAGACATCCTTGCCGGAAACGTGCAGGGCATGCAGATCGACGTGCTGAAAGACAGCACCCTCTACGCCTTCAGCGGCCTCAGCCTCGGAAACGTCGACACCTACTGGGGCAACACCGGCACAGAGAATACCAAGATGATCCCAACCGCTCTTCGAATCAGCATATCGGTGAGCGACAGCCAGGAGCGCGTGAAACGAGCGTTTGAAACAATCATAAGAACAAGGTTCTCCCGCTTTTCGCTCAAGGAGGATTAACATGCTAAGAAGAAACAAGCGCAACGCCAGCGCCCTCATCGTAGCCGTAGGCTTATTGGCCGTGCTTAGCGCCATGGCCTTCACCTACGTTACCATCATGCGAGTGGAGATCGACGGAGGCATAGCCCTCCAGACTACTACCGAAACCGCCCTGCTGGACCAGTGGGCGCTCCAAAGCGTAGTAGACCGCCTGGCACGCACACCAGGGCAGGGCGCGCTGTACACACCCGTCGACTGGGCCGGCGAGGAATGGTACAACCGCCCGCTCATCTTCACCGCCGGCGGCAATTACTCGCCCGCAATGCCGCTGGGCACCGTGATGAGCTTCGGCACCGAAATGCCCGGCAAGGGCGTATTCAGCATCAGCGCCCAGGTGATGGACTGCTCCTCCCAGGTGAACCTTGCCGACGTCGACTGGGAAAACGATACCGACGCCACCAGAAGAAAAAGAAACATCCTCAGCCAAATGCCTTTTGCCATCGTATTCAAGCAGGACCCCGATCGCAACCTCAGAACGCTTGATAGCGTGCAGATGATGAACGAGCAGGTCGCCGATGCTCTTATCGAGGTGCTGCAAGCCTTCCAAAAGGCAAGCGGCTCTCTGACCACAAAGGATCAGTTGCTCGCCGGAATCCTCCGCAATCCCGCATTCAAGGCCAGCTACGGCTCCGAGGCCAACATCACCAGGTACTTCATGGGCGAGAAAGACGGTGCCGGCAACATCCTCACCATCGGCTTCAAAGACTTCATCACACTCAACTCTTGGGTGGACAAGAGCGCAGTGTCCATCAACAGGGACAATAGCTCGTTCGACCTCACAGCCAAAGGCCGCGCCCCCATCAACGTCAACACCGCACCCTCCTGGACGCTCAAAGGCATATTCAGCGGCCTGCGATCCACCGAGATGGACACACCCATAAGCGCTGCCGAAGCCACCACGCTGGCTGAATACGTAATAGCCTACCGCACGCCAAAGAGCCTGCTGCCCGCCAGCCTGGCACTGAAGCAAGATGAACTGCTGGAATGGATAACCGAGTTTACTGACAATGCAGCTTCGGCAGGTGACGCTGAAGTTGTCACGCCCGATCCCGCCACAAGAGAAGAACTGAGATGCCACCTCTTCAGGCTTTGCCACCTGCTTGCCAATCCGCATCCCGACACACTTGGCGAACACATCGCCGCGGTATCCGGCGAGGCCAAAGCACCCGACGGCGGCGTTTTCAACAGGCTGCCCTGTCCCTTCGCCACGTGGGCGCAATTCGACGCATTCCTCAAGCTGCTCGTATACAAAGACGCGCTTGGCGGCAGCATCGAAGACGGCCGCCACAAAGCCCGCGCCATCATGGCCAACTGCAACCCCAACACCAACTACAGCAAGCAGCCGCCCAGGAACTGCTGGGCCATATGGAACTGCGGCAAAGACCGCCTCGTCGAAGCAAACGCCACCACCGAGCTATGCTTCGGCTCTTTCGGCCGCTTCGAAATCGAAATGCTGCTCGGCAAAACACAACCTGTCCAAGGCGGCGCTTTCGCCATCGGCGCCCTCAACGCATCCGAGGTGGGATCCGGTAACGACGGATTCAGCTCCACCTCCATAACCGCCGCAAAAATCAGAACCATCAAGGGCTCGCTCTATACACCGGACCGCTTCTGCGTATACGGTGCAGACGGCGCTCTTCTCGCAACAAGGCACATCACCAGCGCCTCCGGAAGCAACGTCTTCTTTGACAGGCCGATGCCCGCAAAATTCCCCGCAAATCCCGTAAACTGGTCCATCGAGCGGTTCGACTCTGTAAAAAAGTGGATTGCCATCGCCAAGTTCGTCAATACGATCAGGCTCAACACGCGGGAGGATTTCACTCACGGGCAAATCGTCGCCACGGGCGAATCCGACCCGGTTCTCTTCTTCCCCGACCAGCGATTCAAAGACTCCAGTAGCAAAACCTACGACTACCGCGACGGCTCCATCACAATGCGGTGCGAGCCGGTTGATGCCCCCCTGGACGCTGTGTTCCGGCAGACGTTCTCTTACGGCGACTACGTCAAGGTGGACGAAAAGGGCGTGAGCGACCGCATCGGTTCCGTCTTCACCGAAGGCCAGATATTCCCATTCGGCATGTGGCTGAAGAGCGGCACCACCGAAAAGCCCCTGAAATACCCATTGTACACGGTTTTCCCCGAGGAAACCAAAGACGCCCAAGACTTCACGATGCACATGTGGCTGTGCCTCACCGACAAGCCCGGCAATGTGAAAGGGCAGATCGTATTCTCCGATTTCAGCATCGACTTCAAGACGCACAAGGCAAGAACCCACATAGAGCTTCTGATCGACGCGAAGCGCCTGGAACTCAAACTCACAGGCACCGCCATCCCCGAAAAAGACCAGAAGGCCCTCCCGATGAACCTCAACATCACCGGCGACAAGGCCATCTCGATAGCCGACTGGAAGGCCGGTGAATGGCACTGGGTAGGCTTCGGATTCCAATCGTCCAACGCCACCGGCACCAGCGAAGCCACCCTCTTCGCCACCATAATCGATGAGGATAAGGGAACGCACGAGCTGGTGGTGAAATCTACCACGCTCGCCGCCGGCATAAGAATGGAGCTCTACAAAAACGCCGTCGACAAGGACGTAGAGTTTGGAATCTGCAGCGTGATAGCCGACGATATCGTGGTGCTCAAGGATTACCTCAGCAACCCCAACGCATCCCTCCCGGAAACGCGGTTCAAAACCGCCGCGTCCACCTACACATCCGATGCCTTCAAAATGGTCGACAGCAACTACAGCCAGGACGTTGAGTTTGGCACCGTATCGTGGACCGAATACATGCCTTGGCGATATCTGCCGGCCGGGCGGCAAAAGCTTGACGACGACCAGGAGCAATGGGCCAACGCAAACGTGGAGATACTCATAAAGTGCAACGGCGACACTACAAACAGCCCCGCCGGTACGGCAGCCTCCAGCGATAACCACGCGCTGCTGCAAACACCCATCTGGCTTGCCCACGAAGACCTCGTGGCCGGCTGGCAATCATGCTTCAGAACCGGAACTCGCGGCGAAGGACAAAGGCTGGCCACCGGCAGCAAGAAACCCGAATTCTGGTCTGGCTATGAATCGACCGGCAATGCCACCGGCAAGACCAAAGATACCCTCACCATTGTTGCACGGATATTCGGCCCGGGCGGTCAAGACAGCAGCAAGCCCAATTTTGAAACGCCCGTGGTCGACGACATCACCGTAACTTTCCTCACGCCCATCGAAACCCTTTACTGGAAGGAAGCGATGGACCTGAGCGAATAGCACAGCCGGCCCTGTGGCTTGAAAAGACAAAGGCCGCGTTTCGTAATCGAAACGCGGCCTTTGTGATTTAACCGATCGCCCGCCTACAGCTTTATGCCCAATTCCTTCAACTGCTTCGGGTCCACCACCGAGGGCGCCTCGCTCATCAGGCACTGCGCCTTCTGCGTCTTCGGAAATGCGATCACGTCGCGGATGCTATCCAGCCCCAGCAGCAGCATCACCAGGCGGTCCAGCCCCAGCGCAATGCCGCCGTGCGGCGGCGCGCCAAGGCGCAATGCGTCCAGCAGGAAGCCAAACTTCACCTTCGCATCTTCATCGCCGATACCAAGCGCTTGGAATACGCGCTTCTGCACCTCCATATCGTGGATACGGATGCTGCCGCCGCCGATCTCCACGCCGTTCAGCACGATGTCGTACGCGCGTGCAAAAACCGCCGCCGGATCGGTTTCGAGCTTGGGGAGGTCTTCGAGCTTCGGCGACGTAAACGGATGATGGCACGCCTGGTAGCGCTTCTCCTCTTCGCTCCATTCGAAGCTCGGGAAGTTCACCACCCAGCAAAACGAAAACCGGCCTTTGTCTACCAGGCCCAGCCTCGTGGCCACGTGCTGCCGCAGGTTTCCCAGCGCGTGGCCCACCACATGGGGCGTGTCGGCCACAAACATCAGGATGTCGCCCGGCTCGGCGCCCATTCGCTTGCCGATCCGGGCTTGCAGTTCGGCGCTGAAGAACTTCGCGATCGGCGATGAAAAGCCTGCCGGCTCCACGCGAAACCACGCCAGCCCCTTCGCCCCGTAGTTTTTCACGTATTCCGTGAGGGCGTCGAGGTCGCGGCGCGAAATTGTGTCCATCCCCTTTTTCGCGTTTATGCCGCGCACGCACGGGGCGTTCTTGAATACATTAAATTCTGAATCCTTCCCCTCGGCGGTGATGTCTTCAAACGTCATCCCGTAGCGCATGTCGGGGCGGTCGGTGCCGTAGAGGTTGATGGCTTGGGTATAGTCGATCCGCTTGATCGGCAGCGAAATCGGCTTGTTCAGCACGTTCTGCATCACGTCGGCAAGGATGCCCTCAGTTACCGCCATGATGTCTTCCTCGTTCACAAACGACATCTCGAGGTCGAGCTGGGTAAACTCGGGCTGGCGGTCGGCGCGCAGGTCCTCGTCGCGGAAACACCGCACCACCTGGTAATAGCGCTCCAGCCCGGCCACCATCAGAATCTGCTTGAATAGCTGGGGCGACTGCGGCAGCGCGTAAAACGTGCCGGGGTTCAGGCGGCTGGGCACCAGGTAATCTCTAGCGCCTTCGGGCGTGCTCTTGGTGAGGAATGGCGTTTCCACCTCGATGAAGTCGCGCCTGTTGAGGTGCTCGCGCATCGTCTGGATAATCCGGTGGCGTGCCAGCAGGTTTCCCTGCATGCCCTTGCGGCGCAGGTCCAGGTAACGGTATTTAAGGCGCACCTCCTGCGACACCTGGTCGTCTTCCGTAATCTCGAAAGGCGGCGTGTCGGACCTGTTCAGCAGCTCGAGCTCATCGCCGCGCACCTCGATCTCGCCGGTCGGCAGGTCGGCGTTCAGTGTGCCTTCGGGCCGCCTCAACACCACGCCCTTCACAGCCACCACAAACTCCGAGCGAAAAGTTTGGGCTAGCGCGTGCGTGTCCTTGTTGTGCTGCGGATTGAAAACTACCTGTGTCAAACCGTATCGGTCGCGCAGATCGATGAAGATCACGCCGCCGTGGTCGCGTTGCGTTTGCACCCAACCGTTCAGTATCACGGCCTGCCCGATGTTATCGCTGCGCAGTTCGCCGCAGGTATGCGTCCTTTGTAGTCTCATTCAATTCTCCGATGCCACAGCGGGCCCCGCCCGCTCACTTGGATGTTTTCAGGAATTCAGCGATGCTGTCGAACGCGGTGGGCGTTTCGGCGCCGGTCTGCATGTTCTTGATCTTGATTTTTCCCGCGGCGAGCTCATCGCCGCCCACGAAAGCTACAAACGGCACGTTCAACCGGTCGGCCCCGCGCATCTGCGCCTTGGGGCTGCGGCCCTCGTAATCCATCTCGGCCGCAACGCCCTGCGCCCGCAGGCTTGCCACCAGCTCGAAAACCCTCTGGCGCACCTCGTCGCCCACGTTCACAAACATCACCTGCGGCGTGCGAGGATCTTTCTGCTCGCCGAGCTCCTTCTCGAGGGTCATTATCACGCGCTCTTCTCCGATGGCGAAACCCGTTGCGCCCACGTCGGGGCCGCCGCGGTCTGCCACAAGGCGGTCATAGCGGCCGCCCGCGCAGATCGCATTTTGCGCGCCGAGGCCGCCGTGCACAAACTCATACACCAGCCCCGTGTAGTAATCCAGCCCGCGCACCAGAAACCCGTCGATCTCGTGCAAGATGCCGGCCCGCTCGATTGCGGCGGTTACCGCGCCGAAGTCTCGCCGGTCGTTTTCGCACAGGTAATCCTGGATATTCGGGCCGCTGCGCGTCAGCGCGCGGCAGCCTTCCTCCTTGCAGTCGAGCGCGCGAAACACGTTGCGCTCGATGCGGGCGCGGCAGTTTTCGCATAGCTTGCCGCTGTGCGCATCCAGGTATTCTTTCAGCACCGCGCGATACCGCCCGCGGCATTCGTCGCAGCCCAGCGTATTCAGCTTTATCGAAAAGCCGCTCACGCCCAGCTCGCGAAACAGCGCCCACGCCATCACTATGCATTCGGCGTCCAGCAGCGGGTCTGCAGAGCCGATCGCTTCCACGCCGATCTGATGAAACTGCCGGTATCGGCCGGCCTGCGGGCGCTCGGCACGGAACATCGGCCCTATGTAGTAGAGCTTCTGGAAGCTTCGCTTCTGATGCAGGCCGTGCTCGATGTATGCCCGCACCACCGACGCGGTGGCTTCGGGCCGCAGGGCAAACCGCTCGCGGCCTTTCTCGAAGATGTACATCTCCTTGTCCACTATATCGCTGCTCTCGCCGATGCTCGCGGCAAACAGCTCGGCATTCTCGAAAACGGGCGTTCGAATCTCGCCGTAGCCGTACAGCTCGAAAACCCGGCGCGCGGCCAGCTCCACGCGCGTCCACAGCACCGCGCGGTCGGGCAGTATGTCGAAGGTGCCTCTGGGCGCCTTTATTGCCATCTCACTTCTCTTTCTATTCCTGCTTGTTCGGAGCATCAGGCTCCGGGGCGGGCGCCTCCTTGCCCTGTATCTTGTCGATCCATTGCCTGGCCAGCTCGGTGAATTCCGGGATATTCCACTCCACCACCGATTGATAGACCTTCAGCGCCTCGTCCTTTTCGCCTCGCGCCGACATCGCCCACGCCTCGTTGTGAAGCTCATACCACTTATCGTTCACCTTCACTCTCAGGTTCGACAGGATCGTCTCCATCTGCTTGCCGCAATCTTCCCTCACGCGCGATCCGGTGCCTTTGAAAAACTCCTGAAGAGCGGCAGTCTGCCGGCTTGCTTCCGCGTAATTCGATTCGCGCACGGCAGCGTCTATTGCATCCACGAAAGCCTTCCGTTGCGCGTTCCACGGAAGCATCACCACCTGCTTCTGCGCCTGCACGCGACTGTCCGCCGCCGGAATGTCTGAAAAATCACGCGCGATGGCATCGAGGCGGTCGAAATATGACTGCAGCGGCTGCGGGTTCTTCTGCGCGTCGTCCATTACGGCGCTCATCGCGCTCACCAATTCACTCTCGCGATCCTTCACCACGGCCTTCTTGCGCGACTCGTCAACGTATGTCTGCACCACGGCCGCGCTCGGGTCGTTCGGATATTTCCGAATGAACTCCTCAGCCAGCTCGTGGGCCTCCTTGTATCTCTTCTCCTTGAATAGCAGCTCCACTTCCTTCGCCATGCCCTCGCGGCGGCCTTTCTCGGTGAGCTTCCACGCCGCCAAGCCGCCCGCTACCAGCACCGCCGCGCAAGCGGCGGCGATGATAATGCCTGCCTGGCTGCTCATTTTCCGCTTGCGAGCGGGCCGGCCCAGATGGCCGAATTCGTGAGCCTTGTGCGCAACGGGCGGATCGGCAGAAAACTGCTTGAGCGCCAGCATAGCCGTAACGATCGAGCCGAAGCCCTTGTGCGAGCCTTTCAGCATCTGCAGCACCGTCTTATCCAGCCCGCCCGGCACCGCGGGGTTCACCTTGCTCGGCGCCGTGAGGCTTTTCGAATCGGCGGCGGCTTTGCCGGTGAGCAGCGCATACGCCAGCCGCCCAAGGGCTGCGATTGCATCGCCCTCGGCCGAATGGGAGCCGGCAGCGGCCGAAAGCGAAGCCGGCAGCATCTTCACCTCGCCGCTGTTTGAAAGCATAATATTGCAGGGATCGGTGTGGAAGCTGAGCACGTTGTGGCGCAGCGCGTGCGTGATTGCGCTGCCCGCGCTCAGGCTGAACCGAATTGCATCTTCCAGCGGCGGTGTGCCCGACGCCGCCAGCAGGTCGGCCACCGTCCACCCCTCCACGAATTCCATCGAGTAATAGGGCACCCCCTCGGCACTGATCTCGTAAACGCTTACGATCCCCGGGTGCTGCATCGCGCCCACCAGCTTCGCCTGCTCCACAAACTCGGCAACGGCCCCATTGTCAGAGATGAACTCGTCGCCCAGTACCTTCAGTGCAACCGTTCGGCGCATCGCCACCTGCTCGGCGCGGTATACGTCGGAGCGGTCGCCGCGAGCTATGCGTTTGATGAGCGTGTAGCCGCCGATCGACTCGCCGGAGCGATCCACCCGCTCGGCGGGCGGCAGATGCAGCTCGATAGGCGACTTGCACCTCTTGCAGGCAACCTTGCTGCCGGCCGGCCTGCGCATCAGCCTGTAGCGGGCGCCGCATTTTTCGCATACGAGTTCAAATTGGCTCATGATCCGATCCTGTGTGCAAATAAGGCTTGCTGTTCCAGGGACGGACTTTCATTATATCATGCGTAGGGGGAAAAACAAACCAAAACTGAACGCCCGTGGGCGGCGCGGGTGCGCCGGGCAGGCTTTTGCTGGTTGAAATGGTAGCTGATCTGCTCGACGAACTGCAGGAGTGAACCGGCCGTTGATCGCCGCCTACGTCGTTTCCACGCACTTGAGCATAGCATTGCCCAGCGACATGAAATTGTACGGCGGCCACGGGCCTGTCAGCAGAAAACAGAACTTCACATTTGACGACTGCATAGATTCAATAATATCGCGAAACTCGCCGCACCTCACACGCTCGATGAGGTAAGCACCGTCCAGCATCAGCCCTTCCGACGGCATCACCTCGCAGCGGCACTGCGCACAAACCGGCACAAGCGACCGCTGTATCTCGCTCACCTGCTCTTCAGCCTTCGTCTTCAGGATGCGTGTAACCACCGTCTCGCGCTGCTTGTAAAGCACATATCGAGCGCTCGGCCCGCTCTTCCGCTCCAGCTCGGCAAACGCAGTGCGATAGGGATCGGTCTGCTCGATCAGCGAACGAAGCTCGCCGGCCGGCCAGAAAACCTTCAGGTCAAACTCCACCCGGTTCTCCACCTTCTGAAGCCCCTGGCTATACTGCTCGTAGCTGCTCGAAAGCAGCTCCATCACGTGCTCGTCGCCCTGCAGCACGGTGCCAAAACGAGCCGGCAGCAGCGAATAGCTCTCCATCAGGCTCTCGATCACGCTTTCGTGGCGCGCCAGAGCCGAGATGTCGTTTTTGAAATCCTCCCGCTCCACATCGCTCACCACCGCGGCAATCAGTTTGCATGGCATCATGTAAACCGATGTGTTATCCACGCCCGACAGCTCCAGCGTGTCGCTGCGATCGCAACGGATCACGCCGTAGAGGTACTTCCTTGAGTTCGATTTCTGTAATGAAGAGTTCAGAGTGATGCCTCCATTACGCGGCCCCGAAATCTCGCGACAGCCCGAATGGGCTGCTCCCTAGTTGTTTTCGGCATACTCGCGTCGATTGGACAACAGTATATTCCGGTGATGCAACGGCCGGTGCGTGAACAGGAGATGCCGGCGGACGCGGAGGAAACGGCGGGAAACGCAGGGCGATGATGCGGCCTTGAACCCGTCAGAGCCTTCTCTCCGCAAGCTTGCATTGGGCCCGCACTGCCGTTGAAGAGAAGGCTCTGTCCCCGCAAACATCTTTCTGGTTTCAGAAACCTTTGATTTATCTGGCAACCGGTTTGAACCGGCTTGCTTTCG
>DATLAR010000233.1:0-5251 GCA_035527355.1 Planctomycetota bacterium
TTCGTTATTCAGTTTTACCAGCAGGCGACCGGAGTTTTCTCAAACCCGAACAGCAAGGACTCGGAAGAGCTTCGTCCTCGCTAATGGTATTATAACCCAGAAAGGTGCCTGTGTCAAGTTAAAATGTGCTTTTTTTCCGGACTTTTTTTCCGGCAGTCTTTAGCCGCATCGTAAGTGCTTACAGCACAAACACTTATGCCTTCACGTGCTCGTAAACACTTTTTTCGGCGCCGCCTGTTTTTCCCTCATGGGAAGCGGCCAAACCATCAGAGATGGTAGCTCAATGGCTTGAGGTTAAGCCCAAAATGGTAACCGGCTCAATGTGCTTTCGGAACGGAAATAACGAGCGAAAACGGGGACTGGCAGCCGATTTGCGGAGTCTGCGGAGCAAACTCGGTGCCTGTCCCCCGCTTTCGCGGCACCGCGCATAAAACGCTTAATCTCAAGCCATTGCATCAGAGCTGGTAATCGGTATCGAGGATAGTGTAAACTTCTTTCTGTAAATTCCCCTCTGCCCGGTGGCCGAAACCTGCGCAGCGTGGCCAACGAGCCACGCTGCCCTCTCCGGCAGCCGCGGCCGGGGGGGAGCGGGCAGGTCAAGGGCGGAATGCGGCGGAATCGATGTCTTCGGTATTCACGCGCACGCCACACCCGCAAGCAGAACAACGCAAGCACCCGCAGCGAGCGTTGCATAGGCAAGAATTCCGCGTTTCACGATCTGCTCTCCTTTCACCGAAACCGGACGATGCCGGCGATAGCCAAGCCGATCGCACCACTATTTGTGCGCTCATTGTAGAGAGTGAGGCGGGAAAATCAAGATGAAACTTTCACCTGCAAGAGAAGCATTGAAAACTCATTACAAATTCACACTTGATCTGCCAAACCCAAACAGTATAATTTGATGGCACCATCGGTTTCCATTTATGTCGTCAAAGGAATCGTTAATGAAAGCAGCAGTTTATCTCGGCCCGGAGAAGGTGGAGATACGGGATGTGCCCAAGCCCAAATGCGGGGCGGGCGAGATTGTGATAAAAGTAAACGCTTGCGCGATCTGCGGCACGGACGTGCGCATTTATTACAACGGCCAGAAGAACGTGGTGCCGCCGGCTATTACCGGCCACGAGATTTGCGGCGTTATCGAGCAGGTGGGCAAGAACGTGTCGGGCTATAATGAAGGCCAGAGGGCCATCGTCGTCACGCCCGTTGGCTGCGGCACGTGCAAGTTCTGCCGGGCGTCGCTGCACAACCTGTGCGTGGATTTCAAGGCCATCGGCTACGATTTCCCGGGCGGATTTGCCGAATACGTGCCGATCAACGAGGCGGCAGTGCGCCAGGCAAATGTGATCGTGGCACCAGACTCGCTCGATTTCGACGAGGGATCGCTCGTCGAGCCGCTGTCGTGCTGCATCAACGGACAAGAATACCTGAGCATCAGCCTGGGCGACACGGTGGTGGTTTTCGGCGCGGGGCCTATAGGCTGCATGCACGCCGAGCTTGCCAAGAGCTATGGCGCCACCAAGGTGATAATGATCGATACGCTCGACGAGCGCGTTGATCTTGCAAGAAAGGTAACGAGCGCCGACGTGTTCATCAACGCCCTGAAGGAAGACCCCGTGAAGGCCGTGATGGAAAACACCGGCGGCCTGGGCGCCGACGTGGTTATCACCGCCTGCTCGGCCGGAATCGCACAGCAACAGGCCCTGATGATGACCGCCAAACGCGGCCGCATCAGCTTCTTTGCAGGGCTGCCGAAAGACAAGCCGAGCATCCAGTTCGACAGCAACCTCCTGCACTACCGCGAGATTTCCGTGTTCGGCGCGTTTGCGTCGCACTCCACGGATTACGTGCGGGCGCTGGCGCTGGTGGCCAGCCGCAAGATAGACGCCCGGAAATTCATCACGAAGAAGATTCCGCTCGAAGATATCGTTTCGGGCTACCAGGCCAGCCGAAGCGGCCAGGGGCTGAAGGTCGTTGTTAACCCGTAACAGCCGGCAGAACGTGGCGGGAGTGCAGCGGACGCAGCATCCGCCATGGGCGTAAACGAGGGCAAAGCCTATATGAGCATCAAGAGCTATGCCAAAGAGTTCGTGAAACACGCCATGCTTCTGGGCGCGATATGCACGCTGGTGTACCTGGGCCAGGCGTTCAGTTGCGCGAAGATCGAAACCGGCTTCACGAGCATGCGCCCGCACATCGACAGCGAATCTCTGGTGCTGATGGACTGCCGGCCCGCCCGCGCAGGAGAGCTGAGCACGGAAGACATCATCTGCTACACGTGGCGCACCTCATCGAAAACCTCCACCCGCGCGGGGCGTGTCGTTGCCCTGCCAGGCGAGGTGGTAAGCATAAATAAGGGCGTGCTCATGAAAGACGGCCATATCCGGCAGACCGCGTCGAGCAGGTCGATCGCGTCTCTTGACTTTCCACCGATCATGGTGCCCGCCGGCCACGTGCTCGTGTTCTTCGATCAGCCGTCCGGCCACCTGACGCTCCGCGGGCAGCTCATACCATTCACCGAAATAAGGGGCGTAGTGGTCAGATAGTTCGGCTGGCAGCAGTTTTCGGATCGATACCTTGGTCGAAATCCTTCCGGCAACGCCGGATCAGGAGGGCAGACAGATGGTTTCCTTCATCAAAGACATACTGAGGTCGAGCAAGGCCAACAAGTACACCGCCCTGGTTGCCGCGGCGCTGTGGGTGCTGATTCCGGCGATGGCATTCCTCACCGTGAAATCATACCGCGTGTGGCACCACTATAGCAAGGCGCGCCAGTATTACCGCGAAGGCGGCATGCAGGGCGCGATCCGCGAGGCGCAGCTAGCACTCGATATCGATCCCGACTTTGGCCAGGCGGCAAGCCTGCTGGGCAAGATATCGCTGGCCGCCGGCGATTACGGGAAGGCTGAAACGTTTTTCGACTGGGCCAAATCGTCCGGCGAGACCGCCGAAGCGCTGAACGGCGAGGGCGTGGCGCTGCTCGTCCGCGGCCATTACGCCCGCGGCAAGGAGCTGCTGAATGCCGCTGCCGAGCTGCCGCACGGGTCTGGCCACCTTGGCGACGTATTCGTCAACCTCGGCAACCTCGCACTGCATGCCGACGACCTGCCGGCGGCCGAGGCGTATTTCCAGAAGGCCATCAGCGCCCGGAACGTCCGCATCGGCGGCATCGCGCGTCTGTATAATGGCATCGGCGTGTTGAAAACCAGGCAGGCCGACAAATTGCGCGGCGCCGACAAGAGCGCGAAATGGGAGGAAGCCGAAACCGAATTCCTGAAAGCGGCGATGATCGAGCAAAACAACGGCGCCGCCGCCTGCAACCGTCTGCTGCTGGCCCTGGCACGAATGACCGACCGGAGGGTCGGCAGCGAGGAACGCAACAGCGTATTGCGCGATGCCGAAACATTCTGCAAACGGCAAAGCGACCCTCCGCCCGCGCTGGTTTTCGCCCTGCAGAATGAACTGGGCCTGAAAGCTTACGCCGATACAAACTTTGACGAGGCTATCACCGCTTTCGAGGCCGCCCTCAACACGCGCAGCCGCGAGAGCCGCGTGCGGCTCGACTATTCGGTGCCGCGCTTCAATCTTGCCGTTGCCGCGCTCGCCGCGGCCGCACGAGCCGAAGGCGCCGACGACGATGTGGCAGCACTCGTCGAGGGCCTTGCGAAAGACACCAACGTGACGCCCTCTGAAAAAATGATGCTGCTGGCGAAGCTCGGCGTGATCGAGGAAGCAAAGAAGAACCGGGCGGCGGCGCTCAACCACCTGCTGCAGGCCGCAAAGATGCTGAAATCCGCCCCCAAACACGCCGACGCCGCCACCGTGCATCACGCGCTCGCCGGAATCGCCTACCGCGAGGGCCGCAAGGCCGATGCCCTGAACCTCATTGGACAGGCAATGGAGGCTGATCCCGCCATCACCGACCTCAAGCCGCTGGTCGACCGCCTGAAAACGCCCCCGCGCGTCTCCGACCCCTACATCATGGAGCACTTCACCCTGCCGCCGAACCTCCAGCCGATCAAGGCCGAAGTCTACAATCGCTCCACCGATTACCTGCTCGAAAAGAAAGACATCGTGGTGAAGCTCGACGGCACGCCGGTAGATTTCGAATTCGCCGAAATGTCGCAGATCGTCGCCCTGCCAAACGCGCCACTGGCCGACGGCCTCCACATGGTCACCATCGACGCGGTTGATCCCCTCGGCAACGAGGCACACGCCAAAACGGAATTCAGGATCGACGGCTCCCCGCCGATGGTCTATGCCGTTAACCCCGCCGCCGGCAGCAAGCTCGCACCCGGAAAGCAAACAATCGTGCTGGAGCTCGTCGACGCAAACTCGGCCATCGACCACAGCACGCTATCGCTCACCGCACAGGAAAGACCAACCTCCGGTTCCGCCGGCGCCTTTCAGATCGCCAACAAGGGCAAGTTTGTTTACGACATCAAGGGCATCATGGACTCCGCCGAGCCTATCAAAACCGATAAAATCAGCTTCCAACTGAAGAACCCGCTGCTGCCCGGCGAATACACCTTCAGCCTCCAGGTCGCAGATGTTCGCGGCAACAAACTTGACTACCAGTGGCGGTACACGGTGGAGGAGACCAGCCCATGAAATGCCAAAGATGCGGATATGAAGACGTTGAACTGAGAGACTACTGCATCAACTGCGGCATTCAGATGGAATACCGCGTGGGCGATCAGGAAGCCATCCTGATGCACGAGAAAAAAACAGAGCACGAGCAGTTCATCGCCAAACGCGTCTGGCGGTGGCTCGTCTACGGCGCCGCCATCCTCATCGTGCTAGTCGCCGCCAGATCGGGCTTCCGCGCCGTGCCGCACGAGGAAGTGGAGGCATACATCGAACCCCCGCCGGCAACCGTGGTAGTGCCCGCCAAACTGCCGATCACCCTGCCCAGGGTGCCCGCACCCGAACCCGGCGTACGCGAATCGCGAAAAGTGGAAATGGGCGACAGCGACCTCCTGAAGCAGATGACCAAAAACCTGCTGCAGAAGGCGCCCGTGCACCGCCTCAAAGACGGCTCGAAAATCCAGGGCTTCATCATCAACCGCACCGACGTGCAGGTTACCATCTTCACCGCCGAAGGCAAGAAAGAAGTGCCCGCCGGCAGCATTACGTCGTCCGACTGAAAACTGCTGCAACCAGCATTTTCACAATAGCGATTGACAAGCCCCATTCGCCCCGGTATAATTCGTTGAAGAATCGCTTCTTGCCGCCCTTCATCCAATATCGCACC
>DATLAR010000234.1:0-8420 GCA_035527355.1 Planctomycetota bacterium
GGAATGATTATCGCCGCCCCGCACGCCGTGCATTCTGCTTTCTTGCCGGCATCCGAATCGTCCACATTGTAGCGTCGCCCGCACCGCCCACACTCGATTGTGATGCTCATTTTGCCCTCGCACAATTGAACCATTTCACCCGGCGCTCACTTGTCGCGTCGCGCACGCTCTGAATACTCGAACACAGCCTGACCCACCGCGATCCGGTCGCCGTCGCGCAAAACCTGCCGCTTCACTCTCATGTTGTTCACAAAAGTGCCCGACGCGGTATCGAGCGCCTCGATCTCGTGGCGGTTGCCCACCTTGTGGATAAGCGCGTGGCGAGGCTCGACGTCGGGGTCCTTAAACAGGTATATCTCGCACTTGGGCGAGCTGCCGATGGCCGTGGGATTCTTGTAGGTGATGAATTGCTTGCCCGCCAGCGGCCCTGCAAGCATCAGCAGCCAGGCGTCCTTTGCCAGCATTTCCACCAGCCCGATCATCAGGCCCGCGCTCAGCCCGATTATGCTGAAGCCGAAAGCCCTGCTGACCATCGCCTGCCCGCTCATTTCGGTGTTGGCGAAAATCTTTGTGATAGGATCGAAGAATATGCCGCCAAGCAGGCCGCCAAGCATTCCGCCGAGCAGGCCGTTGATGATCAGTTTCTTGTTCCGCAAAGCGATTCCCTGCCCCAGGCCCACGGTGAGGCCCAGTATGCCCCATGTGAGCGATCGGCCGATCACCAGCAGCAGCAGCGGCAGCCCCGATACACTTTCGCTGGACCACATGCCGTCGGAGGCTGCCGTTGTAAGGCTGATGAATACGCTGAACACCATGCCCCCTGGTATCAGGCCCAGCAGCCCGCCGGCAATCGCTATTCCCACGCCGCACACACTGCACAGCAGGCCGCGGCGCAGGTTGCGCGACATCAGCCCGTCGGCCGCGGCAATCAGGCCCGCGATGCCCGCGCCCACCACGGCAAAACCCAAAACGCCCGATAGCAGCGAATACCTGGCCATATCCCGCAGGTTCGGCGGTGGCTCATTCAACTGCTTCTGCGACAGCGGCTGCACCTTCAGCCGGTTGCAGAGCAGTACCTGCCGATCGGCATCCAGGATCATCGCGCTCATGGAAACCGTCTGGCCCGTTTTCAGGTCTCCCACGCTGTTCACGTCTGCATACTCACCCGTCCCCTGCACCTTGGTTATCTTTTCCGCAACGATCACCCGCATATTGCGCACCGAAAGCTGGCGAGCGCCTGGGGCTTCGATCATCGGAGGCAGGCCAATATCGTCGATCGTTCCATTCACATCGACGGCTTCGTTGATGAACGGCTCGAGTACTAGCCAGCCGGCAAAGCCGCCAAGGCAGCCGCCCACTGCCATGAAGAAAAGGCTGCTGAAGATGATCTTGCGCCATAGAGGCGTAGGCACAAGGGACGGCGCCGCCCTTTGCATAGCCTCCTGCTTCAGGATTATATCGTCAACGTTCTTGTTGAACAACTCATCGTGCGTTATTCGAATATTGTCTGACATTCAGAGCTCCCAGCACACGGCTTGCTGCGCCGCCACGGTTCTGAAACTCTACTTCCCAGGAGAATCGGAGGAGTCTTTGTCATTTTTCTGCTCCTCATTCGTCTTCGTTTCGGCCGGCACAAGCTCCGGCAGCATCTCATCGATGGCAGCTTTCTGCTCGGGCGCAAGGTTCACTGCGAGCGCGCGCAGTTGCCCGGCCAGCTCGCGCCGCTTTTCAGCGGTGCTGCTGCTGCCATCCAGCAGTGCGCGAGCCTGAAGCACCGACAGCCCAACGAGCGCCGCGCGCTGCTGGCGAAGCTCATCGGGCAGCATCGCTGTGATTTCCATCCGCGCCGCCAGCCGGTCGGCCTGCGTGTATGCCTGCCTGATGGCGGATACCTCGCCGTGCACGTCGCGAATCATTTCGGACGCCTTCTCCATGTCCGCACTGCCCTCAGCCCCGCCGGCTTTCTGAGCCTTGTCCAGCAGCATGAAAGCCCTGTCCAGAGACATTATCACCGGGGTCAGCCGCAGGTCGAGGTTATCGCGGAACAGGCCTGTGCGTATCAGATTTTCTATCGCCTTCGTCTGTCCGTCGCGGTCCTGGAATGCCGATCTGTTCATGTATCCGCCAAGCCAGAACGACGCCAGCAGGCCGATCAGGAAGATCACCGGCCAGGCCGACGCAGTCTTCGCGGCCGGCTCGGCTCCTCTTGCCGGCTCCGGCTCGCGGGTCGCGGCCTGCTTCTTGTCCACCTTCTCCTTGATCGCAGCGGATTCGTCGGCCGGGGTGTCCGGTTCCAGATCGTACACCAGCTTGCCCGCCAGCCAATAGCGGCGCAGCTTGGCCGAGCGGCCGTCGCGCCAAACAAACAACGCGCTTTGCTCGGAAACCGGATCGTAAACGAATGCAACGTTGTGCGGAAGGTTGAAGAAGTTGTCCTGGATGAACTGATCCATATCGGACATGAAAATCCCGAAGCCGGGATGCGTATGATACCAGCCCACGATCTGAAGGTCCGGCGCCTCGGCATCCAGTTGCTTGTGAATCTGCGACCACGTTTCATGGGTAAACGTTACGCGCGAGCCGGTCTGACGGGTGGCAGCGCCGGCCACAGCCTTTTCCACCGTCAGGTATGGCCCGCTGGCGTCTTTCAGCAGGTGGCCGGCCAGCACGCCGCACAGCTCCACCTCTTTATCGCTGGAGCCATGCTTCCTGATGGCCGCGAACGCTTCGGCCGAGATCAAAACGCGGAAATCGGATTCGAGCGCCCGGGGAAACTCGCCCTCGTTCACATCGTCAAGCTTGATCTGGCTCACATCGGTCGAGGTGTGCTCCCTCTGCGGAGACGCCTGTTTTTCGTGCTTCTTGTGCATTTGTTCTTCCTTGCGCAAAGGGTTCTCTCACGTCCCTTCAGCACTAGCCGTCCACGCCTCGCCGAGCACCGCCCTCGCATCGCCGCCCAGCAGGTAACCGGCGGTGCGCGTGCCGCATCGCGCGGCAACGATATCGTACGGCGGCAAGCCCGCCTGCAGCAGGTTGCGGTCGAGGAAATCCTCGCTGCCGTCTACCATATGCATGAGCCGCGGGAATCTCGCCTCGCCGCATTGCGGGCAGCGAGCCTGATCTTCGGTCACTTTTCCAAGCGATAGGAAAACCGGATCGCGCCGGCTGCATTTCGCGCATTCCAGCTCGTGAAGAATCTCGCGGCCAAACTCGAGCGTAGCTTCGTCGCCAAGGTCTGCGCGGGCGCGGCCAAGCAGCTCGAGCAGCGTCACTGCGCCCGATGCCAGCGGCAGCTCAACGATGCTGTCGAGCTGCTCGTGGGCGGCGCAGTCTTCCTTGCGATCATAAGAAACGGGATAAACGTCGTTCACTTGGCCGGAGATCACGATGCCGGTTCCGCCCGCAACAGGCAGGCCGTGCAGATACTTCAGCATCTCCTGGCACTGCAGGCCGGCTACGATTGACGACGACGTGGCGGTGGTGGGGGTGTGGCCGGCCTGAATCTGCTCGCGGCTCAGCAGCGCGCACGAGCGGCGTGCCTCGAGCATCTGCCAGTCGGTTTCGTTCATCGTGCATTCGTAGCAGGCGCCGGAATCGGGCAGAAAAATCCGCATCACGCCGTCCAGCCGCTCGATTGCACCGTCGATCCAGGGCCGCCCCACTCTCAGGCAGGCGCGGTTCACCGCCACGCGCGCCTCGCGGTTGTCCAACCCGCAGATCGTAATATCGGCCCAGCGAAAAACACCGGCACCCAGATCGAAGGTGATGTTGCCCACGAAAGGCTGCACGCGGATGCCCGGGCACAGCCTCCTCGTTTCGGCGGCGGCCACTTCTGCCTTATACAGGCCTATGTCTTGTTCGCGGAATAGCACGCTGCGTGCGAGGTTTGAAAGCTCGATGCGGTCCATATCGGCCACGATCACATTGCCGATGCCTACCAGAGCGAGGTTCTTGAGGATTTCATTGCCCAGCGCGCCGGCGCCGATCACCAGCACCTTGGCGGCGTTCAGCCGGCGCTGATCCCACCACGAGATCAGCTCCTGCCGGTGGAATCGGCCCTCGTTCGACAGATCGGGCCCGAGTTTGACAACAGCATCCATGGTTCACCTCGCGGCGGAAATGCCGCGCTCAGCCGGCGGTGATCTCCGCCTGCAAGCGCATTATATCGCCGTCTCTCACTCCTGCTTCACTCAGCGTTTGCTGATCCTGAAGCTGCCGGCCTGTTGACTTATGGTGAAACTTGTAGCTCATCAGTTGGCCGTCGGGGCTCTCGCGTGGCAGGTTCATGCGGTCTACCAGCACGGCTATCACGCGGTTCAGCGCCACATCGTCCGGCAGCTCAACGTTTTGTCGTTTATTGCCGGTGGAATCCCACACCTGTATCGTTATCATCCCCATGACCAGCTCCTGCGTTTGCCTAACGATCCATTTGCCCAGACACTCATGCTCGGGGCGTAGCCAGGCTCCTTCAGATCATGCGTGGCTGATGATAGCATCAGCGGCCAAGATTGTCAAATCATTTTTTATGATTTCGCCACAGCTTATGCGCTTGTTACAAAATTGTGACAAACTTCCGGCACTATTGCGCGTCTAACATTTCAGGAGCCGCACAAACGGCCCCGATGGGAAGCTTTTCCAGAACCGGACGAAAGGAGACAGCCATGAAAGGCTCGATTGGGATGGTGGCATCAGCTATCGCCGCAATGTTCTTTGTTGCCGGAAGTTTGCCTGCACAAGGCGCCGAAGCACCTGAGCATACCGTGCAGCCGCGCGTCGAGGTCGCTTTCGTGCTCGATACCACAGGCTCGATGGGCGGGCTTATCGCCGGAGCCAAGGAGAAAATCTGGCACATCGCAAACCAGATCGTCCTCGGCAAGCCCACGCCCGCCGTCAGTATGGGGCTTGTGGCCTATCGAGACAAAGGCGACGAATACGTCACCAAGGTCTTCAACCTCACCGACAACATCGACCAGGTATACGCCGACCTCACGAGCTTCAGGGCGCAAGGCGGCGGAGACACCCCCGAAAACGTCAACCAGGCGCTCCACGATGCCGTGCACAAGCTGAAATGGAGCGACGACAGCGCCGTGCTCAAAATCATCTATCTCGTGGGCGATTGCCCTCCACACAACGAATACCAGGACGTGCCCACCTACGACAAAACCGCCAAGGCCGCCATCGAGAAGGGCATCAACATCAACACCATCCTCTGCGGCAACAACAAGGACGCCGAGAGCGTGTGGAAGGACGTTGCCGCGCTTGCCGACGGTGTGTTCCTCGCCATTGCGCAAGACGGCGGCGTGAAAAGCATACCCACCCCCTACGACAAGGAACTGGCCGAGCTTAACGGCAAGCTGCTCGACACCGCCGTCGTTTACGGAAAGGCGGGCGTGCGCGAAAAGCAAGCCGAGCTGAACACCTCCGCCAAATCGCTTCCCACGGCGGCAGCCGCCGAACGCTCATCCTTTGCCGCCAGATCAGGCATCGTGGCCAGAAATGACCTCGTTGACGACATGCGCAACGCAGTTGTCAAACTCGAAAACCTCAAGCCCGACATGCTGCCCGAAAACGTGCGCAAAATGACGAAGGACGAGCAAACCGAATACCTTGCCCAAAAACAGGTCGAGCGCGACGATCTGAACAAGCAGATCGCGGAAGTATCGAAAAAGCGCAACGAATTTGTGAAGCAGCAAATCGCCGAAGACAAAACCGCTCGAAGCGGCTTTGACCAGCAGTTGCTCGATGCGCTGAAAGTCCAGGCGGCCGAGAAGCATATCAGTTACGAATGACCGCGCCTTGGCATGCGGCCTCGTAACCGCTGTGATATTTCGTTCTTGTTCCATTACTGTCCGAAGGGCTGGGGTAGAAACTCCGGCCCTTCGGGCAACTGCATATAAGCCTTGTGCCCGCGCCTGAGTCTAGTCCCCGCCGTATCCCGCCTGCTTCCACACTTTCTTGGCAAACGCGATGCCGGCCTTGGTGGGCTTGATCTCGCCGAGGATGCTGGGCCACGGGTCGCCTTCCTTGCGGCGTTCGGGGTCGGGCGTCCAGTCGTCGTTGGCATAGCGTGCCCGCACTGCTTTGTCGCGGAAGTCCGGTATGTCGATCGTGGCCGAATCCTGGAGCGCCGAACGATAGGCGAGGATGCCGACCAGCGACATCGAAACGCCCCGGTAGACGTCGAGGTATGGCTGCTCCTTCTTGCGGATGGCATCGGCGAAGTGGTAGTTCATGAAGTAATCGCCGCCGCCGTGTCCGGCATGCCTGGCGGCTTCGTGCCCCGCGGGGAACGACGGCAGGTAAATCTGCTCCTCCGGCTCGATCATCTCCTCGTGATACTGCTCGCGGCGCAGGCGAACCATCTGCGTGTGGCCGTGGCGGAGGTTTTCCATCTGGCCGCGGCTGCAGTGCACACGCACCCAGATGCTCTCGCCGCGCAAATTCACCTGCAGCAGTTTCACCACCGCGCCGTTGTCCATTCGCACGGCGATCATCGACGTGCCGTCCGACGTGCGCACGCTGCGCTGATACACGGGGTCGTCGGCCGGGTGAGGCATTACGAAGCCGTTCACCTTCGCCGGCCGCGTGTCGGTTATGAACATGATGGGCGCCAGCGAATGCGTGCAATAGTATGTGGCCGGTATCCAGTTGCGCCAGTGGTTTTGCCCGCACGAGATGTAATTCCAGAAGTTAGCATCGGCCGGGTGCACATACTCGCCCTCGCCGTATACGAACTGGCCCAGCCGTCCGGTTTGGAATATGCGGCGCATTTCCTGGTTGAACAGCATGTAGGGATAGTTTTCGGCAAACATGTAGATGCGGCCGGACTTCTCGACCGCGTCGACGAGCGCCACGCCTTCGGCCGGCGTGAAGCAGGCGGTGGTCTCCGACATCACGTGCTTGCCGGCCGACAGCGCCTGCACCGCAAACGGCGCGTGCTGGTGGAAAAAGTTTGCGAGGATCACCGCGTCGAAATCGTGCTCGAGGAACTTGCGGTAATCCGTGTAGGTGGCGATCTTCCGGCCGGCGGCGGCAAACGCCTTCTTTGCAGACGCGAGCGCGGGCTTTCTGCTGTCGCACAGCGCCGCCAGCTCCATTCCAACGGCGTCGCCGGCGTTGTGCGCGAAACCCATCCCGCGGCCCACGCCCACCACGCCCACTCTGATCTTCTTCACGTTCATTCTCCTTGTTCAGTCGCGTTTGTGATGCCTGTAGTATTCCAGCCCTTCGATGAAGGTGCGGATATTCTCGCGGTTTGTGTTTGGCGTGATGCTGCTGCTCGCGCCGAGGAACAGCCCGCGGCGCGGGCCGTGCTCCACCAGCCGGCGCATCTGCGCGATTACGTCTTCGCGTGTGCCGTATGGCAGCGTGGTGGTAACGGACACGCCTGCGATAATCAGCAGCGGGCGCCCGTCGCGGTCGTTCATTCTGCAGATGCGTTCGTAGTCCATCCCGTGCTCATACTGAAAGCCCTGGAATCCGCCAACGCCCGCTTCGAGCAGGCCGGGCACGAGGCCCATCAGGTTGCCGTCGCAATGCCAGATCAGGCGGATGGCGGAGTCGAGCAGCGGCCGGATTGCACGGGCGAAATGCGGCAGCCAGATTTTTTCCAAAGAAGCCGTGCTAGCCAGCGTGCCGCGTGCGTCGGCCATGTCGTGATCGAGGCGCAGCAGCCTGGGCAGGCCGCCGTCGATGATCGCGCGTGCAGCGGCGCGGTTTCGCAGCGCCGCCAGGTCGGCCTGCTGCGCGAAATCGCGCTCGATCACATCGGGATAGAGCGCGTATGTCATGAAATAGTTGGCGTAACCGTATGCGTAATACTGAAAGCACGGAAAGCTGAAGAACCCGCCGTACGGCCCTTTGAGGATGTTGTGCCCCAGCTTCTTCTGCAGGGCGCATTCGCCGTCGACAAGTGCGGCAACGAGGGCGGGATCGTTGGAATTGAAGCTTTCGATCTCGCGCTTGCGTGCGGGAAAAACGCAGCGCTCCATGTGCTCCACCACCGCCTCGGGCGAATCGATCTCGATGCCGTCGCGCACGATCCTCTGCGCACCGGTGGTGGCCGAGCGGGGCGTGTCGGATTCGAAGCCGCCATGGCTCAGCGAGAGGACGTTTTCGGCCAGGTACTGGTCGATGTAGCACGTGCCGATAGCCTGCTGGAAGGCGATGTAAACGCCATCGGGATCACTGCGGAAATCGCCCGGAGCACGGCCAATCATCTCCTCGATGAACGGTGCGTCCATCGGGTGGCAGGTCCACGACGGGATGCCGCGCGCGGGCTTCATTTCAATGGTGTCGAGGGCCAATCGAGCATTCTCGCCCCAGTGGCCGGCAAACTGTTCGTATCCATAAAAGCTCGCCATCGTTCCTGCTCCGCGTCAACGCATTTGCACGGCAGTCGACGGCTGGGATTATACAAG
>DATLAR010000235.1:0-6567 GCA_035527355.1 Planctomycetota bacterium
CAGCAGATCGTGAAGATCGTAAGCGACGAACTCGTCCGGCTGATGGGCCCGTCCGACCCCAGCATCCCATACAGCCCTACCGGCGTTACCGTTATCATGCTGTGCGGCCTGCAGGGCAGCGGCAAAACTACCACCGCCGCCAAGCTCGCCAGCTACATCCGCAAGGCCGGCCACGCGCCGATGCTCGTTGCCGCCGACATCCAGCGCCCCGCCGCCATCGAGCAGCTCAAAGTCCTCGGCCGCCAGATCGACGTCCCCGTGTTCAGCGAGCCCACCTTCACGCCGCCCGCCATCTGCAAAATGGCCGTGCGAAACGCCGAGCAAAACGCCCGCGATGTCGTTATCCTCGATACCGCCGGCCGCCTCCACATCGACGAAACGCTGATGGCCGAGCTGCGAGAAGTGGACCAGAAAGTGAAGCCGCACCTCAAGCTCCTCGTTGCCGACGCAATGACCGGCCAAGACGCCGTTAACAGCGCCAAGGAGTTCAACGATCAGCTCAATATCGGCGGCGTGATCCTCACCAAGCTCGACGGCGACGCCCGCGGCGGCGCCGCACTATCCATCAAAGCCGTCACCGGCAAACCCATCAAATTTGTCGGCATCGGCGAAAAGCTCGACCGCCTCGAGGAATTCCACGCCGAGCGCATGGCATCGCGCATCCTCGGCATGGGCGACGTGGTGAGCTTCGTGGAAAAGGCCCAGGAAAACATCGACAAGCAGCAGGCCGAAGAGATGCAAAAGAAACTCCTCAAGGGAAAATTCACCCTTGAAGATTTCTACAACCAGCTCCAGCAGCTCAAGAAAATGGGCCCGCTGCAAGACCTGCTCGGCATGATCGGCATGGGCGGAATGCAAGGCGTCGACGAGATGAGCGAAAAAGAAATGCCGCGACTCGAAGCCGCAATCCTCTCGATGACACCCGAAGAGCGGCGGCACCCCGAGCTGATCGACGGCAGCCGCCGGCAGCGCATCGCAACCGGCAGCGGCAACGAAATTCAAGACGTAAACGCGCTCCTCAAACAATTCAAACAGATGCGCAAAATGATGAAGGGATTCGGCAAGGTCAAAAAGCACGGGCGTGGCGGGCCGCAAGGCCTGCGGCTGCCCGGCATGGGATAATTTTCTCAACGCCGCGGCTTCTCATGCCCCGGCACCACCATCACGGGCGGATGAAATCCCGCCCGGGGGCACTGCAAGTGCTCCCTCAGAAACCAGGAGGACCGTATAGTTGCTAAAGCTGCGTTTCACTCGTATGGGCAAGCGTAACCGCCCCTTCTACAGGCTGGCGGCGTTGGACGCCCGCGCACAGCGCGACGGCCGCGCCATCGAATACCTCGGCCACTATGATCCGTTCAACGAAAAAGAACCCGTTGTCGTAGACCGCGAGCGGATCATTCACTGGCTCCAGCAGGGCGCACAGCCCACACACTCAGTGGCGAAAATCCTGCAGAAGCAGGGCATCCACGTCGGCAAGTAACCATCGGTCTGCGGTCGATTGCACGATGCTGATAGATATCCTGACCCTTTTTCCGGCGATGTTCAGGGGCCCCCTGGACGACAGCATCGTTCAGATCGCCCGCGACAAGGGCCTGGTGCGGATACGTCTGCACGACATCCGCGACCACGCCGAAAACAAGCACAGGAAAGTGGACGATGCCCCCTATGGCGGCGGACCGGGCATGGTCATGGCGCCCGGCCCCGTCTTCCGGGCCGTCGAGGCCGTCGAGGTGCCCCCGGGCCACAAGCCCCGGCGCATCCTCCTTACGCCGCAAGGCAAGACGTTCAACCAGGCACTCGCACATGAGCTTGCCCTCGAACGGCAGTTGATACTCGTCTGCGGCCGATACGAGGCACTCGACGAACGCATACGCATCGGGCTCGACCTCGAGGAGATTTCCATCGGAGACTTTGTCCTCTCCGGCGGCGAACTCGCCGCAATGGTCATAGTCGAAGCAATCGTGCGCCTGCTGCCCGAAGCGCTAGGCAACGAAGAATCGGCCCTGCGCGACTCGTTTACCAGCGGAATGCTCGACTACCCGCACTACACGCGGCCATACAGCTTCCGCGGGCTCACCGTCCCCGATGTGCTGCTGTCGGGCGACCACAAGAAGGTAGACGATTGGCGCCGCGAGCAGGCACTGAAAAAGACGGCCGAGCGCCGGCCCGACCTCCTGGAGCGCAAAACGTGAACACGCCGCCGCCGGCGTGCTGAATACCGCACATTGAAAATGGTAAATCGGCCATTCTGATTATAAGGAGCTCACAATGAATCTCGTGGAAAGAATCCAGCGGCAGCACATGAAGGCGGAAATACCCGCGTTCGACGTCGGCGATACCGTCGACGTGCACGTGCTGATCGTTGAAGGCGACAAAGAGCGCGTGCAGGTATTCAACGGCACCGTGATCGGCCGCACCGGTGGAGGCGTCAGCGAAACTTTCACCGTGCGCCGCATCGTCGGCGGCGAAGGCGTCGAGCGCAGCTTCCCGCTGCACTCGCCCAAGGTCCCCAAAATCGTAGTCAAGCGGCAAGGCGAAACACGCCGCGCAAAACTGCACTACCTGCGCGACCGCGTAGGCAAGGCGGTAAAGATCAAAGAGAAAAAGGTAACGAAGTAGAGAAGCAGGCAACGAAGCAGAGAAGCAGGCAACGAAGCAGAGAAAAGGAGGCGACAGCAAACCTCCTCTCGGTGAGATTTCGGCGAGCCGCAAACACCCATGTTTCCGGCTCGCCTTTTTTGTTTCAAGCAGAAGCGTGTAGCACAGCCGCCCTCGGCTGTGTCTGCGTGTAGTATGTATGGAGACTCTGACTTTGTGCCTTGGCCCTTGGCCTCCGCCCCTACCGAACCAGCGCCGCCAGCGTGGGCTGCAGCATCCTCGCCTCCTGCTCAAACGCCGCCGAAATCACATGCCCCAGGAAACTGATCGTTTCGCGGGCCAAAGCGCGCGGCACCCGCGTGCGGGACAGTGCAGCCGCGCCGCCGCGCGAGAGGCTGCTCGCCAGCGAAATCGCCGAACGCGAAACCCGCGCCGCCGGCTCGTTCGGCTGCAAGCACCCGGCGCACAGCACGCCCGATTTCATGAAACTGTATGCAACGTGCGGGCCCGTCACGCGCTTGCCGCACGCCGTGCACGTGGCAAGGTCCGGCATGTAACCCCCCAGCCTCAGCAGGTGCACCTGGCAAAACGCCGTAACCGCCGGCACGTCGCCCGCCTCCAACCCCTGCAGCGTCTGCGTCAGCAGATCGTAAAGCTCCGGCTGGCTCTCGCCCTCGGGCGAGGCCGCGGCGATCACCTCGCCCGCATAGCCGGCCGCACAGGCGCGATCCACCGACTGCCTCAGCGGCAGGTGGCGCTCCTTGCAGCAAAACTCCGTGAGCAGATGCAGCGACACCTCCGGCCGCACGATCAGCACCGCCTGGCCCTCGGCGTACAGGTCGATCTCGCCGGCAAACGTGCCCTTCGCACGCCGCGCACCCTTCGCCAGCGCGTGCAGCGTCCCGCGGGCGCGCGTCAGCAGCGACACGATGTAGCTCGTCTCGCTATACTCGTAAGTACGCAGGATCACGGCATCGGATTTGATGAAGGATGGATCTTGTTTCATTGGTTCAGCCGCGGAATACCGGCTGCGGATCAGAACTGGCCGCGGAAGACCTCCACGGCAGGACCGGTCATGAAAACACAGCTATCGCCGCCCGCCCACTCGAGCTTCAAATCGCCGCCGAGCAGATGAGCCGTGATGGTGTTTGCCGTGCGGCCGCACAGCACGCCCGCCACGCACACGGCCGACGCCCCCGTGCCGCAGGCCAGAGTCTCGCCCGCACCTCGCTCCCACACACGCATGCACACTTCATCCCTGGAAAGCACCTGCACAAACTCCGCGTTTGTGCGGCGTGGAAATGCCTTGTGATTCTCTACCAGCGGCCCGTAGCGGTGCAGGTCAAACGCCTTCACGTCATCCACGTACGACACGCAATGCGGATTGCCCATCGACACGCACGAAACCGCAAAATCGCGGTCGCCCGCCGATAGCTTCTCGCCGATCACTATGCCCGGCGCACCCAGCATCGGAATCATCGACCGTTCGAGGATCGGCGGGCCCATATTCACGCGCACCAGCGACACCTTGCCCGCGTCAACCGTCAGTTGCAGCGTCTTCACGCCCGCGCCGGTTTCCACCTGCATCTCGCTGCGCCTGCACAGCCCGCTCTCGTATGCCAGCTTGCCCACGCAGCGAATGGCATTGCCGCACATCTCCGCCTCGCTGCCGTCGGGGTTGAACATCCTCATCCGCACGTCCGCCTCGCGCGACGGCAGCAGCAGCACCAGGCCGTCCGATCCCACGCCGAAATGCCGATCGCTGATCTTCGTTGAAAGCGCGGCCGGATCGGCTACCGTCTCCTCCAGGCAGTTCACGTAAATGTAGTCGTTGCCGCAGCCCTGCATCTTCACAAAATTCATCGCTTCTCTTTCTTCTCCTGCATGTGCACCGAAACCGTCCGCGCGGCATTATCCTTCACGATCTCCGGCCGAGGTGCCCGGAAGATGCGCATCTTCACGCCGCCGTGGCGCTCGCAAAGCTCGGCATAGTTCAGCCTCAAAAACTCGTGAAGCTCCGGCCGCGCAGTCTGCTGCAGGTATTGCTGCGAAAGCTCTCTCATCAGCTCGTCATATTTTTTCTGCGACGCGGTGTGCACGTATTTGCTGCCGGCGAAGCGCCGTATGTCGCCGTCGAAATTCGGGCTGGTGTGATACAGCTCGTGGAAAATCGTCATCACCTTATCTTCAAACTGCAGGTTCTGGAACCGCGGCAGGCAAAACGAGATCATGTAAAGCGCCTCGCGGTCGCCGTGCCGCACGATGGGAATTCGAATTGGCACGCCCTTGCGCACCGTAGTGGTCGAGCCGCCCTCGAAGCGCAACGGAATAGTGCGCGCGTAAAGGCCCGAACACTCGGCGTTGCGAGCCCTGATGCAGCCGATCAGCAGCGACGATACATCAATATGGCCGAGGACCCGGCAGTTCTTCGCCACGTCCCCGATGAAAGCCTCGATGGCTTCGGCATAGTCAAACAATCACTGCCCCTTTGCTTTCGCGGCGGCCTCTGTTTGCGTTTCACATGCGTACATTGTTTTCCAGATCACGCAAGCACTGCGCAAAGGCGACCGTATAACCGCCCCCGGCGGCACCTCGGCCCCCGCGTCGATCACGGCGTTTTCCACCACGGCACCGGCCCCAACCGCAACCTTGTCGATCAGGATGCACCCCCGCAGCCGCGCACCGCTGCCGATCACGCTCCTCGCGCCGATGCTCACGTTCGGGCCGATCACCGCGCCCTCCTCGATCCTGGCGTCCGCGGCCACCGCGGCAAACTCGTCAACGGTTGCCCTCGGCGACACCTTGGCCGAAGCCTGAACGAGCGGCTCGCGCCGCTCGGCCAGCTCCCTCTGCACAGCAGCGTTCGCCTGCAGCAGCGCCACGGGGTCGGTGAGGTTTGCCCAAAAACCGCTCACCGGCATTGCGGCCACTTCCATTCCGTTCTCCACCAGCGCCTGAATGCCGCCGGTCAGCTCATGCTCGCCCGTCGGCGCCGGAGGCAGATTGCGTGTAGCCTCGAAAATCTCCGGCGGAAAAATGAAAATGCCCGCACTCACCAGCGAGCTATGCTCGCGCGGCGACGGCCGCTCCACGATCTTCACCACGCGGCCATCCTGCGCAAACACCGCTCCGATCTTCACCGGCCTGCCCAGGTCAAACGTGCTCACAACGGCCCCTGCGCCACTTTTCAGCAGGCGGGCCGCACGCACGTAATTTTCAGTGTGCGCGATCACATCGCCAAACACCAGGAAAAAAGGCTCGCCTTCCACAAAACCCTCGGCCAGCATCGCCGCACCGCCCGTGCCGTTCAGCGCCTCCTGCACCACGTAGTAAAGCTTCACGCCCGAAGACGTGCCGTAGCCGTGCGACTGCTTGATCTTGTCTTGCTGATGGCCCACCACTACCAGCATATCGCTCACGCCCGCCTCTTTCAGGCGGGAAATCGTCAATTGAAGCGCAGGCCGGTTTGCCAACGGCAACAGCGGCTTGGGGCGTTTTTCGCACAAACCGCGCATCCGCGTGCCCTTGCCTGCTGCGAGAATTACTGCTTTCAAAATCAGCCCTCGAAATGGCGGAAAAAACTGCCATAACCAAACTGTTTCGCTCTTCTATCCACCTGGAAAAATGATAGCAGGTGAAATAGAGTAAATCAAGGCACAAACGTGGAAGACCCCCGTCAGACTCTCTTATCGGAACTCTGAAGCCATAGGCCAGAAGCCGGCGGCGGAACCGAACGCGGACCCATCTGTCTTCTGTCTTCTGCCTCGCGAACACGCTCTTACGCAAGTCTTCCGTCCGATGTTCAGTGTTCGATGTTCACGTCGTCTTCCCTCTTCTCAAAGAAGCAAGGCGCCGGCATGTTTGCCGGCGCCTTGCTTCATGATAGCCCATGCTTTGTGGTCTGTCTGCGGCGCTTAGCTGCCGCAAACGCTGTTCAGGCGGTTCCTGATGTAGATCAGGTCGAGGATG
>DATLAR010000236.1:0-8089 GCA_035527355.1 Planctomycetota bacterium
GCCGCCATTGGTACAATGGGCGTCATCTTGCAGCGCTTCCTGCTGCCAAAAGGGGTTTCATAATGATCTACCGGCCTATGGGAAAGACGGGTCTCAGCGTTTCAGCCCTGTGCATGGGTTGCGGGCACCTTCCCGAAGACGACGATGCGTGCGATCGATTGCTGCGAGCCTGCGTGGAAGCAGGGATCAATTATTTCGAGACGGCAGTGCCGTACTGCGGCGGCCAATGCCAGCAGAAAACGGGCCGCGGCCTTCAGCCCGTGCGCGACCGAGTGATGATATCGGCGAAGCATGGCATCTTGCTGGCCGACGAGCAGCCCGGCTGCCGGGAAACCACGGGCGATGATTATCGCCGCGAACTCATCGAGCACCAGTTGCCAAACCTCCGCACCGATCACGTGGAGTGGTGCCAGGTGGGGTGGTTTACGGCGGGCAAGCTGGATGCCGTGCGCCGCAAGGGCGGCGTGATGGAAGGCATTCGGCGGATGATCGACGAGGGCATCGTTGGGCACGTGGGGTTTACGTCGCACGATACGCCCGAAAACGTGCTGAAGATCATCGAGAGCGGCGAGTTCGAATCGTGCACGCTGCAGTACAACCGGCTGAACCGCTCTTACGAGAAATGCGTGGCGACGGCGGGCGAGCGCGGCGTGGCCGTAGTAGTGATGGGCCCGCTGCACGGCGGCGTGCTGGCCCGCCCAGAGCTGGCACTGCGCGACCTGGTGCCCGATGCGATCCAGACGTCGCGGGCGGCGCTGCAGTTTGTGCTGGCAAATCCTGCCGTTTCCACCGCTTGCAGCGGAATGAACAGGATGGATGATCTGCTGGAAAACCTGGCGAGTGCCCACACCGACGGCCAGGCGGGCGCCGGAGACCAGGTGCGTGCGATATTCGAGCGTTTCAATGCCGCGGGCAAAACGCTGTGCACCGGCTGCAACTACTGCAAGCCTTGCCCGCAAGGCGTAGATATTTCCCGCAATCTGCGCATAAGAAATTACCTAGCCGTCTACAACGCGGCCGACGCCGCCCGGAAGGCATTTTCAGAGATTCCGCCGCCCAATCGCGCCGACCGCTGCACGGAATGCGGCGTGTGCGAGGAAAAATGCCCAAACGGCCTGCCGGTGAGGCGCCTTCTGGCCGAAACCGCACAGACCCTGGCCTGAAAAGCCGCCGTCGCACCGCCATATCGCCCTCCAAAAAAACAGTAGCACAACAATTGGATCATGCGATATTAGAATCGCTGCTGCAGCCGCCCCGGCTGCATGGCGCTTGTATCCGGCAAGGATAGGGTTTTTCGAGCAGGCGCCTCCACCGCAGGCACACCGCCGGCGCTGATCGGCTCTCCGGTGTGATTGTGTGCTGTGGAGGAGGGAGTAAGGAAGGAGGAGGATTGATGTTGAGACATGCCGCTAGTGTCATGCCCGTGAAGGTGGTCTTGTGTGCTTTGCTGGCTGCGGCCTCGATGGCCGGTGCCGTTGCAGCAGCCGAGACCGGGCAATCGCCCCGGAAGGGGGACAGGTTCAGCTACAGCATTCTGACAGAAACGCGAGTGTCGGATAATAAGGGCTACATAACGAATTTCGGCGGCACCTCGGCCGCATCGGTGAAGGTGCGCCGGTGGGACGGCGAAGCCGGCGGCCGGCTGCTTGCCGAGATAGCGAAGCCCGAGCAGTCGTTCGAGCTGCTCTTTGGAAACGGCGAGGTGAGCATCAAGGGCGTTCCGGCCGGGAACTTCCAGAAAATCATGGCCGAGGTGCTAAGCGACCTCGAGCCGCACAACATGCAGGTGGGCAGCGCCTGGAACCGCAAGGAGACCATCAAGCTGGAGGGCGATACGAACGTGGAGCTGTCGGCCACGTACATTCTGGAAGAGCTGTTTTCAATCGGCGCGATACGCTGCGCGCAGTTCAGCGGCAAGGTGGAAGCGCGCGGAGGCTCCACTGCCGATTTCTACCGCAGCGCAAACGCAAACGCTGCCAGCAGGATCACGGTGGCGTATGAAACCGGCGAGGTGATCCACGCTCAGTGGGCGGTAACGGCCGGCCTGGAAAACAGGGAAGGCTATGCGATCGAGGTGAAGCAGCGGATGGAGATGCGGTCTACGTCGAAGGTGTTCCAGCCGTGGCTCGATAAGATGCCGAAAAGACCTCTGCTGGGCATGGCGGAAGTGCCCGCCGTGAAGCTGGCAAACGCGGCCCAGACCGGCCTGATGGGCCTGCTGTGCTGCATGGGGATGGTGTCGCTGGCGGGCGTAGGCGGCTGCCTGGCGGCACGCAGAACCTCGCGCGTGGGCCGGCTGTGCCGCAATGCCACCATCATCTGCTGCATCGCCGGAATGCTGATGCTGGGCATGCCCACCACGGCGACGGCGGCCGGTACGGGCGGGCCGATACTGATGAGCACGCTCGAATTGGCCACGGGCACCGGCGTCATGGCGGCCGATGCAGCCGCCGGAATGGCAGGGCCGGTGTCGCCCGTGCTCATGGCCGGCGCTTCGCTGCCATCCCTGAAGAGCGCCTTCGAAGTTACGCGGGCGCTCCAGCCGCCGCTGAAGACGGTGGGCGAGCCGTCGCCTGAAGGCGGATCGGCCGCTTACGTGCTCGGCGGCGTGGCTGTGGTCGGCGGCGTTGCATATCTCTTGAGCAGGGATTCCAACAACGATGACGACGACCAATATGCGGCAAGCGAAGATGAAGCAGGCGGCAGCGAAGTGCTCACCGACGTTGTGGTCGACAGCCGCAATATCGCGATCACCCTTTACGACCACGGACGAATCGACCGCGACACAATCAGTTTGTGGATCAACGACGTTCCTATCCTGATAGGCTTCGTTTTGCCTGCGCCGCCGGGCGCTACGTACAACGTAGTTTTGAACAAGGGGGAAAACACGCTGAAGCTGCGGCCCGTGAACCTCGGAGCCGGCCCGCCAAACACTACCACGCTGATCATCTCGAATGTTACTCAGGGCAAGGCCGAGCAGCGGCTGAGGCTCACAATGGATAAGATGCTGTCGATGACCATCGGCGCTCCGTAACGCCAGGAAGTGTGTGTTATGCAGGCCCGCTCGGTTTCCGGGCGGGCCTGCCTGTCATTTTGCTTCCCCTGCATTGGGTGTGTAAAAGATTTGTGGGCATTCGCGTATAAAAGATAGCCTCGAACGCGCAGAGGTCGCCGTCTGCATTCTTCATCCATTCTTCATTCAACTCCGAATAAGGCCTGAAGGGCCGGAGTGCGATACAGCCCAGTCCGAAGGGCTGGGAGAGGGCGCCACCCACCCCAAAATCGAGCCCTGAAAGGGCGGCCTTACGTATACCCAGCACACAGCAATATACTCCGCCCCTTCAGGGCTTGGCTTTCCGCACCGACTAACCCAGGGCGTTGCCCTGGGCTTTATGGAACCTCGGCCCTTCAGGCCTTTGACAGGAGGGGAATATGAAGAATGATGCCAATGCATTCGTGGGACACGGTGTCTATGCACACGAGCTTGCCTGGCATCGGCCCGGCAAGCTGTGTGGCGCCCACAAATCGTTTACGGACCCCCTGCATATCCGCAAAAAAGTCTGCCTTGACAATCGCCCGAAATGTGGTATTATTATATGGGTGCCATAGTTGCCACACCACGCGACCCCCTCGCTGATCACCATCTCTGGTTCCTGTCCGCGCTCAATCCTGCTTCTCATCAGGGTCCAACGGTTGCCGAAATCGCACGAACTCCCCATCCGTAAGGGGGCTGTGTGCCCAGACAGTACCGCAGGATAAGGAGACCTATGATGTGCAGGGACGCGACCGGGCTGATATTCGCCACGATGGCCGTAGTGTTGTTTGGCATCTTCTGCAATGCAGGTGCCGCGGCCCCCGCCGCCAAGCCGCCGGAACCCGGCAGAAGATTCATCTACTCTATCGCCAGCCACACCACCATCTCAGACAATCGAGGCTACTCGGCGCACCAGTCTAGCTCCACAACATCCATCGTGAGCGTAGGCCGCCGCGATCTCGCCACAGGCGGCGATTTCCAGTTGTCGCTTATTGCCGCCACAATAGATGTGCGCGAAGGCGTGCAGGGCCGAAGCGTGCAATCTCCTGCAGCCAGCTTCGAGATGAAAGTGGACGCTTGGAAAAGAGTGCGGCGCATGAAAGGCTTGCCGACGATCAACCTCGAGCGAATCGCAGGCAGCATACTCGGCGAGCTTGAGGCCTTCGACAAACTGGCGGCCGGCGCGGCACTGCAAAGAACTACCGTAGTGACGACGACCGAAGGCCCCGATCTTGTGCTTCTGGCCACGTACAACGTGGCGCGGGAATTCAGCATCGGCAATATCAGGTGCATCGAGGTGGCGGCCGCAATCGACGCGGCAAGCGTGGCGCCCAAAGGGATTTTCCAAAAGATAAAGGTACGCGTGGAGGGCAGGTTCACCGCGGCGCACGAAACCGGCGAGGTGGTCCGCGCTGCTTTGAACACCTCCGTCCACATCACCGGCCGCGATGAGTATTCAATGACTGTGGTGCGCGATAGCGAAATGCACAGCACGTCGCTGGTGTTCAGGAAATGGCTGCTGACGGCGTCGAGCAGTCCATTGCGCGGCGGTTCGTGTTTGCCGGGTGCGGCGGGCTGCGTGCTGGCGATGGCGGCGCTCGTGTGGGCGGCGGGGCGAATAACGAGCGTGCGCGCCCGCCTTAGCCCGCGAGTGGCGGCCGTGTGCTGCATGCTGGCGCTCGTGGCCGGCCTGCCCCGCCAGGCGATTGCGGCGCCCGATGCCCCGCCGTCGCCCTTCCTCGTGGCGGCGCTCGAAAGCGCTTTTGCCGCCGAGATAATGTCGGTTGGCGGCGTTGCGTCTGTGCCGCAGCCGGCGTCCACCGCGCTCACGGCCGGCGCAAGCACGATGTGCCTGAAGAGCATGACCGACCTGGCCGCCTGCGCGGTGCCGCCTGCCTATCCCGCGGTTGCGCCCGTGGCCGGCCCGGCCGCTGCCGCCTCGGGGGCGTCCACCTTGTGGCTGCTAGGCGGGGCCGCGGCCGCCGGCGGAACGGCCGCTGCCTTCGGAAGCTCGGGCGGCGGAACCGACGCCCCGGATACAGTCGATCCCGACTCGCCGCCACCCGATGAAGATGGCGGAACCGACGGAGGAACAGGCGGGCTCTCGGATGTGGTGGTGAACCAGCGCAGCATCGCGCTCACGGTCTTCGATCACGCGAGAATCGACGGCGACCAGATCGACCTGATCGTCAACAACCAGCCCTTGCTCGCCAATCACGTTCTGCCCGGCCCGCCCGGAACAACCGTGAATGTATTGCTGAATACCGGGCCGAACACGGTGGTGGTGCACGCGGATAACGAAGGCGCCGGCCCGCCCAATACGGGCACACTGCTCATTTCAAACGTGATCGCAGGAGCCGCCGAACAGCGCTGGCGGCTCCACACGGGCGACACGGCAACGCTGACGATCACGGCGCCGTGAGGCACCCACCCGCCGCGAAGGAAAAACCATCAGACGCGGCGACCGCGCAAAACCGCTCGAGCCGAAGATTCTTTGAACTTTCGATTTGTAACTTCGTCTACATGATTGTAAGCGGCTGTAACCGCGGGCTACGCCTGTTCAACCGTTCAGAAGGGCGAAGGAATGTCGGCTCGAACGCAGAATACCTTGTACATTGTATTCATCGTCGTCAGCCTCACAATAATCATTTCGCTATCGATAAGCTACATCCTCATACAGGAATCGAGGGACCGACAGGTCCACGGCTACAACGGCATGCCCTCCAGCCCCGAATGCCACAGTCAAACTCAGCCTCCGGCAGACTCAGAGGTTCAGCGTCTGCGCATCAATGCCATCTCTCCGCTATAACGTGCCCAATCGCAATCCTACTTGATTTCGCGGCAGCTCAATCATAAAATGTCTTGTTCCGGGCAACAGCGCAATTCCACAGCAAGCCTCCACACTCGACCGCAACCGGCTGAGCGCCGGATGCGGCACATGCGAGAGGCAGGAGAATCACATGTCGGACTGGACCTTCCCAGCGCAAGGCCACATGGAGCGGCCGAGCGGCGTTTACCTGCAGACAATGACCGGCAAGATGGTAGAGGAACGCCTGAAGCAGAATGACCTCATCATAGTGCCGGTTGGCTCTACCGAAAACCACGGCCCGCACGCATGCTCGGGCGAAGACACCTTTCTCGTTACACGAATGGCCGAGCAGGTGGCGTTGCGCACGGGTTGCACGCTGGCCGAGCCCACCTGGTATGGCTCGCACCCCTACCATCACATGGGAATGCCCGGCACCATCATCGTACCCGAGGAGATTTTCGTCGGCCTGCTGAAGTCGATCCTTGCGGGGCTGTGGAACACCGGCTTCCGCAAGATCATCCTGCTAAACGGTCACGGGCAAGAATACGTGATCCCCACGGCCATTCACCAGTTTGCCAAAACGTACCAGGTGCCCGGCGTATTCATCAACCTCAACTGGTACCACGCCATCCAGGACGAGTTCAACACGAAGGACAAAGGCGGCCCGTACGACACGCAGTTCATTCACGCCGACGAGGCCGAGACGTCGTGGAGCCTCGCTCTGTTTCCGGAGTTCATCGACATGAAGCAAGCGGTCGACACCGTGCCGCGCGGTTTCCTGCCGGACGGCCACATCGACAAGGCGGGGAACCTGCTGCACCGCCCCATCGCGTGGTACGGGCAGGTAGGCTGCGGCCCCATCGAAATGGCCGCCACCCCCGAAGGCGTGGTGGGCAAGGCCACGGCCGCCTCGGCCCACAAGGCCCGCCCGGGCGTGGTGAAGCTGCTGGATTACATGGTGAAACTGGTGAGCGATATAATGGTCACATTCCCGCCGGGCAAGCTGCCGCCCACCGAGTTGGTAACCGGCCGCAAGCGCGAAGACGTGGAGGCCGCAATCAAGGGGCCGCTGGCAAAAGGCGGCTGCAGCATCTATAACCTGCACTATCCGCCGGCGTGATCGCCGGTGAAACGACATACCAGGCGGGGGCCGGGCCGCTGCCGCACTCACCTCGCCCGCTTGCCCTTATCGAGCACCGCGTCCGAACTCGACAAGGATCTGGTGGCCAGGCAGGAGGGGATGTGAATCCCTGAAAGGAGCACGCGAATGACAACGCCTGAGGTGCCGAAGCAGACGACGCACTTGCCGCCGTGGATGGACGGCTGGAACCACCTCCGCAAGCTTGCCCTGCGCCATGGCCTGCTGATCGGGGCCGGCGTTTCCTGGCCCCAGCTCGAGAGCGACAGCCAACTCCGCCAGACGCTGGCCCGCGAATACAGCATGCTCTCGCCGGGTGTGGAGCTGAAGCTCGGGGCTGTCCAGCCGCAACGGGGCGTGTTTGACTTCAACCGGGCAGACAGAATCGTCGCTTTCGCCGAAGCCCATCAAATGGCTATGCACGGCCACGTGCTGGTGTGGCATATTCACCAGCCTGCCTGGATTTACGCGCCCCCGCTCAACCGCCAGTCGCTTGCCGACGAACTCCAGCGGCACATCTACACGGTTGCCGGGCGCTATCGCGGCAGAATAGCGTGCTGGGACGTGGTCAACGAGGCGCTCGAAAAGGACGGCTCGCTCACGCCCACCTTCTGGCACCGCCAGCTAGGCCCCGAATACATCGACCTCGCCTTCCGCTGGGCACACGAGGCCGACCCGACCGCCCGCCTGTTCTACAACGATTTCGGCTGCCAGGCACGCTCGCCCAAGGCCGATGCCCTGGTGGAACTGGCCCGCGGCCTGCTGGACCGCGGCGTGCCGCTGCACGGCATCGGCCTGCAGGCTCATCTGTCGCTCGACGACATGCCTGCGGCCGACGACTTGGCCTGCAATATTCAGCGGCTGGGCAGCCTTGGGTTGGAGGTGCAGATCACCGAACTAGACGTGGTCGCCGGGCCGCAGGGATCGCGCGACGAGCGTCTGGAACGGCAGGGGCAGGCGTATTTCGACGTGATGCGCGTAGCGGTGGAGGCGCCCAACTGCACCGCGGTCGGCACGTGGGGTATCGCCGATTGCGGCTCCTGGCTGGGCAAGTTCGACGGACCTGACGACGTGGGGCCGCTGCCATGGGACCGCAATTACTCGCCCA
>DATLAR010000237.1:0-11820 GCA_035527355.1 Planctomycetota bacterium
CGGTTTCACCCGCCGGCAGGCCCTCGACCGCGCGGTCCGCGGGCTGCGTTATTCCCTCTCAAGCCACGTTACCGGCGACTATCACTGCTCCGACGGCACCAAGTGGGGCCGCACCTGGATCAGCTCGCTCGGCATCGAGCGCATGATGCACGGAATAGACCTGATCTACCCGCACCTCCACAATCGCGACCGCCGCCGCCTGCGCGAGGTGCTGACCGACGAGGCCGATTTCCAGCTCACCGCTGCCGTTCACGCCAACCTGTGGAATGCAAGCGGCCAAAACATGCCCGAATCGAACATCTGGAACGGCGCGGCCTGCGCGCGGGCCGCATTGCGCTGGCCCAGGCACCGCCACGCCAAAAAATGGCTGGAGCGCGCCACCTGCTTCTGGCTCAACGGCATCTCCACCCCCGCCGATGCCTCCGATTCCACCGTAATCGACGGCAAGCCGATCAGCCAATGGCACGCCGGCGCAAATTTCTTCCCAAGCTTCGCCCTCGATCATCACGGCTACCTCAACACAGGCTACATGGTGATCTGCCTCAGCAACATCGCAATGATGCACTATGCCTGCCTGCTGCACGGCTGGCCGGCCCCGCCCGCGCTGTATCATCACGCGGCCAACCTGTGGCACCTGGTGAAGCGCCTCGTTTTCCCTGATGGCCGCCTCGCGCGCATCGGCGGCGATACCCGCATACGCTACTGTTATTGCCAAGACTACCTCATCCCCGCGCTGATTTTCGCCGCCGATTACTGGGCCGACCCGCACGCGATGCAACTGCTGGCCGGGGCCGTAGAGCTTGCTCGGCTCGAACAGGCGGAAAACGAAAACGGCTCATTCCACGGCCGGCGCCTCGCCGAGATCGAACGCCTGAATCCATACTACTACACCCGGCTGGAATCGGACAAAGCGTGCGTGCTGTCGATGGCTGTGCAATGGCTGCGTGAGAGGTCGATCGAGCCGCCCTCCGCCAAGCACGATCTCGAGCAGGAGGTGGCCGGCGGCTGGGTTGAGCACGAGCATGGCGCCGCGTTCCACCGCTGCCCCACGCGCCTGGCGAGCTGGTCATGGCGGGCCGCCGACCCGCCGCAGGGGCTGTGCGTGCCCCCCTCCCGAAGCAACATGGCCGAGTGGAACGAAAACCTGGCCGGCGCGGTGGAGGTGCTGGGTGCAAACGACAAGCGCACGGTGCGATGGTGCCGCTTCGATACCTTCGACGGCGGCTTCATCACGATGGGTTCCACACGCGGCGGCCGAATCTCGATGCAGGAGGGTTTCCGGCTCGAAGACGGCTGTGTGGATCATCACATCGTTTTTGCCGCGCTGCCCGACGGCCACACCGCCATTCAGATGGAGCTGGCCTTGCTGCTGCCCGTTCGGGCGAGCGTGCAAAGCACGCAAGGCGTGAAGCTCGAACTGCCAAACGACGTGTTCAACGGCCGCCAGCGGCTGTATACCACGGCGTCGGGCCAGCTTGCGCTGCCGGCGCACGAAGGCGAGCGGCAGGCCATCCACCTGCATTCGCGGTGGGTAAACGTTGATGGCGTGCTGGGGCTCGTGGGCGTGTACGGCGCAACAAGCTGGCACCTGCTGCGCCGCGGGCGGCAGATCGGCGGCAAACCGTTGGCCTATGGCAGCATCCTCAGCGATGCCCTCTGCTTCGGCATCGACGACACGCCACGCGACCTTACCGGCCCGGCTGTGCTGCTTGATGGCGCCGCCGCGATCCTGGCGTCTGTGGATGCAGCCGGCACGCGCGCAGCGCAAAACGAAATCTGGCAGGCACAGCCCGGCGGCATGCCCAAAGCCTGCCGCGCAGTCGTTGCCCGCGGGCGTGACCGCCGCCTATACCTGCTAGCCGCTAATTTCGGCGATACCGAGCTCTCCGATCTGGTCGATACTGAGGAAAACGACTGGGCCGACGCGGTAAGCGGCGAGCACGTAGAAGACGTGGTGCTGCCACCGTGGTCTGCACGGCTATATTCGACTACACTCGACACGTGAGGCTGCCACTATGAAAGCACCAGCCGCCGGACATTGGCCGCGCAAGGGCTATTTCATCACCGCAACCGACACCGGCGTGGGCAAAACCGTTTTCACGGCCGCGCTGGCCGCCTGCATGCGAGCCGCCGGGCTGAACGTGGTAGCGCTCAAGCCCATCGCGGCGGGCGCCGTTATCGCAGGCGGCCGGCGAGTGTCGGCCGATGCGCTTTTCCTGGAGCGCGCCGCTGTTAGCGGCGAGGCGCTCGACGAGATCAACCCGATCCTGCTCAAGGCTCCGGCGGCGCCGTCGGTGGCTGCACGGCTCGAAGGCGCCGCATACCGCCTGCACACCATCGTCGCCCATTGCAGGCGCATCGCTGCCCTGCACGAATACACGCTGGTAGAGGGCGTGGGCGGGCTGATGGTGCCGCTAACCGACCGCGAAACGGTGGCCGACCTTGCCGCCGCGCTAGACCTGCCGCTGATCGTTGTGGCGCGCCCCGGCCTCGGCACTATCAACCACACCGCGCTCACCATGGAGTACGCCCGCGCGCGCGGCCTGCGCGTGGCCGGGATCGTCATATCGGGCACTTCCGAAAAGCCCGACCTCGCCGAGAGGTCTGGCCCCGGCGAGATCGAAAGGCTCACCGGCCGCCCGATCCTGGCGCGCCTGCCGTTTGTGGAGGGGCTGGACGTCGACTCTGGCCGCACCGGCGATTGGCAGCGCATCACGGCCGCAATCGACCTCAGCCGGTTCATATGATTCAGCCTGCGGCGTTTGCCGCACATCGAGTCTTCCATCCGCCTGTGCTGTTCCGCTCAGTTTGCGTTTCAAAATGTAAACATGCCGCCGCCTTTGCTGCCGCTCTTCCACGGGAATTGTAGATGCACCTACATTCGCCGGTGTCGTGCGTTAACTGCTTGCCGCGCAAGGTTTTTCGCCGCTTTCCTGCAAAACGGCGCCCACCGCGGCACAGCATCAGGGTTTGAAGCCCGGCCGCGCCGCACGAAAACGCCGTACCACGCCGAAATGATCCCAAGTGCCTTTTCTGCAAGCACTTGCGTCTTGTCTCGCAGGCATTCACGTATGAAATAATCACTTTCTCACAGCGATCCGGCACGCCGTTTGCACTTCAGCCGTGTCGAAGACTTTCAGTTTCAGCGACTAGTGTGGAAAGAAGAGAATATCATGCGTGCGATAAGAAAGATGCGATTGTGTTTGCCTGCCGTGCATCTCGATAAAAGCAAAACGCTGTGCATCCTGCAGATGCTGGTTGCGGTGCTGTTCCTCGTGGGCGCCGCGCTCATGTGCTATGTTTTCGTAAGCAATGAATGGTCGACCGCGGTTGCGCATGTTGTTGCGCAAGGGAAGAGCGTGTCGGAGGTGCTCTCGGCCGCGTGCGAAGAGCCGCTAAGGAAATCGCGCAGCGATGAGATACAGATGATACTGCTGCGCATGGAGATCGACAAGCGGCTGGCGTACGTGCGGGTGTTTGATTCCGACGACCGCATGGTGGCGCAGAAGGGGCAGGCGGGCCTGGCCGACGATCTGGCAACAATGAAGCAGGTGGATGCCTGGCAGAGCGCGAACCTCGCAGGCAACGTGTATAAGTGCCCCACGTCGGGCTACCTGTATTATGCCTTCGACCGCGACATCGAGGTGGACAACCAGCACGTGGGCCGCGTGCAGGTGGCATTCCAGCATCCGCCGCTGGTGAGATTTGCGGGCTCCGGCCTGCAACGCGGTGGAATCGCGCTCTTTGGCGTGGCGCTTTTGCTGATGCTGGGCAACTACCTGATCCACGTGTTTGTCGGGCCGCTTTGCCGCCTCAAGCAGCAGGTGCTCGAAGCACAGGAATCGCAAAGTGAAAAGGTGGAGCTGGACCTGCCGGCCGGCGGCGAGGCCGGCGAGATAGCCGCCGGCATCGAGAAGATCGTGTCGAACCTCAACACCCGCTACCGCACCCTGGCCGACTCGAACCGCGAGCTGCAGGTGAGCAACCGGGTGATCCTGTTCGAGAAGCGGCGCACCGAGTCTATCATCGATTGCCTCACGGAGGGCGTGGTGGTTACGGATGCCTACGGCCGCATATCGCTGATCAACCACGAGGCGGAGTCGCTGCTGCAGGTGGATCGCAAGGACGTGTTGGGCAAGCTGCCGGCCGAGGTGCTGGGCAACAGGAAAGAGCTGGCCCACCTGGTATCGGGCGACCAGACGTCGAACCGCCGGCGCACGGTCGAGTTTGAGATGGCAAACGGCGAGGGAAAAAAGATGGTGAGGGCCGTATGGGTGCCGATCGCGGGCGACTCCACCCGCGGCAACTCGGAGAAAGGCGCCGGTGCCATCACGATGCTTCGCGACGTTACACAGCAGAAGATGGAAGAGACCGCGCGGCGCGATTTCATCTCAAACGTAGTGCACGAGCTGCGGGCGCCGCTCAGCTCCATCAAGTCTTACGTGGAGATGCTGCTAGACAACGAAGCCGACTCGCCGGAGCTCCGGGCGGAATTCTTCAATACGATCAACGAGGAGGCCGACCGGCTATCCAGGCTGATCGACAACATGCTGAACATCTCGAAGATCGAGGTGGGCGGGCTGGTGCTGAACAAATCGACGGTGAAAACGAAACGGCTGCTGGAAGACGTTCTTACGTCGGTATCGGCCACGGCCAAATCAAAGAACATAGCGATCAGCGCCAGCTTGCCGGAGAACCTGCCGGAGGCGCAGATGGATAAGGAGCTGGTGAGGGTGGTGATGACGAATTTGCTTGGAAACGCGATAAAGTACACGGAACCGGGCGGCAACGTGGTGCTCGCGGGCGAAGTGGACGACGACGAGCTGCGAGTGCACGTGGTCGATACCGGGTGGGGCATTCCGGTCGACGAGCAGGAAAAGGTGTTCCAGAAGTTCTATCGGGGCAAGCGCACGGGCAGCGAGAAGGTAACCGGCAACGGCCTGGGCCTCGCGCTGGCCCGCGAAATCGCCTGCCTGCACGGCGGAGACCTGCGGCTGCAAAGCGAAGAGGGCAAGGGCAGCAAGTTTACGCTGTCGCTGCCGCTGAAATGATGCAGCCGGCGCGTCTCGCACCAGACCGGACCTGAGGCTGTGAAAAGGAGAAGCGATGGATGCTGATCGAAACCCGAGCGAGAGTATGCTGGTGCTGTCGGTAGACGACGACCCGTGCGTCAGCCGCGTGATTCAGTTGAAGCTGGAAAACGCCGGCTATCGAGTGGAGAAAGCCACGACGGCCGAGGAAGCCATAGTGAAGATCAAGGCTTTGCGGCCCGACGTGATAATCACCGATGTGAAGATGCCGGGAATGAGCGGGATCGACCTTTGCAGGGCCTGCGAAGGCTTGCTGCTCGATCACGATCTCTTTACCATCGTGCTCACGTCGCAACTGGACGACAAGAGCAGGACTTGGGTGGAGAGCAGCCCCAAGCGTCGGTTCATTTCCAAACCGTTCAGCCCCAAGATGGTGCTCTCGACCATCGAGGAGTACAAGCGCGCCAGGCAATTGACGTGCGTAGTGTGAAACACCAGGAGACACTCAGGTGAGTTCCACCAAGGGCAAGCTTCAGGTAGGGCTCGACTGGCCCGAGATCACGGGCCTGATGCGCTACCTCACCGAAAGCGGAAAGCTTCAAATCCAGTTTCTCGACGCCGAACGGCACGTCCTCTCGGAGGGCGGCAAGTGCCCCTCGTGCACGAGCGGCGGCTGCCGCGGCATCCGCGAGCAGCTTGCATCGAGAGCGCTCGAGACCGGCAAGATATGCCATGCAATGTGCGATATGGGCGTGCCGGTTACCGCCACGCCTATCGCGCGCTTCTCCACCGTTTTCGGCGCTATGCTGCTGTGCGAAATGCCCGCCGCCTGCCTGCCCGCGCAGTCTGTTTCCGGCTGTGATCCTCTTGTAAATACGCTGGCGTCGTTTGTGGCACGCAGCAGCTTCTATGAACTGGAGGTGGAAAGCCTCACGAGCGACCTGGCTTTGCGCTACGAGGAACTGGCCATGCTATACGAGATCGGCGAGCGCATCCCGATCAGGGCGCAGATTCACACGGTCATGAGCTACGTGGTAGAACGCCTGAAAGGAGTGATCGATTGCGATTGCGTGTGCTGGGTGGCGCAAAATGGCGACCGGCACAGCATTCATTGGCTGAAAGAGCAGGAACGAAGCGACGACTTCGAGCAGAAGTTGAAGCTGATCGGCAGCGAGCTGGACCGCCGCGTTACCGAGAAATCCGACGTGGTGACGGTGAATGATCTCTCGCAAGACGACACGCTGCGGCAATACGCGGGCAGAATATCATCCATCTCCGGTTATCCGGTCGGCACCGACGGCGAGCATTACGGCACGCTGGTTCTCTGCAAGATCGGCAGCGGCACGTTCCACAGCGGCGAGGCAATGCTCGTGCTGGCGGTCACGCGCAAATCGGGCGTGGTGATACGAAACGCAAAGCTCTACCAGGAACTGAACGAGCTGTTCTTAAGCACCATCAAGGCGCTCGTGCGGATCATCGAGGGCAAGGATGCCTACACCCGCGGCCACTCCGAGCGCGTTAGCGCGTTTTCCGGAATGCTCGCCGATTTCCTAAACCTGCCCGTCGAGGAAAAGGAGGCCCTTAGCTGGTCGTCGCTGCTGCACGACATCGGCAAGATAAAGGTGCCGGAGGAAATCCTCAAGAAGCCCGGCTCGCTCACCAAGGACGAGTTTGCAGTGATCATGCAGCATCCTGGCTTCGGCGCCGAAATGCTCAGCCCCATCAGCCAGCTCAAGCATTGCCTGCCCGACATCCGCCACCACCACGAGCGAATCGACGGCAAGGGCTATCCCGACCGGCTGCAGGGCGATGAAATCCCGCTGCGCGCGAGGATCATCGCCGTTGCCGATACGTTCGACGCCCTCACCAGCGACCGCTGCTACAGGCCGAGGTTTGGCATTGAAAAGGCTTTCCAGATAGTCGAAGAGGCGGCCGGCACTCAGCTTTACGCCGACGCGGCCCAGGCTATGGCCGCAAACAAGCAGGCGTTTGTCGAATACATAGAATCGATTAAGGCTATGGCGCCGGCCGCAGCGGCGCAGCAGTAACGAACGGCGGAGACAGCGATATCGGATGAGAACAGAGATACTGAAAAAACTTGTAAACCCATTCTTCGCGAGCGTGGCGCTGCTGGTGACCATCACCGCCGAAGTGGTGCTGGTATCCTGCGGCTTTGAATACTCGCCGCTGCTCTACGCCCTCGTTCCGCTGCCAATCGCCATACTCGCTTACACGGGCGGCTTCATGCTTTCAGCGGCCGCGGCCGGTATTGCAGTGCTGGCCGAAACACTGCTCGCATCCGCGCTCTCGGCGGGGCCGATGTCTACCGCCTTCGGCCCGCTCGAAAAATTCGTATTCATGACCGCCATCGGCGCCGCCGTCTGGAGCCTCTCGTGCCATTTCCGCATCGTGATAAAAACCGAATCGTGCCGCGCCGAAGATTATCTCAAGAAACTCTACCTCCAGCGCAAGGAAAACGATTCGGCCATGGACGATGCCGAGTCAAACGTCCAGAGATTCAGAGAAGACATCGACCGCTACTCATCGCTGGTGCTGCTGCTGGAGGAAGTGGCCGAAAAAATATACTCCAACCTCGACACGCAGGCGCTGCTGGAAACCTTCTTCCACGTGCTGCACAAATGCCTGAACGCGAGAACCGGATCGATCTATTTCCTCGATGAAGAAGGCAAGAACTACGTGCTGCACCTGAGCTTCGGCTACGGGCCCGACAATCCCTTCAACAACCCCGACGTAGTGCCGGCCGACGACCCGCTGTTCGCCTACGTGGCGATGTCGCGCCGTGGAATTGCGCTGGGCGAAGGCTGCATGCCCGATCCGCAGCTTGCCCCGGCCGCACTCGAAAGCGCCGTCGGCGCCGTCATGAGCGCTGCTCTGCCCGAACAAGACAAGGTGACCGGCATAGTGAATATACATTCTTTTAATGACGACACCCCACGCGACTCCACCCGCGACACGTCGCTGCTCTCTACGCTGTGCAACATCACCTCGATCGCGCTCACAAATGCCAGGCTCTTCACCAAGATACAAGATATGGCCGTGCGCGATCCGCTCACAAAGCTCTACAACAGGCGCTACTTTTACGATCGCCTTACCGCCGAGCTCGGAAAATGCCGCATACATCAAACGCCCGCCTGCGTGCTCCTGTGCGACATCGACCACTTCAAGAACGTCAACGACACCTACGGCCACCAGGCCGGCGATGCCGTCCTTGCAGGCTTCGCAAATGTCTGCCGCAAGATCATTCGCGACTGCGATATCCTCGCACGCTACGGCGGCGAAGAGTTCATCTTCCTGCTGCCCGGCCTCGCGGCCGATGAAGGCCGCAAGGCCGCCGAACGCATCAGGCGTGCCGTGGCCCTCTCCACGATCTCTTTTGAAGGCTCCAGTATCAGGATCACCACAAGCTGCGGCCTGGCTGCCTTCCCCGAACACGCGGGCGACATCGCCTCGCTCACTAGGGCCGCCGACCAGGCCCTCTACACGGCGAAAGATTCCGGCCGCAACGTTGTGGCCGTTGCCGGCGAGATCGCCACTGTTTCATTCTCTGCCTGCGACGAGAAAGCCTGCATGCAGCACGAGGAGGCGCAACAATGAAAATCGAGCAGAGCCAGCAGGGAACAGTAGCCGTGCTCGTGCCCGTGGGCGCGTTGATCGACGACGACCGCGTGCAGTTTGCCGAGCTGCTGAAAAAACATATTGAAAAGGGCAACGTGAAGATGGTTGTGGATATGAACTCGGTGCCGTTCGTCGAGAGCGAAGGGCTCGAGATGCTGCTGGATATCAGCGAAGCCGCAGCCGAGGCCGGCGGCGGGCTGCGGATACTCAACCCCAGCGATATCGTCAAAGACATCCTCCTTTGCACAAGGCTCGTCAGCAAGCTGGAGGTCTACCACGAACTATCAGACGCGCGAAGGAGCCTGCTGTGAGCGGCGGCGGAAAACTAGGCCAGATGCTCGTCAACTCGGGCAAGATCAACGAAGCCCAGCTCGAGAAAGCGCTCGAGAAGCAGGCAAGCTCGGGGCAGCGCCTCGGCCAGGTGCTCATAGACATGGGCTGCGTAACCGAGGAAGACATCGCAACCGTGCTCGGGCAGCAGCTTGGCGTGCCGCACGTGTGGTTGCGCAAGGGCCTGATCGATCCAAAGGTGGTGGCGCTCATCCCTCGCGAGAAAGCCGAGCTGTACCACGCCCTCGCCATGTTCAAGGTGCGCAACACCCTCACCGTTGCAATGTCCGACCCACAGTCGCTGTTCGTGATCGACCAGCTCACCAGCATCGTGGGCTGCCAGGTGCAGCCCGTGCTGTGCCGCGCCGAAGACATCGCCACCTTCACCCGCGAATACTACGAAAAAACCGTCGGCGTCGAGGAATTCCTCTCGTCGATCGATCAAAGCGACGTGGAGGTGGTGGCCGACAGCAGCCTCGCGAGCATCTCCGAGCTGGAAGAGATGGCCGAGGGCAGCCCCATCATCAACCTCGTGAACCTGTTTGTGCTCAACGCCATCAAGCAGGGCGCGAGCGACATTCACATAGAGCCCGACCGCAAGCGAATGCGCGTGCGCTACCGCGTAGACGGCATCATGCGCGAGGTGATGAGCAATAAGGTAGACCTGCACCCGGCCGTGATCTCGAGGGTGAAGGTGATGGCCAACCTGGACATCGGCGAGCGGCGCCGCCCCCAGGAGGGCCGCATCAGGGTTGTGGCCGAGGGCCGTGAAATCGACCTCCGCGTCTCGTCGCTGCCCACCGTCCTTGGCGAAAAGATCGTGCTGCGCGTGCTCGACCAGTCCAAGTCCATCGTCCCGCTCGCATCGCTGGGCCTCTCGGGCATCGCCTCAAAAACGTTCGAGGAAATGATACGCCAGCCATACGGCCTGATCCTCGTTACCGGGCCTACCGGCAGCGGCAAAACCACCACGCTCTATTCGGCGCTAAACCTCATCTCCTCGCAAGAGAAGAACATCGTTACCATCGAAGACCCCGTGGAATACCAGCTCGAGTTCATCAACCAGGTGCAGGTGAACGAGCGGATGGACCTGAGCTTTGCAAACGTGCTGCGGCACGTGCTGCGGCAAGACCCCGACATAATAATGGTGGGCGAGATACGAGACCGCGAAACGGCCGAGATATCCATCCAGGCCGCCCTCACCGGCCATTTGGTTATCTCTACGCTGCACACAAACGACAGCGCCGGCGCCATCACCCGCATGTCCGACATGGGAATCGAGCCCTACCTGATCGCATCCGCGCTCACGGGCGTGGCGGCTCAGCGCCTCGTACGCCGCATCTGCCCCGACTGCCGCACAACGTTTGTGCCGCCTGCATCGCTGCTGGAGCAGGTGGGCTGGAACGACCGCAAGCCCCTCACTATGTCGGTGGGCACCGGCTGCAAAACCTGCTTCGACTCCGGCTACAAGGGCCGCCTGGGCATATATGAGCTGCTCACCGTAGACGCTTCGATGCGCGAGCTGATAATCTCGAACCCCTCGCTCGACCGCCTGCGCGAAGAGCGCGACCGATCGGGGCAGCCATCGCTTAAAGACTCGGGCTTCGATCTAGTGCGCAACGGCAAAACGACCATCGAGGAAGTAATGAGAGCTGTATTCATCGAAAGCAAGAGCGACGTTGACAGCCTGCCGTCATCCGCTGCGCTGGCGGCGGGCGGCGCTTCCCCGGCGCAAAAACCCCCGGCCGCACCCGATGCTGTGCCGGTCGAGAAGGTGATAGAACTGACGTAGGGGCGAGGCACTGCCCTCGCCAAAGGCCGACCAACGGCTCGGAGATATCTCAATGGACCTGAAAAAACTGCTCGCACTAATGGTGGCCCGACGGGCCTCCGATCTCATTCTGTCGGCCGGATCACCCCCTACGCTGCGGGTGGACGGCAAGCTCTCGCCGCTGCAACTGCCCGCGATGGACGCCGCCGAGTGCGAGGAAACTATCATTCAATGCATGAGCGAAGATCAGCGGCACGAGCTCGACACGCACAAGGACGTCGATTTCTCGCACGGTGTGCCTGCGCTCGGCCGATTCAGGATAAACGTGCACCGCCAGCGCGGCAGCACCGCCGCATCGATCCGGCTGATCCTCTCGTCGGCGCCAAACATCCGCGAGCTGGGCCTGCCCGGTGTAGTGCTGCAACTGGCCGACCAGACCAAGGGCCTCGTGCTGGTTACCGGCCCCACCGGCAGCGGAAAATCAACCACGCTCGCATCCATTGTGCAGCGCATCAACGAAACCCGCCGCTGCCACATCATCACCGTCGAAGACCCCATCGAGCACGTGTTCATCAACGACAAGAGCGTGATCGAACAGCGCGAGGTGGGCGGCGACACGCCGTCGTTTGCCTCCGCTCTGCGCCACGTGCTGCGCCAGGACCCCGACGTGATAATGATTGGCGAGATGCGCGATAAGGAAACCATCTCCGCCGCGATGACCGCCGCCGAAACCGGGCACTTCGTGCTCTCCACACTGCACACCAACGACAGCGCCCAGACGCTGGACCGCATAGTAGACGTTTTCGACGGCGACACGCAGCCGCAGATCAGGCTGCAGCTCTCGATGGTGCTGGCCGGCATCATCTCGCAGCAGCTCATCGAGCGCCGCGGCGGCGGCCGCACCGTCGCCTGCGAGGTGCTCGTAAACACGCCCGCAATCGGCAACCTCATCCGCAAGGGCGAAACCGCACAGATCAAGAACGCCGTGCTCACCGGCTCGAACAGCGGAATGGTTTCCATGCAGAAATCGATGTCAACGCTGGCATCAAGCGG
>DATLAR010000238.1:0-7898 GCA_035527355.1 Planctomycetota bacterium
CAATCTGCTCAAAAGCAGCAGCTCGAGACGGTGGGGGTGTTTGACAACCTGGGCTCGGCCGTGGCTGCGTGCCCCGCCGATTTCGTGGTGGACGTAACCGTGCCCGAAGCGCACTGCCCCACTACGCTGGCCGCCCTCGGCTTGGGCCTGCCGGTGATCGGCGAGAAGCCGATGGCCGAAAGCATGGCATCGGCCCGCAAGATGGTGGCGGCATCCCAGAAGGCCAGCCGGCTGTATATGGTAAGCCAGAGCCGCCGCTACGATATGCACCACAAGTCTTACCTCCAGGCCATCAACTGCGGCGTGGCCGGCACGCTCTCGACAGTGAACTGCGATTTCTACATCGGCGCGCATTTCGGCGGCTTCCGCGACGTGATGGACTCGCCGCTGATCCTCGACATGGCCATCCACCACTTCGATCTCTGCAGGTTCATCACCGGCGCCGATCCCGTGGCCGTGTACGCCCACGAGTTCAACCCCAAGGGCTCGTGGTACAAGGGCAACGTGGCCGCCTCCGTTATCTTTGAAATGACCGGCGGCATCGTATTCACCTATCGCGGCTCGTGGTGCGCCGAGGGCTTCTCTACCTCGTGGAACGGCAACTGGCGCGTAATCGGCGACCGCGGCACCGTCATCATGGAAAACGATCAGTTGCCCAAGGCACAGCGCGTGAAAGACCTAGCGCAGCCGGGGTTCACCCGCGAAATGGAAGAGGTGGCGGTTTCCGAGGCCGAGCTCACCGGCGGCGGCATTGCCGGCTCGCTCAATGAATTCCTGGACTTCCTGGAGACCGGCGCCACGCCTCAATGCGTCTGCGGCGACAACATCAAGAGCCTGGCGATGGTCTTTGGCGCTATTGAATCGTCGCAGAAAAAACAGCGCGTGGAAATCAGGATATGAGCCTGCGATGCTTTGTCTGCGCGATGCTACCCGGTGAATTTGCCCACTACTACCGATGCGTTGTGCCCGCCGAAACCTAGCGTGTTCGACATTGCGTAGTTCACCGTCATTTCGCGGGCGGTGTTTGGCACGTAGTCGAGATCGCAGGCGGGGTCGGGCGTGGTGTAGTTGATCGTGGGCGGAATGATGTTGTGGTATACGGCCAGCGTGCTGATGACGAACTCGACGCCGCCTGCGGCGCCGAGCAGGTGGCCGAGCATTGACTTTGTGGAGCTGACGGCCACTTTGCCGGCGTGCGGGCCGAATGCGAGGCGAACGGCCCGGCTTTCCATAACGTCGTTCAGTTGTGTGGACGTGCCGTGGGCGTTGATGTATGTGAGTTTGTCGGGGGCGATTTCGGCGTCGGCGAGTGCCTTTGTCATAGCGAGTGCGGCGCCTTTGCCTTCGGGCTCGGGCTGGGTGATGTGGAAGCCGTCGCCGCTGCGGCCGAAGCCGGCAAACTCGCCGTAGATGCGTGCGCCGCGCTTGCGGGCGTGTTCGAGTTCTTCGAGCACGGCGATGCCGGCGCCCTCGCCCATCACAAAGCCGTCGCGGTCATTGTCGAACGGCCTGCTGGCTTGGGTGGGGCTGTCGTTGCGCGTGGAGAGTGCTTTCATTGTGCAAAAGCCGGCGAGCCCGAGTGGTGTGATGGCACCCTCTGAGCCGCCGGCCAGCATGATTTCGGCCTCGCCGCATTGGATGGCGCGCAGTGCTTCGCCGAGTGCATGCGTGCCGGAGGAGCAGGCGGTGGCAACGGCGGAGTTTGGGCCTTGCAGGCCGTACCTGATGGAGATTTGCCCGGGTGCGGCATTGATCATGAGCTTGGGGATGAGGAAAGGCGACACGCGGTCGGGGCCGCGGTCCAGCAGCTTTCCGTGCTGCGTTTCCATCTCGCCCAGGCCGCCGATGCCGGAGCCGATGAGCACGCCGGCGCGGGTCCGGTCTTCCTTCGTGAAATCCAGGCCCGAATCTTTCACCGCTTCGTCGGCCGATGCGATGGCGAACCAGCAGAAGCGTTCCATTCGGCGCGCCTCGCGCACGTCCATCCACGGGGACGGGTCGAAGTTTTTCACTTCGCTGGCTATTCGCGATTCAAAGCCGGATGCATCGAAAAGGGTGATGGATGTAATGCCGCTTCTGCCTTGGCACAGGCCGTCCCACATGGCGGCTGTGCCCAGACCCAGCGATGTTACGGTTCCCAGTCCGGTTATGACCACGCGCCTGACCTGCATTTGCTATGCATGCTCCTCGATGTACTTGACTGCGTCGCCGATGGTCTGGATTTTTTCGGCGTCTTCGTCGGGGATGTTGAGGTCGAATTTCTCTTCGAATTCCATTAGCAACTCCACCACGTCCAGCGAGTCGGCGCCAAGGTCGTTTACGAAGGATGTTTCCAGAGTGATCTTGTCACGGCTGGTGCCCATCTGGCCACATACGATATCAATCACTTTGTCCGCTACGGATACAGACACTTGAATGTCCTCCTATATGAGCTCTATCGGGGATGTGTGCCCCGATCAGGAAAAATCACCAATCCTTTTCATGCTGCCGGAAAGCCGCTTCCGGTCAGTCAAACAGGTTGCATAGCGTGCGCTGCTTAAGACTGCTGTCATCACCTCCTTTCGTTTTGCGGTGAAAGGGATTTGCGTCCGCGATGCCGCGCGGCCGCTCAGGAGTTTACGATTACATGCCCATGCCGCCCGTCACGTGCAAGACGTGTCCGGTAAGGTAGGACGAATCCTCGCTGCAAAGGAACTTCACCGCTTTGCTTACGTCGTGCACCGTGCCGAACCGCTTGAGCGGGATTTGTGCGAGCATCTGGGCCTTCACGTCGTCTTTGAGTTTATCGGTCATTGCGGTGGCAATGAAGCCGGGGGCCACCGCATTAACATTGATGTTGCGGCCGGCAAGCTCTTTGGCCATCGATTTGGTGAAGCCGATAATTCCGGCTTTGGAGGCCGAGTAATTTGCCTGGCCGGCGTTGCCCATTACGCCTACGATGGATGCAACGTTGACGATCTTGCCGCTTCGTTGCTTGATCATGTGGCGCATTACGCCTTTTGTGGCGATGAACGTGCCTTTCAGGTTCACGTTTATCACCAGGTCCCATTCCTGATCGGTCATCTTGAGGGCCAGGTTGTCTCGGGTGATGCCTGCGTTGTTAACCAGGATGTGAACGTTTCCGAAGGTCTCGGCGGTCTTGTCGGCCGCGGCCGTCATCTGTTCGAGATTTGTAACGTCGGCCTGCACGGCGAGCGTGCGCACGCCTTTGGCCTCGATGTCCTTTGCGGATGCCTCGATCTCGGCCAGCGGAAGGACGTCGACCAGAACAATATCGGCGCCGGCCTCGGCGAGGGTAAGCGCAATCTGCTTGCCGATGCCGCGGGCGCCGCCGGTTATGATGGCTGCCTTGCCTGCAAGTTCCATTCAGTCTTCTCCACGTGCTGCAAGCTTTCGCTTGCCGTCTTATGCTATCGTTTCGGCGCCATCGATATTCCTGACGGCGGCCGATGGTTCAATACGCCGCATGAGCCCGGCGAGCACTTTGCCCGGGCCGATCTCGGCAAAATCCTTTATGCCCATCGCGAGCATTGTGCGCATGCAGTTTTCCCAGAGCACCGGGCTTGTAACCTGCCGGGCCAGGAGCTGCCGAATCTCGTCGGGGCCGCTCACCGGCTGGCCGGTAACGTTTGACACCACGATGCATTTGGGCGCGGCGATCTTCACCGACTCCAGCCGCTTCTCGAGTTTCGCGCGGCCCGATTCCATCAGGGGCGAATGGAAGGCGCCGGCCACGTTAAGCTTCAGCGCTTTCGAGCCGGCCTCTTTCGCCAGGCGGCAAACCTCGTCGACTGCTGCGCCCTCGCCGCTCACCACTATCTGGCCGGGCGCGTTGAGGTTGGCCACGGCCACCACACCGGCCGCCGCCGCGCGAGCGACGATATCTTCCACCTTGCTGCGGTCCATGCCGAGCACCGATGCCATAGTGCCGGGGCGCTCGAGGGCGGCCTCTTGCATGTAGCGGCCGCGATCGCGCACCAGCGGCAGAGCCTCCTCAAAATCGATGGCGCCCGCGCACACGAGGGCGGTGTATTCGCCCAGGCTCAGGCCCGCGGCCGCATGGCACGGCAGATTGCCCATCGCACGCAGCGCCGCAATGCTGCACGTGAGTATGCAGGGCTGGCTCACGTCGGTGCGGGTGAGTTCCTCGATAGGGCCATCGAAGCAGACCTTTGCGAGGTCGAACCCGAGCAGCCTGTTGGCCGCTTCAAACACTTCGCGCGCGGCCGGAAACTTTTCGCACAGGCTTTTGCCCATGCCGACGTATTGAGCACCCTGACCCGGGAAAATGTGAGCGTTCATAGGATACAAAGGCCGAAGGATGAAATCAACAGGAAAAGATCCCTCACCATTCAACAAGTGCCGCCGCCCAGGTGAGGCCGGCTCCGAAGGCAACAAGGATGACGACATCGCCCTTCTTCAGCTTGCGTGCCCTGGCGGCCTCGTCGAGGGCGATAGGTATCGAGGCAGCCGACGTGTTGCCGTATTTGTCGATGTTCACGTGTACTTTTTCCATCGGCAGGCCGAATTTTTCGGCGGCGGCAACGAGAATTCTCAGGTTTACCTGGTGCGGCACTATCAGCGATATGTCGGAAGCGGTGTAGCCGCAGGCATCGAGAGCGTCTTGAATGCACTCCTGCATCTTGGTTACTGCAAACTTGAAAACCTCGCGCCCGTGTATCACCATGTAGTGCTGCTTGTCTTGCACCGTTTGCATTGTGGCCGGGCGTCGCGAGCCGCCGCCCGGGAGGTACATCATGTGGCCGCCCGAGCCGTCGGCGCCGAGCTTGGAATAGACGACATTGCGTCGTTTTGCCGGGCCGAGAACGACCGCTCCGGCGCCGTCGCCGAAAAGTATGCAGCTCGAGCGGTCTTCGTAGTTGGTGACCTTGGTTAGCGTTTCGGCGCCGATCACGAGTGCCTTTTTCACGCCGCCCGCAGTGATCATGCTGCACGCGGCAGACACGGCATAAACGAAGCCCGAGCACGCGGCCGAAAGATCGAAGGCCGCCGCGTTTTTCGCATTCAGCGCGTTCTGCACCACGCATGCGGTAGACGGAAAGAACATGTCGGGCGTGATCGTGGCAACTATGATAAGATCGAGCTTCTCGGGCTTTACCTTCGCGTCTTCGAGGGCTTTCTTGGCCGCTTGCAGCGCAAGGTCCGAGGTAGCGGTGTCCTTGCCGGCCATCCTGCGCTCGGAGATGCCCGTTCGCGTCAGAATCCATTCGTCGTTCGTGGCAACCATTTTTTCAAGGTCATGGTTGGTAAGACGCTTTTCGGGCAGGCACGAGCCCGTGCCCAGAATACCCGGTCGAATAGCTTCGGCAGTCAAAATCCTGGCACCACCAAAAAGAGTGTTTCTTAAAAAACAAGCGGAAACCGCACCCCGATCGGTCAGTTTCCGTTTCCTCTGACAGCCGCCCCCACCTCGTCCACGATCTTCGTATTCAGGTCCATCTCGGCGAGACGCGCGGCTACACGAATTGCGTTGAAGATCGCCCGGCCGTTCGATCCGCCGTGCGAGATGATGCTTATGCCGTTCACCCCCAGCAGCGGCGCTCCGCCGTATTCGCTGCAATCCATCCTGTCTTTCACCGACCGGAATGCAGATTTGCACAGCAGCCCGCCGAGGCGCCGCAGCAGGTTTCGGTGCAGCTCGGTACGCAGCAGGTGGATGATGGCTTCCGACAGCCCCTCGGCCGCCTTGAGGATCGAATTGCCCACAAAGCCGTCGCAGACGATCAAATCGCACGTGCCTTCAAAAACGTCGCGGCCTTCAACGTTGCCCAGGAAATTGAGCTGGGACTCTTTCAGTCGCGCGTAGGTTTCCTTTGCAAGCACGTTTCCCTTGGCGTCTTCCTCGCCCACATTCAGCAGGCCCACGCGGGGCGATTTGATGTCGAACGCGATCTTGCAGTAGATATCGGCCATTATTGCGTATTGCAGCAGGTGCGTAGGCGTGGGCGCCATATTGGCGCCGGCGTCGATCAAAACGCAAACGCCACCCTGCCTTGTAGGCATCGGGGCGGCGATACCCGGCTTGCGGATGCCGGGAAGCAATCCAAAGCTGATACACGATGCGGCTACGGCCGCGCCGGTGTTGCCCGCCGATATCAGGGCGTCGGCCCGGCCGTCTCTGACCAGCTCCGAGGCAACCCTGATCGACGAGTGGCGCTTGCGGCGCATCGCCTCGGCCGGATGCTCGCCCATAAACACCACTTCCGGTGCATGCACGATTTCCAGACCGGTGCCGGCATAGCCGAAGGCCGCGAAGCATTCCTTGATCCGCTGCTCGTCGCCCACAAGGATTATCTTGTGGGGTTTGAGATAACGCGAAGCAAGCAGCGCGCCTTCAACTACCACCGACGGGGCCTCATCGCCACCCATGGCGTCGACCGCGATCCGCATCCGTGGTTATTCCTCCGTCTTTACGACTTCCCGGCCGGCGTAATGGCCGCAGTTGGGGCAGACGGTGTGAGGACGCTTCACCTCGCCGCAATTCTTGCAGGAATACAGCGAAGGCTTCTTCAGCGCGTCGTGAGCGCGCCTGTTCGCGGTTCTCGTGTTCGAGTGTCTTCTTTTAGGGAGAGGCATCTGAATCTCCGTGCATTACAGAAACGGGGCGCTTGCCGGCATCCGGTGCGCAGCGGAATCTAATCGCAAACAATAGATTTTAGACAAACTGGGGGCCGTTGTCAAGGAAAATCACGACGCCGCAACGCCCTCGCGGTCCGTAAACGATTTGCGCGCGGGCCTGGGCGGGTTCGGCAGCGGGCAACCTGCACGCGGCAGGCTGAGCAAACGAGCCATGCCGGGAAGATGTTGAACGCGCGGTCTTGGGCAGGGGCGGCCCGTCCCGCTTCTTCCATGCGGCGCCCTACGCCCCAGCCCCTCCCCATCGAAGCGACGGGGAGATTGCATGATCGTGGATGCATCCCTACCCTGTGGTACTCATCCCTCATTTCTTCGGAGCCATTACATCCGGAATCCTGTTGTCCGTTATCTGCTTTTCGGTGCCATCGGGGCCGATCAAAGTCAGATTCTCAATGTTGGTATTGACCTCTATGGGCCCGGCTTTCGACTTGCCCCTTGTGTAGTTCTTGGCAACCCTGTCCATCCTGAAGCCATACTTTCCGTCCGGTGACTTCACAGCGACTCCCGGAGCCAACACGATCCACGGCGGCATGTAAAACACGGGGTATTTCTCCATCTTCGTGAAAGACATGTCATCCATATTGAGTTTGTATGTGTCGCTCGTATCGTTCACTCTCACATACAGGGCGCCATCCACACCCCATCCGGTACCGTAACTGCGAAATGCCGAATCCCGCAGGAGAGGGTCCATTTTCTCGGACAAATTCACAAGTATCCCCTCCTGATCAAGAATAGCCAGATACAGAGTGTTCTGCGAACCAAAGAAAGCTAAGTACCTCCCATCAGGAGAAGGCTCCGGCCTCTCATCACATAGAACACCCGCACCTATTGACTTGCCCGTCTCCCAATTGAACACATGAAACTGTCTCCCACCGACCTTGTCACTGGTCCGGTATACTATGACTGGTCTACCAGGGACTAGGAAGGAGAAGGACCCCTCTGCTAAAGGCCCGTGAGTACCGTCGCTTACGTCATAGACCATCACCTCATTCTTCACGGTCATCTTTTTCTCACCGCCACCGCCTGAGCCCAAAAACGGTGCTGCACCAATTATGGGCCAGGAAGTTGATAATGTCTCCTTTCTCCCAAAAACAATCTTCCTGCTGTCATAGCTCCACTGGCCCATCTCAATTCGTATAAAAGAAGACATACCCACGAGATCGCGGTGAACAAATGGCAACCAAGAGCCGCTTCCTGGCCGCAACTCACCAGGCAGCTCTTCGTTCCGGCAGGTAGCCACT
>DATLAR010000239.1:0-3176 GCA_035527355.1 Planctomycetota bacterium
CGAAAACATCAAGAAAGAACTAGTCGCCACCGCCGCCAAATTCCAGAAAGCCCTCCAGCACGGCCTCTCGCAGATCAAAGACCCCGCCCAGCTCAACCGCTTCATGCAATCCCTCGAAAACCTCCCCGGCCTCGAACTCAAAGTGCTCTCATCCTCCACAATCGACGACCTCGCCGAAGAAAACTCGAAGCTCAAGAAAGAGCTCGATGAACTCAAGGAGGAACTGAAGAAGCAGCTCAAAGAGCAGAATAAGTAGCACAGCCTCGTGTCCTCACGGGCGCCCTCGGCTGTGTTCCTGATGATACCAAACTCCCTCTCCTATTCCGGAATCTGCTTGACTTCCTCCCGCTACTGAATATATTGATACGCAGCAAATTGCCCGCACCTCTGCAACAGGAGATCGCCATGCTGCCAAGAATCCTTCCGGCCATATTCGCATGCCTGATTTCGCTGTATGCTCTGGCCGCCGTTGATCCCGCCGAAATGCGGCAGGAGCTCGAACGCATCGAAGACCTGCGCATCCTTCATCGCTACGGCTGGACGCTCAACGAGTTCTTCTTCAAATTCACCGACGCCGACGGCGACTACCTGCTCGCCAAGGGCCGCAAGATGGGCATCTCGTTTGCCAATCTCTTCTGGGACCCTGCCTGCAACTGGGCCGACATCGAGACCGAGCCGGGCAAGTACGACTTCGCGGCGCTCGACAAAGCCCTGTCGCGCATCTCGCGCTTTCAAATGAAAGCGGCCATCATGTTTCGCAGCCTCACCGGCCGTCCGCCGAAATTTCACATCGACAAGTTCGGCGCAGACTGCCAGTTTTCCGTGGCCGTGAAACGCGAGAAGGATGCGCCGCGCGCCAGCTCGTGATCGGCGCCAGTTTTCCATCAGAAGCATTGCGTGCCGTGAAGGCCCTAGTGAAATGAACCGTACGCCGAAAAAGCGTTTGGGATAGTTCTTCAGTTTGCATAGGAGATCGCCGTGATTGCGAAATTGTTTCTTGCCATCTTTGTGTCGATTCAGCTTTTCATCTGCGCGGCTGTGGCCGAGGTGGACCCCGCCGCCGTGCGGCAGGAGCTCGAGCGAATAGAGAACCTGCGGCTGCTGCATTGGTATTCGGTCCAGAACGTGCACGACTGCAAAACGCTGGCCGTGTACCTCGCCGGCTGGGGCGGGCCAAACCGCGGCAGCGAGGCCGAGTCGCTCATGCAGGAATGCGAAGACGTTTACGGCATGCTGCGCGGCGTCGACCACGGCGGCATGAGCCTGCAGGCCGAGATAGACGCCCTGGGCAAGGAAGCACCATCGCCCGCGCAATTTGACCTGCTCGCCCGCGCACGCGTATTCACCGCACGCCACGTAACCGACCTGCACGCGCGCACCATCGCGCTCAAGGGCGGCCTGGCCGAGCAGGTGAACACCAAAGCGGCCGAAAAAGCGAAATGGACCGTTACCTCAAAGCCCGAACCCTGGCCCGACCGCCTGCGCGAGGCCGACCGCGCCGTTGGCCTGCAACGCGGCATGGCGCACGGCGACAATTTCTTCAAGCTGAGCGAAGACGATATGAACTACTCCCTCGCCAAAGCCGCCAAAACCGGCTATTCGTTTGCATCCGTAATCTGGGAACCCGCCTCCAACTGGGCCGCGATGGAACCCGAACCCGGCAAATACGACTTCGCCGCGCTCGATGCAATCATCGGCCGATACGAGAAGCACGGGATCACCGTGTGGCTGAGGGTTCGAAGCCTCACAGGGACGCCGCCGCAGTGGTTTGTAAACGAGCACGGCACGAGCTGCCGCCTGTTTTCCACGGTGAAGCTGAAGGACGGCAGCACGAAGCAGAACGTGGAAGGCATCAACATCTTCCACGAGCCTACGGGCAAGGCATTCGGCGGTTTTCTCGCCGCTTTGGCCGCTCACCTGAAAGAGCGATGGGGCACTCGAGTTGACGCCGTTTTCATCAACGGCGGGCAGCGCGAGATGGAAGCGCCGGTTGATGAATCGCCCGCGATGGATTCCTTCTGGCGCACGTGGAGCAAAACGAAAACGCCGTGGCGCACGCCCGAGGCCCTCCTTGCCGACGAGAAGCCCAATGCCGCAGCGGTGGCGAAAGCCGAGATGTGCCGCGAGGCCTGGCTGCTCGAATACGCCCGCCGTGTAACGCAGGCGCTGCACACCGGATGGCCCGAGCTGCGCGTGCAATCGGCCACCACCGACGATGAATTTCACCGGCTGCAGGCGAAGGTGACCGGCCGCTCGCGCGACCTCTTCGCGCTCTGCGGCGTTACCGACAACCCCGGCACAAGCTCCGCCAGCGCCGCCAGCATGCAAATGCTGCGCAGCTTCGCCCCCGGCCGCTGGCTCTGGGCCTTCGGCATGCACAGCGGCTGCGGCGCAACACCCGCCGCCTGCTTCGCCGACCACCATTTCCACGACGTCTCGCGAATGGTCGGCGGAGGGTTCGTCGGAATCATCCAGCGCGACAACTATCCGACCAACTGGTTTCGCTATCGCGACAAACAGATCGGCGATACCGGCATCGCCTCATATTTCATGGTGCCGCGGCGCGTTCAGCAGATCGGCCCCATCATCCTCAACACCGCCACGCCCCCCGCCGAAGTGGCTGTCCTCTGGAGCCAGTCCACCCGCCGGCTCGACCGCTCGTGGTATCTCTTCCAGGAAGGGCTGGCCTGGGGGCACCTGCTGAACCGCATCAGCGTGCGGTTCGATTACATCCCCGAAGATGGCATCGCCAAACGGCTGCCAAACTACAAGGTGCTGATCCTGCCGAACACGCAGTCGATGCCCACCGCCGTGTGCGACGCCATCCGCTCGTGGGTCCGCGAGGGGGGCACCGTGCTGGGCTTCGGCGCACCCGGCATCTTCGACGAGCTGGGCGAGCGCCGCAAGCGAATACCCCTGGCGGACGTTTTCGGCGCGGACGTGGCCCGCATGCGCGTGCCGACGGCGATCTATCCCGACAAGCTCGAAACCACGCATTCTGAAGGCAGCTTCACCTTCGGCAACGTTCCGCGGCCATACAAGTTCGAAACGGTCCTCACCGCGGCACTCAAGCCATCGACCGGCACGGCGAGGGCATGGTTTCCCGACACCGCAAAGGAGCCGGCCATCGTTGAGAACACCTTCGGCAAGGGCCGGGCGATGCTCTGCGGTTTTCC
>DATLAR010000240.1:0-3396 GCA_035527355.1 Planctomycetota bacterium
TTGCAGGGCCGAAAGCGGCGTGCGATTCCTCGAGGAAACGCTTCGCAATGAATCCGCCGGAATGAAGAGGATATTCGTGCTCAATCACGTGCCGCCCGACGTCGGCTACGGCTGGCAGGCGCACGCGCTGCCCGAACAGGAACGGCTGCTGGCGCTGCTGCAAGAGTACAACGTGACCTACTTCATCTCCGGCGACTATCACGGCTACTCGCAAGTTCGTTGCGGCTGCACCGCGTTTGTGGTGAGCGGCGGGGGCGGGGGCAAGCTCCGGGGCGGAGCTCTCGGTTTCCACCACGCCGTGATCTTCACCGTGCATGACGAGGCCGTGCAAACTCGCCTGTGCGTGGTGCCGCCCAGCAGCAGTACGCTCGATTACCTTCGATACAGCGCGTTCACGAGGTTCATTCCATTTGCTCGAAAAAACATGTTTCTTGTAATCGTGATCGACATAGTCTGCATCGCCGTGCTGGTGCTGTTCGCGCACCGATCTACGCGGCTGAGGCGCAGGCCGGTGAAGCCGGCGGCGCAACCCATCTGAAAAAGGAGCTTCGAATGAGATCGCATCTTGTGCTTTGGCTGGTCGCTACTTTCATCCTCACCGGGTGCGCCGGCATCGGCATCGCCGAAGACGCCAAGCCCGAGCAACTGCCGCCGGCACGCGCCACGGCAGTCAAAGCCGTCGATAAAATCACAATCGACGGCAAGCTCGACGAGGAAACATGGAAGAAGGCCGAACGCCTGCCGATCGAGATCGTGCATAACGCGGGCGTGAAGGGGCAGCCCGCCGGCTGGGGCAGAATGGCACATGACGACGAGAATTTCTACATCGCGTTCGAGTTGGTCGACGGCGATATCCGCGCCAAGGGCGATGCCCGAGACAACGCCGATATCATTCCGCCGAACGACGTGGTGGAAGTTTTCATCGACATCAACAACGACGACGAGCACTTCCTCGAGCTGCATCTGAACCCTCTCAACGGGTTCAACGACGTTTTCATCGTCCGGCCCCGCAAGGAGAGCCCGCTTTACGGCCGGCTGATGTTCAACCTCATGTTCATCCATGGCTGGAACATGCCCGAATACGAGACGGCGGTGCACGTGGATGGCACGGTGAACTTGGCCGCCGACGATGACAGGGGCTGGACTGCCGAGATCAGGCTGCCGTTCAAGTCGCTGATGATGCCGCTGGGTCAGAAGCAGCCCAAGCCGGACGACGAGTGGCGCGTGCAGCTAGTGGTGCAGAACGGCGGCTCACAGCATCGCTACATCGAGTGGTCGCCCAACTACGACGCGTGGTTCCATCATTCGATAGCAAACTGGGGACGCGTGAAATTTGGCCAGTAGCAGCCGCGGCCGGCAAACCTTCAACCTCGGCATCGATCTGGGCACGTCGGCGGTGAAGGCCGTGCTGGCGGCGGCCGACGGCTCCGAGGTGCGCACGGCATCGGCCGCGTGGGCCGCGCGCCATTCGCAGCCTGGCTGGGCCGAGGCCGGCGCGCCGCAATGGTGGCGGGCCGTAGTGCGGGCGGTGAACGCGCTCGACAAGTCGGGCGTGGAGATCGCCGGCATCGGCCTGAGCGTGCTGTATCCGGCGCTCGTGCTCTTCGACGCCGCCATGCGGCCGCTGCGGCCCGCGATCCTCTATTGCGACCAGCGGGCAGGCGAGCAATCGAAAAAGCTGCTTGCCCGCTACGGCGAACGCACTGCCAGATCGCTCACCGGCAACGCCTTCCCGGCCGGCACGGCCAGCATCACCTCGCTCCTCTGGCTGAAGGAACACGAACGCAGCACTTTGCGCAAGACCTGCCGCGTGGGGCATGCCGGCACGTTTCTCGTCCACAAACTCACCGGCGAGTACACGATCGACTTATCGGATGCATCGCTAAGCGGCCTCTACAACACGGCCGCGAACGAATGGTCGGCCGAGCTGTGCGCGCTGGCCGGCATCACGCCGCCGATGCTGCCCCAACCTATGCCGGCAGGCAACATGGCGGGGCGTCTGTCGAAGCGGGCCGCGAAGCAGCTAGGGCTGGCGGCCGGCCTGCCCGTGGCCGCCGGTGCCGGCGATACGGTGTGCGCGGCGCTCGGCATGGGCGTGGGCGACGGACAGGAGATGCTCCTTAGCTGCGGCAGCACGAACTGCTTCGTGCGGCTGTCGCGCAAGCCGGATTTTGACAACGGCCTTGTAAACTGTTCATTCCTCGACGCCGGCACGTGGCTGAATATCGGCACCACAAGCTCTTCCGGCGCCGCGATACAGTGGTTTGTAGACAACTACCTGACGCCGGGCGACTACGACAGCTTTTTCGCGCTCTGCCGCAGGAGCGCCGCCGGTGCCGGCGGCATGATTTTCCTGCCGTATCTTGCCGGCGAGCGCACGCCGCACTACGATCCGCACGCGCGGGCGGTTTTCCTGGGGATGTCGGCTTCCTCCACCCTGGCCCACACCGCCCGCAGCGTGGCCGAGGGGGTGTGCTTTGCCGACCGGCAGATTCTCGAAGTGTTTGAGCGAACCGGCGGACCGGTGAGCCGGATCATCGCGGCCGGCGGCGGCGCCCGGAACGCGCTGATGCGCAGGCTTCGTGCGGACGTTACCGGACGGGAGATCGCTTTTTCGAGCATCGCCAACGCATCCGCCTTCGGTGCCGCGCTGCTCGGCGGGCTGGCGGCGGGCACGTACCGGGATTGGCCGCAGGCCGCGGCCGTGGCCCGGCGGGCAGGCCGGCTGTCGCTCGCGAAGCCCCGCCCGGAAGCCCATCACAGCTACGAGGCCGCCTACTCGAGATACAAGGAGTTGTATCCGAGGGTGAGGGATTTGTTTGGGTGAAGACCGGCGGGGCACGGCGACGATGACCCATGATCCAGCCTGATCGCGCCCACCCGAGCCGACAAAAGGTATTGACTTTCCCCATTCCGGCGGCTATAATAATAAGTCTCCATTCTGCAGGGTGTCTTTTTGTTTGCACAGCCGGGGACGTGGTTTTCCCTGCGAGCCGAACGAGGTGTTTTTCTATGGCAAAGCGAAGCACGGAGATGGTCGAGGGCCTCGAGCGGGCGCCAAACCGGGCGCTGCTGTACGCCACGGGCCTGCCGAAGGAGGAGATGCACAAGCCGTTCATCGGCGTGGTTACGTCGTTTAGCGACCTGATCCCGGGCCATATCCATATGCGCAGCCTGGAGCGAGCCATCGAGCATGGCGTGCACGCGGGTGGAGGATATTCGTTTACGTTCGGCGTGCCGGGCATCTGCGATGGCATTGCAATGGGCCACGCCGGGATGCGGTATTCGCTTCCCTCGCGCGAGCTTATTGCCGATATTATCGAGGCTACCACCAATGCTCATTGCCTCGATGGATTGGTGCTGCTCACAAACTGCGATAAAATCACGCCCGGCATG
>DATLAR010000241.1:0-7049 GCA_035527355.1 Planctomycetota bacterium
CGTCCTCATCGTCGCCAGCTCCGATATGACCCACTTCGAGAATGCTGAACTCGCCAAGCAGCAAGACGACCTGGCCCTCGAGCGCATTCTGGCCCTCGACGCCCCCGGCCTGCACGAAACCGTGCTCAGGCACCGCATCTCGATGTGCGGCTTTGCACCCTCCGTAGCAATGCTCACCGCCGCCGTCGAGCTCGGCGCCAAAACCGCCGAACTCGTCCGCTACGGCCACAGCGGCCAGCAAACCGGCGACCACTCCAGCGTCGTCGCTTACGCAGCCGTCAGAATCTCCTGAAAAATCGCCGCCATTCCTCTTGACATCATTTCCCGAAAAACATATAATCTGACTGACGAGTCAGTCAGTGTTTCCGGCGCTCCATTTCCAGAGAGTCAGCAATGACAACTATTGCACACAACGACCGGCTGGCCAGGCGGCGCGAGGCCATTCTAGACGAAGCCACCCTGCTTTTCGCAGCCCAAGGCTATTCGCGGGCGAAAGTCGACGATCTCGCCGTCAAGCTCGGCCTCGGCAAGGGCACTATCTACCGCTACTTCCCCACCAAGGAAGAGCTCTTCCTCGCCGTTGCCGACAACGCCATGGAATCCCTCCAGCACACCATGCTCAGCGCAACGCAGCACATCGAAGACCCCTTCGCACGCATCGCGGCAGCGGTTACCGCATACCTCTCGTTCTTCGACTCCAACCTCCACCTCATCGAGATATTTGTGCACGAGCGCGCGGAATTTCGCGACAGGAACACCCCCACATACCTCACCTATCGCGACAAGAACCTGAAAAACCTCGAGCGGCTTCTTGCGTCGATGAAACATGCCGGGATCGTGCGGGATATCGACGAGGGAACGACCGCGGCCCTCATGGGCGACATGCTTTACGGCACGGTGTATACGCATTTCCTGCGCGGTGGCGGAAAAAGCCTCAAGCGGCTTGCACCACGCATTCTCGATATCTTCTTCGAGGGCATCCTCACGCTGCCCGGCAGAGCTCAGCGCAATCGGAAAGGACAAAGTGGAAAACGCAACCTCATCGGCAACTGATCCGTCGGCACGCGTCTCTCGCATAGCATCCCAAGCCCGCGCGGGCATCATCCTCCTGTGCGCGCTCGCCGCGCCCTGCGGCTGCGCCCCGCGCGATACCGTCTACAAAGACATCGCCGCCAGCCGCGCTCGCTCCTACCAGAAATGGCTCGACGAGAAAGAGTCGGCACTGCAATCCGATAACGTGCTCGGGGCGGCGCTCTCGCGCGAGCAGTGCGTGCTGATCGCTCTCGAGCGCAACAAGCAGATAGCCGCCGTGATCTGGGACAAGGAAAAAGCCCAAGGCCGCATCACCGAAGCATACTCGGCCGCGATGCCCCGCCTCGATTTAGGCGGCAGCGTCAACAGAGTCGACCGCTCGTCTCGGGATATCGAGAATACTTACGGGCTTTCGGCCACACTCTCGCAGCCGCTGTATCGCGGCGGCGCGGTGGGCGCCGGCGTGCGCGCCGCCCGGATTTACTCCTACGCCTCCGACGAGCGGCAGCGAGAAGTGATCCAGAACGTCATCTTCGAGGTGAACAAGGCCTACTACGACGTTCTCCTTTCGCAGGAGCTCGTGCGCGTGAGCGAGGAGGCCGTGGATCTCTCGCAGAAGCACGTTGAAGACGTTATGCGGCGCAGCGACGCCGGCGTGGCGTCGGCTTACGACGTCTTGCGCGGCCGCGTGGAAGTAACAAACTACGAGGCCGAGATGATCCAGAACCGCAACCGCCTCCACCTCCTGAAGTCGTCGTTCTACAAGCTGCTCGGCATATCGCAGGAAAGCGACATCACGTTTTCAGACCCCCTCCGGTACGAGGAGTCAAGCCATTTGCTTGAAGACGCCGTGAGCGAAGCCTTCCTTCACAAGCCCGAGCTGCAGCAGGCCGAGCTCATGGTGCGTTTGTATCAGGAAGGCCTGAAGGCGGCGAAAGGCGAGCGAATGCCTACGCTCGATGCTTTCTTCACCGAAACATACGCCAGCCCCGGGCCGCACGTATCATCCGGCTCGGCTTGGGGCACCGGCTGGACCACCGGCCTGAATCTGAGATTCCCGCTGTTCGACGGCTTCCGCACCAAGGGCCGCATCAGGCAGGCTCGAGCCGATCTCGAAAAAAGCCGCACCGAGCTTCTCGACGCCGAGGAAAACGCCCTGCTGAGCGTGAAGCAGGCGATACTCAGCATTGAAGACGCACGCACGTTCGTCGAGTCGCAGAAGGCAAACGTCGAGCGTGCCGCCGAGGGCCTCAAACTCGTGGAGGCCGGTTACCGCGAAGGCGTGAATACCGAGCTTGAAGTGCGCGACGCACGCCAGGCGCTGCTGCGTGCGTCTTCGCTGCACTACCAGGCCATCTACCAGCACCAGGTGGCGGTTTTGGGCCTGAAGAAGGCCACCGGCTCGCTGCATCGTGCCGCCGAGCAAGACGACAAGTAGGTTTCGCCAAACGTGCCGCCCCTGCTGCGGCACTCGAGAGTGAAATATGAACATAAAAAAAATCTTCCGCCTCAGAACTGTTGTGCCCGTTCTCATCGTGCTTGCCGCCACCGCGGCCGTGGTGATGATCGCGACCATGCCGCCGAAAGCGAAAATAACGCCCCCTGTTGAACGCACCGGCATAAACGTGAAAGTGCTTCACGTGCAACCTGAGGGCGAGGTGATCGACAGGTTTGAGCTGCCGGCCGTGGTGGAGGCAGACCGCACGGTCAGGGTTGCCGCCGAGGTCTCCGGGCGGATCGAGCGTATCCTTGTAGTTGAAGGCTCAACCTGCAAGGAAGGCGACCTCCTGGTCGAGCTGAACGGCGATCTGCTGAAAGCGGAGTTCGACAGCGCGGCGGCGCAGGAAAAAAACAACTCGCTGAAATACAACAGGACCCGCAATCTCCACAGCCAGGGTTCCTCCACCGACCGCGACCGCGACCAGGCGGAAGCCGAAATGCTGATGAGCAAAGCCGCCAGGGATGCCGCCTACGCGCGGCTCGTCCGCTCCAAAATCGTAGCGCCCATCCCCGGCATCCTCAATTCCATTCCCATCGAAAAGGGCGAATACGTGCAGCCCGGCGCCACCGTGGCCGAGATCGTCGACATCGATATCGTGAAGGTGGTGCTGCAAGTGCCCGAGCGCGACGTGCACTTCATCAACTGCGCCGATTCCGTTGGCATCATTGCCAGCGTGCGCGGCGAGGAGAACGAGCTCTACGGCAACATCACATACATCAGCGAGCTGGCCGATTCCGTAACGCGCGCCACGCGCGTCGAGGTGACGGTTGAAAACTCGCGCCGCCTCCTCCGCAGCGGCCACCTCGTGCGGGCCGTGCTCACGCGAAACGTGCTGAAAGACGCCGTGATGGTGCCGCTTTCGGCCGTCATTCCGCTTGAGGGCAGCAAGTGCGTTTACGTTGTCAACGGCGACAAGGCAGAGCGGCGAGACGTGCTGCTTGGCATCATCAAGGGCAGAGACGTCCAGATTCGCGAAGGCTTGGCCGCCGGCGACAAGCTCATCGTCGCGGGCCACCGATTCGTCGCCCCCGGCTCGCTCGTGAAGGTGCAGCACGAGGACGGTGGCTCTCTATGAAGATTTCCGATGCAGCCATCCGAAACAGGACATCCGTGGGCGTGTTCGTGCTGCTGATCATCGTGATCGGCGCATACAGCTATTACTCGCTGCCGCGCGAATCATTCCCGGATGTCCCTATCCCATACATCCTCGTTTCCACCGCATACGAAGGCGTATCGCCGGAAGACGTGGAATCCTCGATCACCGCCAAGATCGAAAAAGAGCTCGCCGGCCTGAAGGGCGTGAAGGAAATCACGTCAACCAGCGCCGAGGGCCTCTCCGTCGTCGTCATCGAATTCTATCCCAGCGTTGTAGTGGAAGACGCCCTGCAATACGTGCGCGACCGCGTGGACCGTGCCAAACCGGAGCTGCCCGACGAGGCAAAGGAGCCGTTTCTCAAAGAGATCAACGTCGCCGATTTCCCGGTTATCATGGTCAGCGTCTCCGGCAACGTCTCCGCCGTGCAACTGAAACTCGTGGCCGACGAGCTTGAAGAGAGCATCGAGCAACTGCCCGGCGTGCTGAACGTTGACGTGCTGGGCGCGCTCGAACGCGAGATCAGGCTCGAGATCGACCGCGACCGCCTCACGAAGTCCAGCCTCACGATCCCCGAGCTGCTCGCCCTCATCCCCGCCGAGAACCTGAACATCTCGGCCGGCTCGCTTGAAACCGAGGGCACAAGATTCAACGTGCGTGTGCCCGCCGAATTTGCCGACCCCGCCGATGCCCATTCGCTGCTCCTGGCAGTGCGCGGCGGCCGCCCGATATATCTGGCCGATGTCGCATCCGTGAGCGATACATTCAAAGACCCCACAAGCTTCTCGCGGCTCGACGGCGCCGACAGCGTTACCGTGAGCGTGCAGAAACGCATCGGCGCAAATGTCCTCCAGCTCTCCGACGACGTGAAGGCCGCCATCGAAAGAGTGCGGAAAACTGCACCCGAAGGAATGCGGTTCGACATCACGCTGGACCATTCCGACCACGTGCGCCGGATGGTCCTCGACCTCGAAAACAACATCGCGTGCGGCCTCGTACTCGTGCTGCTCGTTATGGTCCTGTTCGTCGGTTTCCGCGCCAGCACCATCGTTTCACTCGCCATTCCGCTCAGCATGCTCATGAGCTTCGGCGCCATCTCAATGCTCGGTTACACGCTGAACATGATCGTCCTCTTCAGCCTCGTGCTATCGCTGGGCATGCTGGTTGACAACGCAATCGTGATCGTGGAAAACATCTATCGCCACCGGCAGCTAGGCTACAACAAAACGCACGCCGCCATCCTCGGCACACGCGAGGTGGCCTGGCCCATCACAGCGTCCACCGCCACCACCGTCGCCGCATTCCTGCCTATGCTTTTCTGGCCCGGCGTCATGGGCAACTTCATGAAATACCTGCCCATCACCGTCATCATCACGCTGTCAAGCTCGCTGTTCGTCGCACTCGTGGTGAATCCCACAGTTTCATCGGTCTTCGCGGGCGTGCCGAAGGAGCGCCGCCGCCACATCTTCATCCACGCCTATCATTCGATTCTGCATCTTTCGCTGCGGCACCGCTTCACCACCATAATCCTCGCCGTCCTCCTGCTCATCGGCCTCTCCGCTTTCTATGCCAAATCCGGAAACGGCGTCCAATTCTTCCCCGAAGGCGATCCCGACCAGGCGATCGTGAACATCCGCTGCCCGCAAGGAACCAACATACGCGAAACCGACCGCCTCACCCGCATCTGCGAGGCGCGCGTTGAAAAGTACCGCAGCGAGCTGAAATACCTCTCGGCCAACGTTGGATCCGCCGGCGAATTCTCATTCCACGGCAGCTCCAGCGGCCCGCACGTCGGCAACCTCACAATCATATTCAACGACTACGAGACCCGCCTGCGGTCATCGGCCGATGCACTAGCGGAAATCCGCCGCGACCTCGCAGACATCGCCGGCGCCGAGATCAAGGTTGAGCGGCAGAAAGGCGGCCCGCCCACCGGAGCACCCGTCACCGTCCGATTCATCGGCAAGGATTTCCGCGAACTCGAACGGCTCAGCGAGATGGCCAGGCACGAGATCGCCGACGTCTCCGGCATGGTGAACCTCCGCAGCGATCTCGAAGCAACCAAGCCCGAACTCGTCTTCCGCGTCGACCGCCGCCGCGCAATGCTCGCCGGCGTCAACACCGCCGTCATCGGCCGATTCCTCAAAATGGCAATCTTCGGCAGCAAGGTGAGCACCTTCCGCGAATACAACGACGAGCACGACATCACCGTGCGCCTGCCGGTCGAGCAGCGAATGAACGTCGACGACCTCCTGGCCCTCCAAGTGCCAAACAGCTCCGGCAAGGCCATACCGCTCAGCTCGCTCGGCTCGCCCGACTACCGCGGCGGCTTCGGAACCATCCGAAGAGTGGATCAGAAACGCGTGGTTACGCTCACGGCCGACAACGAAAACCGGCTGAGCACGGAGGTGCTGAACGACGTGAAGGCGCGAATCGACGCCAAGCTCAAGCCGATTCTGCCCCTCGGTTACGAGATCAGTTATGCCGGCGAGAAGGAAGAGCAGGACGAGTCGGCCGCGTTCCTCACAAAGGCCTTCATCGTGGCATTGCTGGTGATCACGCTCATCCTCGTGATGGAATTCAACTCGATAGCCGTGCCGGCCATCATCATGTTCACCGTGGTGCTTTCGCTGGTGGGCGTATTTGCGGGGCTGCTCATCTGCGGGCAGCCGTTTGGCATCATCATGACCGGCATCGGCGTGATAAGCCTGGCCGGCGTGGTGGTAAACAACGCAATCGTGCTGCTCGACTACACGCGGCAGCTCGAGCGGCGCGGCCTGGGCCTCGTGGAGGCCGCCGTGCAGGCCGGCGAAACGCGCCTGCGGCCCGTGCTGCTCACCGCCACCACCACCGTCATCAGCCTCGTGCCGATGGCCACCGGAATCTCATACGATTTCCATACACTGCAATGGGCTACCAAAAGCCAATCCAGCCAGTGGTGGAGCGGCATGGCAATCGCCGTCATCTTCGGCCTCACCTTTGCCACCGTGCTCACACTCGTGGTTGTGCCCACGCTCTACGTGCTCTTCTACAAGCTCTTTCCGTGGTTTGCCGTGAAACCCGAGAAAGACGCCGACGAGCCGTCGTACGTGCCCGTCACACCCGCCCCGGATGCGCACCCGGAGCCGGCCACCTAGCGCGAAAATACTACCTCCGCGCCTCGACGCACACACGGCTGCCCTTCGGCACGCTCACCAGCCAGCGGTCGTTCTTCTTAAGCACCTTCACGCCCGCCGGCCGAGCCTTCTCGCCGTCGAAAAACAGCTTCGGATGCTTCGCGGCCGAAACAGGCAGCTCCACGTCCGCCGGCACGTCCGGCGGCAGTTCCACGCTTATTCCGAACGCGCCGTCGCTGCGCTTCCAGCTCACGCTTATCTTGCCCTTTGGCGTAGGCGCGCTGCCCGCGCACCATTCCATGTCCGC
>DATLAR010000242.1:0-15231 GCA_035527355.1 Planctomycetota bacterium
TCGGACTGGGCTGTACGGCACTCCGGCCCTTCAGGCCTTATTCGGAGTTGAATAAAGAATGGATGAAGAATGCAGACGGCGACCGCTGCGCGTTCGAGTATACCTTTTATACGCGAATGCCCACGAATTGTTTACACACCCACGGTAGGCGGTAGGCAAATAACGCCTAGGCCCAGCTCGAACGCCACCTTTTCATTGGGCGCCCACTGCCCGTGCCCGCCAAGGATCATGAACGTTTGGCCTTGCGCGAGATGGCAGATCGCTGCAGCAAAAACACAGGAGGCGGCCGTAGAAAAGCCGCCTCCTTGCATCGTTTCTCTTGCGCAGCCCGGAGCCGCAGGTTCATTGCCCGGTAGCCACCGCCAGAACGGTAAGCCCCGCCATCATCAGGATGCCTATGATAACGATCACAATGTGAAACGCTTTCATACCCGCCTCCCCTTCTGCCCCGGCTCGGCAAGCCAGGGGCGCAACCCTGAAAACCCGTGCAACAGCCACAAGCCCACTATAAGTGTATCAGCACGGGCATGGATTGCAAGGCCAATTTTCCGGCGTTTGCGCACGTTCCCTGCGGAATTTTCCTACATGTATTGCAGCCGCCGCAATCGGCTGCCAATCCGCCGCTACTTCGCCGCTTTCCTGGTTTCAGCCGGGGTGGCTGCAACCGCTTCGAAGCGCTTGGCCGCAGCTTGCCAGTCGATGATCTTCCAGAAGTTGTTTACGTATTCGTCGCGGCGGTTCTTGTATTGCAGGTAGTACGCGTGCTCCCACACGTCGCACACCATCAGCGGCGTGGCGCCCCAGATCGTGAGGTCTTCGTGCCGCTCGGCCTGCAGCACCATCAGCCGCTTGCCCATAGGCTCCCATGCCAGCACGCCCCAGCCGCTGGCTTCCACCTGCACGGCAGCGGCGATGAACTGTGCCTTGAATGCGTCGAACGAGCCGAAATCGCGGTCGAGCGTCGTTCGCAGCGCGCCCTGCGGCTCGGCGGAGCCGCCCTGCCTGATGCTGTTCCAATAGAGCGTGTGCAGCACGTGTCCGGAGCCGTTGAACGCCAGATCGCGCGAGAGTGCCCGCACCTGTGCGAAATCCTTGCTGTTGCGCGCCATCTCAAGCTTGCGCAGTGCCTCGTTCAGGCCCTTCACGTATGCGGCGTGGTGTTTCTCGTAATGCGTTTGCAGCGTGGTTTCGTCGATGGCCGGTGCGAGTGCATTGAAACCATATGGCAGGGGGGGCAGCTCGTAGACTCCGGGTGCGCCTTCCTGCGTGGGCGGGGTTTTCGCCTGCGTGGCTGCGCCCGCTCCGCCGCCTGCACCGCCCACTGCAAAAGCCAGCGCGCCGATGCCCGCGGCCTTTATCGCACTTCGACGGCTGAGCAGTGATCCAAGGATATCTTCAGACATTTCCTCTTCCTCCTTTTGCGAAAGTGTTCGGCTTCAGGTGTTTTTCCTTCGTGTTGAGCCAATGGTATTGTACGCAGGGCGGGCGGGCATGTTCAGCATTATCTGGGCAGAAAAAGCGGCCGCGCCGGCGCTGTCGCCGGCACGGCCGTTGCAGGTTTGCCCGCGGGCTGATGATCAGGCTTTTCGTTTGCGGCGGATAACAAGAGCCGCAAGCCCGAAGCCCAGCAGCGCCATCGTTGCAGGCTCGGGAATGGGTTGGTTGAAGGTGGCCGGATTGTCTTGGTCGAACCGCAAGAAAGGATAGTTGCTGCCGCCGTCATTCATGCATCCCATTGCCCAGCTTGCGCCAATGAGTTGGCCGTCCTCAAGCGCAGGCAGGAGATCAAGGGGAACGGTAACTTCGATGATGTACGTGGGGTAGCCGCATTCCTGTTTGCCGTTCTCAAAGATGTACTCGTAGTAATCGACAATCGCGTTGCCCAGCAGTGTGCCGGTAAAGCCGGAATGCTCGGGGTCGATGTTGGTCAGCTCGCCCCTGTTGGGCACGGCATTGCGTGGCGTGGCCACGTACCAATCCGTGTTGGACGTCCGGTAGAGGTCGTTGGCGATCTCATCGCCTCCAGACGTTGCATTGTTGTTTCCGCTCTGGCGGATCTCGTTGTTGATGTTCACCCCGTAGTCATAGCTGAACTTGTCGTTCGCGCTGTGATGGGCGTTCAAACCGAGATCGAGGGCAAGGTCGCCCGTGGCGGCCAGAACGTTGCCGATCCGCGACTCGATGCGTCCCGGCGGCGGCGCCATTGACGTTACGATCGCTATGTAGAGATTGGTCGCGTCGTTGTCGAAGTAAATGGCCTCGATATCGTACGGCTCGGCCGCAGAGGGATAGGCGCCTCGCACCGTGGTGTAGCTGAGGTTCGTCTTGGACCAGTAGCCGTACCAGTCGGCGACCCTGTAATCGACGGTAGCCGTGTTTTTCGTGGGTGCAAGGCTCTCGAGCACAAACGGATAGGTCGTTGTGTTTTGGTAGGGATCATGTTGCCCCGGGCCAAGCTCGAGGGTGACCCCGAAATGCTCATCGAGCAGGGCGGCCGAAGCGTTCGTGCAGAGGCATGCACCGAAAATCAAAGCCAATCCAATCGCTACACAGATCCTTTGCTTCATTGTTTACTTCTCCTTGTACCGCAAAGCGCTCCCCGCTTTGTTATTTCCTATTGGGGCAACAACGCAAAAACTGTGCCGCCGTAGAGCCTTGAGAGCGTGCAAAGGCGGCGGAAACAACGAAAGCTTGGTTGCTACAGGCACTTCACGAAATCCGCAGCAGGCGAGCAAATGCGAGCAGCGCGCATGGGCACCCACGCCCACCAGGGCGGCGCAGACGGCATGAAGCATCCCAAGCTGCTGATGCACAATAACTTAAGTACGTCGTATCGCAGGAGATCGCATGTCTTGAAATCGCCACGCGCTTGCCTCTGTTTGCGGGTTTGCTGCACGAAAAACTGTAGCTGGCTATCGATCGCTTTCGACTGTGCTGTGCCGCCTTGGGCTTTAGACCCTGGACTTCGGGTTTCCTCCGGCCTCGGAGAAACTCAAGCATACAACCGGTTTTCGCCAAACAATTCTTGACTTCCGCACGCGATAGTGGTAATATTCGTATAAGCCTATTGGTGTACCGTTGCGAGGAGTGCTATCATGAATGAATTTGCAGAAGGCCAGGAATTCCGTGTAATTCTTAAGTCGGTGCCGGCTGACGCTGCCGAAGAAGCCGCGGCCGAATTGGTGCTGCTTTTCCCTATCGACCGCGCGCCTGCTGCACAGATTGTGCAGGCGGTGCCCATAATTCTGCTCGATAAACTTAGCGCCGCCCAGGCTGCAAACGTTGACAGCAACCTCGGCTGCCTGCGCAGGCTGGGTGCCGACGTGGCGGTAACTTCCGAACCAGCAGGAAGCACCAGGCGGCTGAACTGGCCGGTGATGCCAGACATCGCCAAGCATGCGGGAAACGTGTTCATCTGCCCGCAGTGCGGGCAGCGGCTCGCCGTGCATGCTGTGCCGGCGCAGGCGGCGGCGTTGGCGCCTGTGATCGCAAAGCCTGCGCCGTTGCGGCCCAGGCCCGCGGCCGTGCAGCCTGCCGTTGCAGCGCCTCCCGCAGCCCTGCAGCCAAGGCCGGCGGCTCCGGCGGCCAATGCTGTTGCATCTGGGCAGGCGGCCCCAAAGCCCGTACTCACGCCTCCGCCGGCCCCGCCGCCAAAACCCCAGGCAAAGCCGCCGCAGGCAGCGGGAAAATGGTCGCTAGTGGAAGATGAAGATGAAGACGATGATGATGACTTGCTTGAGCTGGTTGAAGAGGCACCCGGGCCAAAGCAAGAGGCAAACGAGATCAGGATATTGGACGACGTGAAGCTGGCCGAAGCGGCACCCACGCCGCCCGCGGCCACGTCGGCCCCAGCGAATCCGGCCGCAGTGAGGAAATCCTTACCGGGCGGAATCAGGGTGACATTTGTGGCAAAGCTGAAGCCCGTCCAGAAAGGCCCGGTGGCGGAAGTGGTAGCCAAGTATCAGGGGGTTTCCATCGAAGAAGCAATGCAAGCCGTGAACAAGCCGGTGGTTACGGTGCTGAAAGGCGCCACAAAAGATCAAGCCGACGAATGCAGGAAAGAACTGAAAGCGCTCGGCATTTCCGCGCAGCTTCACGAACGCTGACCGGCCGCGCCCCGCGAATCCGAGCTATGTGCGGGCGCGTATCAAAGCAGATAGAAGATGGCCCTAAGAGCAATTGCCCGCTTTCCGAAAAACCTCCAGCGAGCGATGGAGATCCTGATGGCGCTCGGACGCCACGGGCTGGGGCACGTCGTTGCGCGAATGAACCTGCAAGACCACATGCCGATGGTGGCCAGGATCGTTTCGCGTGGTAAGCTCGAAGTGCTGCCTCCCGACGATGAAACCATCGCCCGGCGGCTCGTGCTCACGATGCAGGAACTCGGCCCCACCTTCACCAAGCTGGGCCAGATTCTCAGCACGCGGCCCGATATCATCCCCGAACCCTACCTCTGTGAATTCCGCAAGCTGCAAGACAGCGTAAAGCCCTTTTCCACGTCTGAAGCGAAGGCCATTATCGAAAAGGAATTGGGGCGCGCCATCCCCGATGTTTTCAGTGAGTTTGGCGATGAACCATTTGCGTCGGGCTCCATTGCGCAAGTATACCACGCCCGCCTCGCCAGCGGCCATCCCGTAGTGGTGAAAGTGCGCCGCCCCGGCATCAAAAGCGTTGTGAAGGCCGACATCGAACTGCTCTATTACTTCGCCCACCACGCCGAGCGAAACTGGCCCGAGCTGAACCCGGTGCGCCTCGTCGAAGAATTCGAAAGCTCCATCCGCAAGGAGCTCGATTTCGTGGCAGAGGCATCATACACCTCCAAGTTCCACCAGTTGATGTCCGAAACCCCCGGCATCACGAGCCCGCGCGTCTTCTGGGATTGCTCCACCTCGCAGGTGCTCACCGTAGAGAGGATGAGCGGCATCCGCCCCGACAGCATCGCGGAGCTGGATCGCTGCGGCATAGATCGGCCTGCAGTTGCCAAGCGCCTTGCCGAGGCGTTTATGCGGCAGTACGTCGAACTCGGTTTCTTCCACGCCGATCCGCACCCCGGCAATCTTTTCATAGACGAGCAAGGCAACGTGGCCATTGTTGACTTCGGCAACACCGCCCACCTGACGGACCAGATGCTGTCGCAACTCTCCACCGCCCTCATAGCCGTTTCGAAGGAAAACATCGATATCCTCCTCGAAGTGTATTTCGAGATGGGTGAAGCACCGCCGCTTGACACTCACCGGTTCATGCCCGACTTCCTCGAGATATACGACAAGTATTACGGCATGCCGCTCAAGCGGATCGACCTTGGCAGCCTGTTCAACGACTTCTTCAGGCTCGCGCGAGCCCACGGTTTGACAATGCCCCGCAACCTTGTGATGCTCTCGCGATCGCTTGTGCTCGTTACCGGCGTCTGCCGCACGCTCGATCCCGAATTCAACATGTCCGAGCTGATCGAACCGGCCGCACGCCGCGTGCTCGCACAGAAGGTGTCGCCAAAGCACGCTGCGCGCAAGCTAGGCTTGCAGCTATGGCACACCTCGAAGCTGATGCAGAACCTGCCCGGGCACCTGAAAACGATCCTTCAGAAAATTGAAGCCGGCACGATGACCGTCAGCTTCAAGCACCAGGGTCTCGAAGGGCTTATCAACGAGCTCGACCGCGTGAGCAACCGGCTCTCCGTAAGCATAATTCTTATGGGCACCGTAGTCGGATCGTCCATCGCATTGCACTCGAATTTCCTGTCGTTGTGGGGCATTCCTGTGCTCGGGATAGCGGGCTACGTGATAGCAGCGATGCTGGGCCTGTGGCTGGTGTGGGATATTCTGCGCTCGGGGCGGTACTGAAAGCTGTGTGAGAAGTGAGAAGTGAGAAGCCAGAAGCCAGAATTCAGAAGCCAGAACAACGGAATTGGCTCGCCCGGCAACCGTCGGCTTCTTCTGAATCCTTGGATTCCGGCTTCTGATAATGGATGTGCATTCTTCCGGAATTCTGTTGCCGCTGTGCTGTTTTGTCCGATTTTTGGAGTATTGCGGGCTGAAAGGTCGTTGCTTCAGGAGATGACGATGTCAAGCAAGGAATTGAAGAATAAGCCGTTAGTGGAAGCACTGCTTGAACTTAGATGGATTCTGGCATCACAGGTACCACAACAGCAAGTGGGGCCGCAGAGCGATCCACATTATCGTCTATTGCTGGGACGCTTTTCGGAGCGAATCGAAGGCGACTATCCATTTCATGAGTCCCTGCCTCCATCGGAGTTCCCTGATGTAATGGTAGCGCATGCTCCACAGCATCGGTTCCGTGTATCCAAGGATTCTTGGCCTCTTATCCAGATTGGGCCGGGCATAATGACTGTCAATGAGACAGCCCGCTATACCTGGCCAGACTTCCAGAAACGATGTGTGGAGGCAGTGAACAAGCTTTTTGACGCACACCCGGCCAGGGGAGAGTTTCAAGTGCAGGACCTAACATTACGTTATATAGATGCGGTTGATGTTGACTTTGATAAAGAGGACGTTTTTAGCTTTCTGCGCGATAAGATGAACGTGAACATCATACTGCCTGAGAGCCTTTTCGCGGAGGATCGTGTACGAAAGGCACCGGCGGCCTTCAACTGGCAGGCATCTTTCCCGAATAGCGACCCTGGTGGAACTATGACGCTCCGCTTTGCCATGGGACAGAGAAAGGGAACTCCCGCTATTATATGGGAGACCATGGTCCAGGCTGGCCGGGATCATGTGCCAATGCCCAGCGGGTTCAAGAACTGGTTGGATAGAGCTCACGAGCTTACCAATGACTGGTTCTTCAAAATGATTGAGGGTGATCTGCAAAGGAGGTTTTCCTGATGGCAGACGCATCCAATGTTGAGGTTAAAGCTGAATCTCCGGAGTTTGATGCAGGGGCCACGGGGGCATGGAGTGAGAGCTTCATTCAGAGGCCCAAGAGGCGCTTTTCATTTCCCCGTGAAGCTTTCTTCATAGCCTGCCTCTTGCACACGTCGCCCGCTACCGCAGTGCCCGACATCTGGTACAGCGCGAAGAGGATAGAAGATGCTGCCACGGCATCATCCTTCTTGGATGGGGCGATAGGCAGGCCAATCTCACGTGCGGAGGCTTTGCGAATTGTGGACAGTATTCTCGTACGCGCCGAGCGTGAACGTGCAGAACTCGCGGAAAACGAAGCAACACACATCATAGAACTGGAAATGGAGCTATGATTTACGAATCGGTGGGAGTACTTGCCCCAATCTGCCAAGGGGACATCTTTGTTGACCTGCCACGGATCGATGTTTCTCTCAGGCAAATGATTATCGCCGGCGATATGCAGGAGTATGAGTCGACATGGGAGCAGATTGCCGGGAAAGGTGAGCCCCTTCGGATCATTGTGCCAGTACGACCAGTTGCGGCAATTGTCGCAACGCAGGATTGCGACGCACAACATAACCGTGATATCACGCTCTGTGAGATACGGGGATTCAGCCAAGTGACAGGGTTGGAAAAGCAATCAGCACCTTCTTTGAAGGCATGGAAGATTCTCACACAACAAGCACGCCTTAATCTGAAATGGTTCTATCTTCCTCCCGGCGAGGAAATCGGTTTCAACGAGAAGAAGGCTGTTGATTTTCAGGTCACCCTTCGTGTATCGCGTGAGGAGCTCGAAACTCTCCGGCACCTGCGAAAAGGACGCCTGAATGCGATGGCGGATGAGCATTTTCGGGAACGAATATCGGAGTTCTTCCGCCGTTATCCTTATGACGAATGGTATCCTCTGAATCAGGAGGAGTTTGCCAAATACAAGGAGCATTATCCCGAAGCCAAGCCCTTTCCTTGGCAGCAGCCCCAAAGCCCTGAAGGCCAGAAAGGATCGGAAGTGCCGCCGAAAGCTGGAAACCTCCCTTAGGCCATCAATCCGTGGCCTTGAGAAGAGCGTTCGCAAGGAGCTTGCCTTTGCGCTGCCCCAGTGGTGGTCACGATAGCCGCTTGTGTTGGTGTGCCCTGTGGCAACTTGACTAGGATTGGATGCCCTCTCGGGGGCCAGAAAGGAGACCTACAGTGACTCGAGAAGAACTTTTGCACGAACTTATGAAGTCCGCCGGACTCTCCAGGGCTGAGGCCGCCAATTTTTACCAGGGTCTGCTCGACGTCGCCATCGAGAAACTCAAGGCGGAAGGCGAGTTTGCATTCCCTGGATTTGGCGTCATCAAGGTTACCGAGCGCAAGCCTCGCGAAGGCAGGAATCCTCGCACGGGTGAAAAACTGATGATCCCCGGCAAGAAGGGCCTGAAGTTCAAACCCTACAAGGACCTGAGCGCCGTGCTGAATCCTTCGCAGGAAGCCGAAGCGCCAAAAGAGCCTCAAGCCTGACCGTATTCGAGCACGGAGCCGGTGCTTCGTTGCGGAAGCTGCCGCAGCCGCCCCCAGCCCAGGCATGACCGGCAGCGGCTTGCGCAACGAAGCACCGGCAGCGTGGCTTCATCACACCGCGCCCGCCACGGAATCGCGAGCGGGCCGGGCACTTGTTGCCTGTGCATGCTCCGCGATCGCGGCTCATGCTTTCGCATATGCACAGCGCTTCCGCGCCGCCAAATGGCTCGATTGCCTTCCGAAGATTGCCGAGAATATAGTACAATCAATCTGTCAACCATGGCGGAAGAATACCCGTCGCAGCTACATCCACAGCGGCCATAGCGCCGTAGAAGGACAGCCACGTGATAAAAAAATACCTTCTATACCTCGTCCGATGGCAGTTGTCCACGCCCATCCTTGCCATATGCGTTATCACCTTCGCAACGCTGGGCACCACGTGGTCCGCCGTATTTGCAAACCTGATCGGCGGCCTCATCTTCTTTTGGGTAGACCGCTGGATATTCAATCACACGGCCATTCTGCGCGGAGAATTATGGGAGGTGCGGTCTGACATTGCGTGCGCGGACTGCGGCAAGATAGCCGACCGCGGCTACAGGCTGGTAAAGGCGAACAACTACGATAGAACCGACGACAGGCGCCCGCAATTCCGCTGCCACGAGTGCTCGCGGAAGAAATACATGCAACTCAGCTCCGTCGGCTCCGGAACATGATCGGCCCAGAGCCAAGCATGGAGCCGAGCGGACTTCGGGGCGGCCCATTCTAGAGGGATAGAGCACGGATTCAGCATCCGCACGGATGTCGCATCCGCACGGATGTTACATCCGTATTGCCCCGGCATTCCTTTGCTAGCGGCAATCAAAATGCCCCTTGGTACCCGGAGAGTTCTCGATCCCCTGGCACCGATCCGCAGGAATGAGCCGCCACCGTGTCCTTGACAGCGCTCTCGTCAACGCCCCTTCGACATCAAGCTTGAAGCTCTCTCAGCCTTGGCGGCTGCCGGCCATTGAAAAACGTGTATCGAGCCCCCTGATCACGATAGGCGGCAGCCCCTCAATCTGCACGGAATACAGGCTAGACTCGCCGTCGAATGTAGCCGTCGCTTTCAGATCAGCATCGTCGGGAACGAGAAAATACCCGAACCTGTACGGCAGTTCGGACGCGACGGCGAAGACGATGTGCAGGTTGCTTTCCTTCACGCCAAACCTCGGGCAATACCATCCGAAGCTCTTCTGCATCACGTCCGTTCCAAAAGGCAATACTTGCAAGATCGTCTTGCCCTGGTCGGTTACCAGCACACGGTCGTCCTGCCAGTCGGCTTTCAGCCCCGGTGCGAGATGAATGTGGCTTTCAAGCCGGTGCGCCCTTGAGCCGGAAACGCAGTCGCTGATCACGTAGAATCGCCGGGGCACGTGGAGCAGCGAGCGGCGGTGGATCACCGCCCCGGGCAGGCTGCGGTAGCCATCGTGGCCGCCGGTGAATGCCGAAAGCTCGTCGCTTTCAAAAACTACCGGCGGCAGCGGCTTTGCCCGCCGGCCCACTCTGAACGCGCTCCACACGTCCGACTGATCGCAGAAGTCGACTACTACGGTATTGTGCCCAGACGTGCCGCGGCAGTAGGTGCGAAGGTCGTCGGAAGCATAGCTGAAGACGCCGGAATCGACAATCACTCGCTTCTTGCCGATGGACATTTCGTACGACAGGTTATCTGCGTGCCCGTGGCTTGGCAGGAAGTCGGGGCCCAGCGGGCCGTTATCGATTACGAGGAACATTTTTGCATCGGAGAATACGAAATATCCGTCCTCTTCCACCTTTTGCTCAGGCGGGCAAAGCCGGAAATCGAAGGAATTCCTGGCGTATTCAAGGATGTCGATCGGGTGCGACGTTTGCCCGAGGGCCGAGTCGTTCAGCAGCGGGATGTCGCCGTCGGGGTGAAGCAGCTTTGATATCCGCTGCGCCATTGCTTTCATCGTCATTGTAAGCCACACGGGTTGCATTTTGCGAGCCTTGAGGAGGTTGTAGCAATTGATCAGCCCCTCGAGGAGATGGCAGGCGTACATGGGAGAGCGTTCGAAATGGCCGCCACCCGGAAGCACCTGCACAGAAAGCTGCCGGCTGAGGATTTGCATGCCCTCGTCCAGCCAACGACGGGGAGCGTTGCCATTGTGGAAATACAGCCCGGTCATGGCAAGCGCAATTCCATTTTCCAGCAATTGCACGCCCGGCAGAAAAGTTTCGATGTTGTGTTCAAGGCAAGTAGCTTGCTCTGCGAGGCTGTCGTGCAGGTCGATGTCGGTATCTTCCGGGAAATCGATCAGGAATCGGGTCCAGTTTGCGAGGCGTCTCGAGAGGACCTCGGAATGCCAGCCCGGCATGTGCGGGTAGCGGCAATTTGCCACCCAATCGCGCATCAGCGTCTTTGCGTGCATCACCACGTGGTCAAGCGCATCGCCGTCTTCCGCAAGACAGCGGAATGAATCGAGGTAGCGGAACGAGTGCAGTTCGTAGTCCCACAGGTAGTTGCCCACGGGGTTGCGCCACCTGATGCTTTTGGGGTAGATTTGCTTCTGATTGTGGAAATCGAACGTGCCCTCGATGATGTTCTGCGCCTCGATGGACGCGGCGGTGCGGTCGCGTCGGCTGAGCCAAGCGGGTTTGTTTTCTTCCAGGATAGGTTCGGGAATCAGGTGGGCGGGGTGGCGGATGCCAAGCAGCTTGCGGGCCGGCATGGGCAGGGCTTTTCTCAGGCACGTTTTGCCTGCCGCTTGCGCCCGGCCCAAGAGCTGCTTTGGGCGCAACGGTTTCACTGTCGCAATCAATCTGCCAACACGCATTTGAGATGCCCGATCTAGCGCTGCTAATAGTGCTGAAGAGACTGACTGTTCGCGACATGTCGCCGTATGACGGCACAGGGCTTAGAAGCGTTGTGGAGCTCTGGCGCCCATCAACAACCCGTGGTTTGCCGCGACCAACAAAGACTCCCGGATGTGGATCATGGTGGGTATGAGCCAACGCCTCGAAGAGACGATGATCCTGTGCTGGCCCGGACAGCCCCAGCAGCCGTCCGGGCAGTATGAGGAGAGCTTTGGTGAAGATGATTGCGTGGGACGTTCGGAGAGGTTTTGACGGGCGGGATTATTGAAGCAAGGCGCAGGGGTGCACCCATTGCGCCTGTATGTGCCTGAAAGCTGGAAAATGCCTGAAAGGCTGACTATCACTATAGATTCCTGCCGTTACGCAAGAGAAATGTGATCGCCTTGGTTGGATTCTCCCGAGATGTGTTGACCGGCGTTTCTGAGCCGTTAGAGTTGCCGGAGATATGTGCAAAATGCGTGCCAGAAGCACGATTCGCAGAGTGTAAAAGATTGTGTTCTATCGTATGTGCCGATGGCCCAATCGCTTAGGAGAATCAGGCCGCGATTCCGCCAGTGGGCGCCTATGGAAGCGCAGCAATAAAGTACTGAAGTCGTTCCATAGAAACGGGGAAACAAAATTCCATGCAAGCTGTACCTCCGCCGGTACTTAGCGGTGTGCATTGCAGCAGTTCCGCCTGGCAAATCCACTGCCGGCGGACGCCACCCGCTCGCGACGGCCGACAACTCCATTCGCTATCCTTGCATATCCGCCTGGTATCTGCTACAATATGTTGGGCTATTTATGGAAACAGAGGATTTGCAGTGGAAAAGATAAGAGCGGTTGCATTGCTATCCGGCGGGCTCGACAGCACCCTTGCCATCCGCGTGATCCAGGAGCAGGGCATCGAGGTGGAGGCTCTCAATTTCGTCAGCGCGTTTTGCCGCTGCACCAGCAACGATAGCTGCAAACTGGAAGCACTCAAGGCGTCGGAAGTGCTGGGCGTGAAGGTGCGCGTGATAAACAACACACGCGAATTCCTCGACGTGGTGAAAGCTCCGAAGCACGGCTACGGCAGCAACATGAATCCCTGCATTGATTGCAGAATTCAGATGCTGCGCAGCGCCGCCGCCTACATGCGCCAAAGCGGCGCTCGCTTCCTCATCACTGGAGAGGTGCTCGGCCAGCGGCCAATGTCCCAGCGGCGCCACGCTATGAAGGTGATCGACCGCGAGGCCGAGCTCGAGGGATTGATCCTCCGGCCGCTGTCCGCGAAATTCCTCGAGCCCACGCTGCCCGAAAAAGAAGGCTGGGTAGACCGCGAAAAGCTGCCCGCCATCCGTGGCCGCTCGCGAAAACAGCAGATGCAGCTTGCCGATATCTTCCAGATCAAAGATTACCCCTGCCCCGCCGGCGGATGCCTGCTCACCGATCCGGAGTTTTCCCACCGGCTGCGCGACCTGATGCAGTACGCGGACCTCAACGTGAGCGACGTGCACCTGCTGAAGGTGGGCCGGCATTTCCGCATCGATGCCGCAACCAAGATCGTGGTCGGCCGAAACGAAAAAGACAACGGCAAGATATTCAGCCTCTGCCACGACGATGATCTGCTGTTCGACACAAACGACGCTCCCGGGCCTACCGTGTTGCTGCGAGGGGAGCTGTCGGACGCCAACGTGAAGCTGGCCGCATCGCTCACGGCGCTCTATGCCAAGGCTACTGCGCCGATGCAATTGCGGATGAGGCGCGGCAAGAACGGCGAGCAGGCGACGATCGAAGCCGCACCGGCCGATGCCAAGCTTGCCAAACGCATGCTGATCATGAAGAACCATAAGGAAGAATAGCCGCCGCTTCGCAGTATCCACGCGGCCCTGCTGTCGGTTTCGATGCCGCGCGTGCAAACACCTCCAACACAACGGACAAGGACGCAAAGGGATGTTCAAATTCGGTTTCAGCACAAACGCCTTCCGCAAGTTTGATATCAAAGACGCATTGCACGCCATCGCCCGGTGCGGCTACCAGGGCGTGGAAATCCTCGGCGACGTGCCGCACGCATATCCGCCGCACACCGACGACCACAAGATCGCCGAAATACGCAGTGTGCTGCGCGAAACGAAACTGCAGCCAGCCAACGTCAACGCATTCATGCTCTACGGCATTCAGAACGAAATCCAGCATCCGTCGTGGATCGAGCCCGATGCCGCCTTCCGCCGCAAACGCGTGCAGCACACAATCGACTGCCTGAGGCTGGCCGCGAAGCTGGGCGCGCCGAATATTCAAACACAGCCCGGCGGCCCGCTTGACGCCTCGATGCCGCGCGAGCAGGCCCTCGATATCTTCGAAGCCGGCCTGCGCGAGGCGCTCGACGTGGCCGGGCAAACCGGCGTCATGCTTCTGATCGAGCCCGAACCGCTGCTGCTGATCGAGAACGTGGCACAGATGGACGAGCTTTTCGACCGGATCGATTCGCCATGGCTGGGGCTGAATTTCGACATCGGCCATTTTTTCTGCGTGAATGAGGACGTGCCCGCCGCGATCCTGCATTTCGGCAGCCGCATCCGGCACATCCACATCGAAGATATCGCCGCCGACCGCCGGCATTACCATCTGCTGCCCGGCGACGGCGCCATCGACTTCAAACCGATCCTGCAGGCGGTGAAAAAAATCGGATACGAAGGCTTCGTAACGGTGGAGTTATACATGCATCAGGAGAACCCGGAGGAAGCGGCGAGAACGGCACTGGAAAGGCTTAGTAAGGCTTTAGCCTTGTAGGCTTTGGGCTCTTAGGCTTTAGCCTTGTAGGCTTTGGCCTTTTAGGCTGAATACAGAGGCAACGTGTGTAAGAGGACGGGATGAAATGAGAGACCACAGGAAGCTTCAGATATTCGGGCTTGCCGATAAGCTTGCCCTGCTGGTATTTCACGAAACCAAGCTCTTTCCGCGTGAGGAGATGTTCGGGCTGAGCGCACAGATGCGCCGTTGCGCTGTCTCGATTCCATCCAACATAGTCGAAGGCTGCACCCGCGATACGACGGCCGAATACATGCGTTTCCTTACGATGGCCTATGGCTCAGCAAAAGAACTTGAGTATCAGGCGTCGTTGGCAGCCCGCCTGGGTTACATGCAGAATGCCGATAAGGTCACCGAGACGTGCCAGGAGATGTCGAGAACTCTCAACGCCTGCATTCAAGGATTGAGGAAGAAGATATCCGAGCCTAATGATGCAGCCAAGTGAGTGGGTTGTCTTGTTCAACCCAGTTGTGTTCGTACGCAATTCCGGAGCCTAAAAGGCCAAAGCCTAAAAGGCCAAAGCCTGAATAGTAAGGAACATCCAAATGCCAGTCCGAGTCCGCGTTGCCCCAAGCCCCACGGGCGAGCCGCACGTCGGCACCGCCTATATCGGCCTTTTTGATTACGTTTTCGCGCGCAAGCATGGCGGGCAGTTCGTGCTTCGCATCGAAGACACCGACCGCACGCGCTCCACGCTCGAATCCGAGCAGGCCATCCTCGATACGCTGCGGTGGCTGGGGCTGAACTGGGACGAAGGCCCCGACGTAGGCGGCCCTTACGGGCCTTACCGCCAATCGGAGCGGTCTGAAACATACAGCAAATACGCTCAGGTGCTGCTGGACGGCGGCAACGCTTACCGCTGTTTCTGCACGGCAGAGCGCCTCGAGCAAATGCGCGAGCAGCAGAAGAAGGCAAAGCTGCCGCCGAAATACGACGGCCTCTGCCGCACGCTATCGCCCGAGCAGGTGCAGAAGAATCTCGATGCCGGCCTGCCGTTTGTAATCCGCCTCGCCGTGCCGTCGTCGGGCGAGACTTCGTTTGACGACAGGATCCGCGGCAGGGTGACCATCGCAAACGAGCAGATCGACGACCAGGTGCTGCTGAAGTCCGACGGCTTCCCCACCTATCATCTTGCAAACGTGGTAGACGACCACCTGATGCTCATCACGCACGTGATTCGCGCCGAAGAATGGATATCGTCCACGCCCAAGCACATCCTCCTCTACGAGGC
>DATLAR010000243.1:0-3005 GCA_035527355.1 Planctomycetota bacterium
CCGTCTCCACCGGCCGGTCTCCTGCGGCATTCAAAGCACATGTTTGAGGCTGAGTCGAAATGACCCTTGCAGAAGCTTCTATTGCACTGCGGGCAGACGAGCCGGTGGTTGCTGCAGACCACGCGTTTACACACCGAGCACAGGCTGAGGTGTTCCAGGCAGAGCGCCGCGCCGCATTGATCGCAACCGGCCGAGCAGTCGGGGCAGGAAAATCGCCCGCAAACGCTGCACGCGGTGGAATGCTCGCTGCAGGCATACTTGCCGCAGCCGGGGCAAAGGAGCGCGTGCTGTATGCAGAGGGCCGCGCGGCACACGGTGCACTGCCTGATATGCCGGGTGCAGGCTTTCTTGCCGCACACCGTGCAGGCGATCACGCAATCGCTGCAGCCGGTTTGACCGCATGTTTCGCACGTGTCGACGTGGCTGTTGCAAACGGTGCGCCCGCATTGCTTGCAGGAAGAGCAGCACTGCTTGCACACCAGCCTGCTGCACACGCTGCACGTTTCCAGCTTGCACATCAGGCAGAAAGTGCCGCCGCACCGCGCGCACGCAATGGTGCAGTCGGCGCACACGGTGTGGCCCTGCGAGCACTCGCGCAGCGGCTTGTCGGCGGCGTGGCAGTTGCGGCATTGCTCGCGGCCGGCGGCCTCGGGTAGCGTGTTTATCCACGACTGCGGCGAGAGGTCGCGGGCATCGGTAGGCAGCATCTGCTGGTTTTCCTCCACCCAGCGTGCGGCCGAGCCGTTGAGCGGGCTCTTCAGGTTGTAGCTCTGGAATGCAAGCATCTCGCCGATGCGGAGGATCAGGTTCAGCAGCGATTCGCCGGCCGCCCAATGGTCGCCTATGCAGATGGCGTGCGGGGCGATATTGGGGTGGAAGACGGGGGTGAGCATGCGGCACTGAGGCGCCTGCCGCGGATATGCCAGCGTGAGGTAAACCTCAACCGTATGCTCATTTCGCTCCACAGCCTTGCCTTCGGTGTTTTCGGAGAGGCTGCGAACGGCGTAGTCGATCTGGTAGCGCTCCGGCGGGCTGCCCGACACGCCGCGGATGCGGATGGCGGGATGGTTGCGAAGCCCTTCCTTTATCTTCTCGTGGTCTGCCTGCAGGCGCTTCTGTCTAACGTTCATTGCGGCGGCACGTCTTTCCTTGCTGGTGTCTGTTTCCGCAAGCTCAGGCCGGCCTGCCCCTCGAGATGCGAAATGATATCATTGATCGCGATTGCAAAGCCGATCCCTTCCGCGCGGTGCTTGTCGGCCGTCATCTGGTTTATGCCCACAAGCACGCCCTCTTCGTCGTAGAGCCCGCCGCCGCTGTTGCCGGGGTTCAGCGGTGTTTGCGTCTGGATCAGCCGCAGCACGGCGGCCCCGAATTTTTGCGTGCGGATGGCGGAAACGGCCCCCCTGCAGTATGACCATCCCAGGCCCACGGGGTTGCCCACGGCGAAAACGTTCTCGCCTACAATCAGCCGGCCCGCGCGCACCGGCACGGGCTCGGGCAAGATGCCCCCCGGCGTGCACGAGAGCACCGCTATGTCGATGCCATCCGGGCCCAGCCACACCACCTTGCCCTCGGCTTCGCGGCCGTCGGCAAATGTAATCATGTGCCTGCTGCCGCCCGACGTGGTAATCACGTGATGGTTTGTTATTATCATCACCTGGCCGCCGCGCACCTGCAACACCACGCCCGATCCTTTCGACAACGCCGAAGAGTTCTTCGAGGCGACCATTACATTTGCGCGCAGGGCACGCTGGATCGGCGGCGGCATGTCGTCCAGCACCGCCGGGTCTATATGCTCCCACGAAAACGAATTCGGAAACTCCCGCTCGAAACTCGGAAGGCCGTCCTTGAGGTAAACAAGGCCCGCGTGTGTAGTCCAGCCTGCTATCGCCACAACGCCGACGGCAACCGCCGAGACGGCAAACGGGAGCCCTTTCAGGTGCCGCCGCACGTTTATGCCGCTTATCGCCACCGCGCCCAGGATTATCGCGGCCATGCCGCACGGCACACCCAGCAGCGGTATGCCAAGAATGGAAACCGATGCACCGAGAACGGGGAAAGCGACGCCAAGGCTGGCAATGATGGCCGCGATGATCGAAACTGCAAAAGCAATGATCGCAAGCACGCTAAGCCTTTTCGGCAGCGCCGGCGGCCGGCGCAAGGCCGCCGACGACGCGGCGCACCCGCTTGGCAGCAACTGCACGCCGGCCGTGTCGTCGCGCGTGATTACGATCTTCTCGCCGGCCGGCTCCGGCAGTGCCGAAACCTGCGGCCGGCATATCTCCACCCCGCCCTGGTAGCACGCATTGGAGCAGCACGCGCCCGACTGTTCCCAGCACGCGGCGTGCTGAAGATGCCGGCACTTGGGGCAGCGCCCCACGGCCTCGCCCACGCTTATGATCTGCCGGCAGCAGGCGCAAATCTCGCCTGCCTCCGGTTGGCCGGCCTCGAAAGTGGGAATGAAAACTATCATATTTGCCCTGCAATCAGCCCGGATACAGCCCGGGCTCGCTAAAACAACAAGCTGCACATGATCAGCGTGTAGATCACGCTTAGAATGATGCCAAACCAGCACATAACCTGGTAGAAGCCGCCGGCGCGCCGCAGCGCATCGCGTGAATTCAGCGCCCACACCACCCCTGCGGCTACCAGGATCGGCGCGAGAAAACCGATGAGGCTCACGGCAAACAGCACAATCGCCAACGTTCGCGTGGGCTTTAGCTGGGCCTGCTGCTGCGTCCAGTCCTGGTACTCGCGCATGTTCATCGGCATCGCCGATGGAAACTCGGCTCGGCAGAACCGGCAGCGCACCGCGGCCGAGCGAATCTGCTTGCCGCACCGAGGGCACACCTTGTCGTCGCCCCAGCCCTCCGACCGGCCGGCCGAATCCTGCTCGGCCTTGCGAGCCGCCGGCATCAGGCGGCACCCATAGATGGCGCACCCGCCCACTTCGTTCCAGCACTCGCGGTGATATGGTGCGCGGCACGCCGGGCACAGGCAGGCGG
>DATLAR010000244.1:0-8776 GCA_035527355.1 Planctomycetota bacterium
CTTGGTCATCTAACCCGAATGTTACCATGAGTGGCTTATAATGCCTTGCCTCACACGCAAGTAGACTGGCCAGGAGTGCAACCGCACACAGATTCCGGTACACAGTCGTGAGCCTTACCAGCATGCCGTGACTACTCGGCATGGGCAATTGATGGTGTGATCTTGCCGGTAACGGGATCGCAACAACATGAGATGACCAATGTCTCTTCTCCATGTCCTATATGCTCCTCGTCTATTGTCACCTCAATATTTCCTAAATCAAAGCCAATATTAAGAAGCTTAGCTCCTAATCCAAAGGAGAGCCGGTAGAACCTCTTCCAATCAGCTTCAAAAGTCACTTTCCTTTTCTTGCCTTTGACTGGGCAATCCTTATCAGTGTGAGTGGTTATCCTGGCAGCTGGCTCTTCGGACATCTCGACACCTATAATGAGTTTGATTCCGACCGTGTCAGGCAAAAGCCTTACATTGTAGCTGTCGTAGACATTATCTATGGATGTTTCAGCGCCTCCCTCGTCTGTGCAACGCCACTGGAAACTCCACTTCACATCCATTATGCCGTTGTTGGTCCATATCGCTCTGATTTCCGTGCTTTCGGTGTGGGTGGTCCACTGGCTTAGACCAACAGGATCTACCGTTACTACAGGATGCCCGACAAACGCATCATACAACCCCATCCCATCCACATACCCCGCCGGATCCCTCTGCATGAACCTTCCCAGCACCGGATGGTACCACCGATTGCGGAAGTAATACAGCGCCGCGTCGGAGTCATATCGCTGACCCTGGAAGAGCATCGGATTGCCGGTGGCCGTTCCGCTGAGGGGGGCCTCGCCGTAGGGGTCGTAGGTTACGGTCTGGACGCTTGCGCCGGTGGAGTCCGCCATCGCCACGACGTTGTAGTTGGCCTGCTGGCAGTAGAAGTAGCGGTTGGCTCCGATTGGGTCGCCGCCGAAGTCCGTGCAGTCGCCGTCGCCATTCCCGTCCTTGTCAAAGATCAGAGGCTCGCTTGCCTGCCGGAGCCTTGCGGCGGTATGGTCGATGTAGATGCCGCCGTAGACGTACTGGCGGCGGGCTTCCCAAGCATCAGGGTCTTCGCCGTTTTCATCCCATTCGCGCTCTTGGATGCAGCGCCAGCCGTCGTACAAGTATATCGTTTCAGTGCTGCTTGTCAAGTCTCTTCTTGCGGGGCGGCTGCTGTAATCCTGCGTAGGTATTTGCATGTGTCGTGGAAATGCCGCAGGCGCAACCCCGACCTCTTCCGCCTCATCCGGCTGACCGATCAACTGGTGGCCTGAGTTTTGACAAAGCACTGCCGCTGATGATCACTGGTTTTGCAGTGATTAAGCCAAAGACGTCTGCTCCCACGGCCGAGGGTGCGCAGGTAGCAGACCGCGCTGCACGCCGCTACTCTTCGCCGCCTTCGACTACGAACGTGTTGAACGACCGGGCGTCCATCTGCGCGGTGAGGATGCCCGAGAGGCCGCCGATGGCCAGCTCGCGCGGCTCGTCGAACGGGTTCTGCACCACGAGCACGGTGGTGCGGTCGGCGTTTCTGAACGCTACGGCGTTGGAGGTCCATTGCCGCCGCAGGCCCAGCCGCACGGCGTTTGGCGCTATGTAGCGCGAGAAATGCTTCATCACGTAGAATTCGGGGTTGAAGGTGATCGTGCCGGCTTGCGGGTCGGCCGTGATCATTGCGTTTTGCGGCCAGCCCCACGTGCTGCGGCCGCCCGGCTGAAGCACCATGTTCCAGTAGATGTAGCCGCACGCGCCGTTGTCGATGTAATGGCGGAACAGTCCGAAGATCGCGTGGGCGTATTCCCACGTGTTGCGTCCGTCGCCGCATTCGTTTTCGGTTTGCATCAGGCGGATGTCGGGCCAGCTTTGGGCGATACGCTGGATCATTCCCTTGCCGGCCCATTGCAGGCCCACGCCCGAGATATGCACGGCCGCCTGCGGGTCTGCGAGCACGAGGTGCGGGTAGTTGTCGTAGTCGTCGGTGTTCAGCGTGCCCAGCCAGATTTCGCAGGTTTCCTTGTGGTGTGCAAACAGCGGTCCGAGATGGTCGCGGATGAAATCGCGAAGCTGGGGACCGGTCCACACGCACGACGGAAATTTCTGATCGGCAAGCGGTTCGTTTTGCACGTGAATCTGCACAATGGGAATGCCTTCGGCGCGGTATGCCTGCACCACTTTCAGCAGGTAGAGGGCGTAGGCGTCGAGGTATTCGCGCTTCCAGATGAACGTGCCGTGGTTGTATGCCTTGGGGAATTTCATCCACGTGGGCGGGCTCCACGGCGAGGCAAAGAGTTCGAGGCGGGGCTGAATCTTTTGAGCGGCCTTGATGTAAGGGATGAGGATTCGGCGGTCGCGTTCGATGGAGAAGTGCGCCATCGCGAAATCGCCGTCGGTTTCGTTGAGGCTGTACCATTCGGCGCCGTAATCGCTGGCGCCGATCGGCATGCGGCAGCGGGTGAAGCGGCAGCCGTCGGCAGCAAAAAGTGCGTCGAGCGCCTGGCGGCGTGCCGGTTCGCCCACGCCCGATAGCGCCAGCCAGCCAAGCTCGTTGAAGCATCCGCCGAAACCTTCCCACGCCTGGTGCACGTCGCCCGACAGCTCGAGGTTTGGCCGGCCATCGGCGGCGAGGTTTGGCCGGCCATCGGCGGCGAGGTTTGGCTTCTTTTGCAGCCAGGGCTGCGCCGGCGTGGTGGAAATCCATGTCGCGTTCAATGATGTGGTCATTGTTTTCTCCTGTAGGTCATGGTGAGGCGCACGCGCGCCCCCGTAAGGATTTTAGCAGTGTGCGTAGCATGATTCAAAAAAATAACCGCCGCCGGTTCCGCTTGAGCCAAGACGCATCGGAGCGGGATCACGTCTTTCAGGGAATCTTCTTGACACCATCGGCCTGCGTGTTTACTATTGCGCTTGTGCTTGAGGTGTTTGCGCGGGAGACGCCGGCGGTTTATCAGGATCACGTGCAACAAGCCGATGGGCATCGGCTTGCACCGGGCCGGCGGAGGGGATTTGGCACGATTGCTGAGAAAGGACGCCGTGGTGAACTGGAAGATTGCCGCATCGTGCGCCGTGGTTGTGATTGCGGCGGCAACCGCGGTGGTATTTTTTCGCGTGATGGTAGCAGATGCGCCCGCGCCGGTGCCGGTGCCCGCCGACGTGCTTGAGAGCAAGGCCGCCGCACTGGCGGCGCTCGACGCGGCAGCGCTGCTGGGCGATGGTCAGCCGCTGGGCGCCGAGTATGACGAGATAGACCGCGTGCGCCGGAACGCCGATGCGCTGCTGCTGGGCGGGCGCTTTACCGATGCCAAGGCGGGGTACGATCTGCTGCTGGAGAAGTGCTGCGATCTGGAGCGCGTGGAGGCGCTGAGGCAGGAGGCGCTGGCCGCGAAGGCGCAGGCGGTGAGCCTTTGCCGGCAGATCGCGGGCCTGCGCGCGTTTGGCAATGCGCTGGCGCTGCGCGTTCGCGCGCAGCAGTTGCTGGTGGTGGCGCAGGATCTTTTCAACAATGGCAGTTTCGGCGAGGCGCTGCACCGCTGGCTCGAGGCCCGCGCCTGCTGCAACGAAATGCTGATGCTCCAAGCCCGGATAACGGACGACGAGCCGGCCGTGGAGACGGTTCCGGTCGTTGCGCTTCCAACGGAATTTAAGCCCGTGCCGAAGGAGGAGATGAATTACGGTTTCAGCGGCATCTATGTGAACAGGAATCCGCGCGAGCGGATGAAGAGCCTGCTGCGGTTCGAGGGTTCGGGCGAGAGCGAGAAGGCCGTGGAAGCTGGGCTGGCGTGGCTGGCGCGGACGCAGGAGCCGGACGGCCATTGGGATTCGAAGAAGTGGGGCGCCGCGAGCAACGTTGACGCGGGGTTGACGGGGCTGGCGGTGCTTGCGTTTTTGGGCAACGGCAGAACGGACAGGCACGGCCCGCATACGGAGGTGGTGGCGACGGCGCTTGACTGGCTGGAGAAGAAGGCGGGCGAGCAGGGCACGTGGGGCGATACGTTTTATACGCAGGGCATCTGCACTATGGCGCTTTGCGAGGCGTTTGCCCTCACGAAAGATCAGCGACGGCGTGCGGCGGCTCAGCGCGCGGTTGATTTCTGCTGCGCGAATCAGAATCCGAACGGCGGCTGGGATTACCACGGAAACAACCCGCAAAGGGTCGATACCTCTGTTTCGGTGTGGGTGATGATGGCGGTGAGGGCGGGGATGGTAGCCGGGCTGAACGTGCAGGATGAGCACGCCGGCAGGATCAGAAAATGGCTGAATGAAGCGCAGAACGCCGACGGCACAACGGGCTACACGAAGAATATCGGCGCAAGAGGGAGCAGCGGCGGAATAAGCGTGCCGGCGCTCACGGCCGCGGCCACGCTGGGCAAATTTGTATTTGACGAGCATCTCGAGCGCGAGCGCGTGGCGAAGTCGCTGGATTTTATCGAGAAGGCGGGCGTGAGCGCGAACAACCTGTATCACGTGTATTATGGCTCGCTGTGCATGTTCCAGGCGGGCGGCGAGCATTGGCAGCGGTGGAACAGGCAGGTGCGCGATGCGCTGGTGGCGAAGCAGGTGAAGGGCCGCGGGCCGGAGGTTGACGGCAGTTGGGATGTTTCGGGCGATATTCTGGGGCAGCAGGGCGGACGCATCTATACCACGGCCATGGCCACGCTTTCCCTTGAGACGTATTACCGATTCAGAAGATAGGCCCCGAACGGAATACAAGGCAAACCACGAAGAACACGAAGAACACGAAGGACACGAAGAAGATAAAGAGGATTAACGACAGAGGGCACAGAGGACGCGGAGAAGGCACGGAGCGCGCGTTGGGGCAGCAACCGGCGTTTTGGCTGCTGCCCACGAATCCTTTCACACACGCGGCGCACAGTGCACGCAAGCGTGCTACTCCGGCAGGGGCGGCACGTCCATCGGCACACCGCCGTTGCGCAGCGACATAGTGGCCTGGTATCCTGCGGCCACGGCCATTCGAGCGGCTTGGGGCGTGGCGGCGGTCTGAATACCCGTGCGCGCAAATTCCAGAAATTCCTTCACGATCACCGGATCGGCTCCGCCGTGTCCGCCTTGGGCGGGGCCTCCACGATGCACGGCATCGCCGATCATGCGGTAGCCGTCGTGCCGGCGGTTCCACACAAAGATGGGGTCGTTTGCGCTGTCGCCCATGTTTTCCAGCCGGCCTTCGGTGCCGATGAAGGTGTAGTTGCGGCAGGCGTCGGGTGCGAAATGGCATTGGAGGTAAGAGCCGAGGATGCCGTTTTCCAGCTCCATTATCATTACGGTCTGGTCTTCGATGTCGATGCTCGGGCTGAAGCCGGTTTGGCGCAGGGGCGGCCATTGCAGTTCGCTCCACGATGCGCAGCCGGGGCCGTCGGCCCGCCGTTGGCAGCGGCCGTAGACTGCCAGGTTGCCGAAGGCGCTCACGCGGCGGCTGAACGAGCCGGTGAGCCAGTGGATCACGTCGATGTCGTGTGCGCCCTTCTGCAGCAGCAGGCTGGTGGTGTTTCGGCGTTCGGAGTGCCAATCGCGGAAGTATGCATCGCCGCCGTATGAAATGAAATGCCTGCACCACACCGACTTCACCTCGCCGATCTCGCCGCGGTCGATCAGTTCTTTCATTTTGCGGATGACGGTCATGTAGCGCATGTTGTGGCCGACGAACAGCCTTGCGTTTTTCGCGCGTGCGAGCCGCAGCAGGCGATCGCAGCCGTCGATGGTGATGGCCATAGGCTTTTCGAGGTAAACAGCCGCGCCGGCTTCGAGCGCCGCCAGTGCGTGTTCTTCGTGCAGGAAATCGGGCGTGCAAACGAACACGGCATCGAGGTCATGCCGCAACAGATCGTGATATGACGAGGTGGTGAATACATCGCCGCCGTACCAGGTGCGGGCGGCCTCGAGGGCTTTGCTGTTCTGGTCGCAGCAGGCCACGATACGCGAGCCTTGCCGGGGCTTGTGTGCCTGGCCGGCCAGCCCGCCGCGGCCGCCGCAGCCGATCACGCCGATTCTAAGATCATCCATAGCAGTGGTTCCGTTCGAGTGTTTTCACTTTGCCGCCATTATTCAGAGAGGGAAGTATAGCAGAGACTCGCGGGGGCTTTCAAGATATTTTGCGGCGCAAGTGCGGCGCCGGGTCCGTAAACGATTGAGGGCGCTGGGCCAGACTCCACCAAGGGCTATCTCGAGCCGGCGGAGACGCAATAGGCTTTGGCCTTGTGGGCTTTAGCCTTTTGGCCTTCATACAGACACACTACGCGCATCTGCCTCCCTCACGCAGTCTTTTGTTCGATGTTCGATGTTCAGTGTTCGATGTTCGATGTTCGGCTGTGCCTCTCAGGCTTTGCCTTTTGGCATTCATACAGATGGTATGCGGCGTAACTTTTAGCTTGACTACCACACACATGTGTGGTATACTTCGTGTGGGGCTTTGCAGGGATGCTTTCGGCTCCCACGGCGTTCAAGAGGTTGAGGCTCATCCGTGCGGCACCGGCACCACCACCGGCGGTAAGAGCCGGCGCACAGACACAACCTGTTGAGCGATTTTACGTAATGCCGGCGGTTTTTGGGCATACCTTGTATGAAGACAACATCGGTTGAAGAAGTGAATGAGCCGATCGACGTGCTGACGATCTTCCGCGATGGCGGCATTCGGCCGGTGAAATTCAAGTGGGCCGGCAAAACCTACACCATCTCGCGCGTTACCTACGAATGGGTGAGCAAAGAAGGCAGCTATCCGATCTACCATTTCGCAGTAATGGCCGACGGCGACGACGTATACGAAATCCTCCTCAACACGTTTACGATGCGGTGGACGCTATCGAAGGTGCATATGAAATGAAAAACCGGATCATAATGCACGTGGATATGGACGCGTTTTTCGCATCGGTGGAGCAGGCGGCCGACCCGTCGCTGAAAGGCAAGCCCGTGATGGTTTGCGGCGGGCTCGAAAGCCGCACCGTGGTCGCGGCTGCGTCGTACGAGGCTCGGAAATTCGGCGTGCGCGCCGCTATGCCGCTGGCCATCGCGCGGATGAAATGCCCCAACGGCGTTTTCATCGAAGGCGACCCCGAAAAATACATCTATACGTCGCTGCGCCTGAACGACATCTTCCGCGAGTTCAGCCCGATCGTCGAAGAATACAGCATCGACGAAAGTTTCCTGGACGTTACCGACGTGGCCGGTCGCTTTGGCGGGCCCGCGGAGATCGCGAAAAAAATCAAGCAGCGCGTGAAGGAGCAGTTTCACCTCTCCTGCTCCGTGGGCATCGGGCCAAACAAGCTCCTGGCGAAAACCGCATCCGACCTCGACAAGCCCGACGGCCTCACGGTGCTCGCCTGGGAAGACTTGCCCGCGAAATTCCAAACGCTGCCGGTGGAGAAATTGTATGGCGTGGGCGAGGAGACCGCAAAGAAGCTGGAGCTGCTGGGCGTGCATACCATCGGCCAGCTCGCGAACGTGCCGGTTTCGGCGCTGAAGAAAATCTTCGGCGTCGTTGGCGAGCTGCTGCACGATGCGGCCAACGGCATCGACAACTCGCCCGTGCTCACGGAGGCCGAGCGGCCCCCGCCGAAATCGGTGGGCAACGATTATACGCTGCAGCGCGACACGCTGGACGACGAGCTGATAAGAAGCGTGCTGCTGGGGCTGTGCAGCAAGGTGGCCCGCCGCCTCCGCAAGGGCGGCCACGCCGGCCGCACCGTTACGCTAAAGATTCGTTTTTCCGATTTCACCACCATCACACGCAGCCGCACGCTCGATACGCACGTGGACCTCGACAAGGAAATCTTCGATGTCGTTCTACAGATTTATCAAAGCCTGCACAAGCACATGGCCGTGCGCATGCTCGGCGTCAGCGCGTCAAACCTCATGCACACCCCGCCGGAACGGCAGCGGTCGCTGTTCGACTATTCGTTCTGGAAAAAATACAAACGCGTGATTCAATCGGTAGACAAGGCGCGCGACAAGTTTGGCGAGCGCTCGATCATGTGGGGCGCGCTCATCAGAAAAGAAGCGGGATGAATAAAGAATGAATCATCCACAGCTACATGAGGAGACACAGCCGGGGGCGGCTGTGCTACATGAGGGGACACAGCCGGGGGCGGCTGTGCTACATGAGGGGACACAGTCGGGGGCGGCTGTGCTACATGAGGAGACACAGCCGGGGGCGGCTCCCTGTAGGCCTCGCATCCTGCTGGCCCTGCAGCTTGCACCCCGCTGGATCACAAGGTTCACGGTTTCGGTTTCAGGGCGGCGAGTTGCTCGCTGAGGGCGACGATGTGGCGCATCTCTTCGCCTACGATGTGGTCGATGCGGAATTTCCCCAGCCGCTCGGGTACGATCTGCCGTAGCTCCTGGTAAAAGATCACCGAATCCTTCTCGAGCTTTATCGCGATGTTCAGGATGTCGGCCAGGGTTTCGTCGCCCGTGAGTTTTGCGGCCGGGTCGGCCTTCGCGTCGAAGATGTGGCCGTCGGCGATGGATCGCAGGTATTGCACCGATTGGCCGTCGGCATCGCCTGAAGGCCGCCATTCGAGCTTTGTGAGGGCTTCCCTGAGTTTTTCGAAGGTGGCGAAATGCGTTTCCTCCATACCGGCGAGGTCGAGCAGCAACTGCTGCGTCTTCTCGTCTTTGCCCTGTGCCGCGCGGCGGTAAAACCGGGCGCCGTTGTTCTCGATCTGCTCTGCTATCTCGAAAATCTCGTCGGCGTTGAAATGTATTGTCATAGTTTTCTCCTATGGAGCCGCGTTGCCCGCGCCGGCGG
>DATLAR010000245.1:0-15609 GCA_035527355.1 Planctomycetota bacterium
CAGGCGCATTCGTATCGCTGCCCGGCTATCATAGTGATCACGAGGAATGACTTGTCGTGGTCGGGGCCGGCGTCGCCGATCACCTTGTATGTGGGCGTGCTGGAAAACTCGCGCTGGGCAAACTGCTGCAGCAGCGACTTGTAGTTGCCCTGGTCCTGGTCGGCCACGGCGGCATCTATTTCACCGGCGAGCATATCGAGGATGAACCGGCGGGCCGGCTCTATGCCGCCGTCTGAAAAAATAGCCCCGATAATGGCTTCCATCACATTCGCCATTACCGAGGCCGGCAGTGCGCTATTCTCCAGCATTCCCTTGCCCACCGAGATGAAACTCGCAAACCCGAAGTCTTTGCTGCGCTCGGCAAGCATTACCCTGCTAACCACGCACGATTTGATTTTCGTGAGCTCCCCTTCGGCGCGATCCTTGAAGCTGGTGAAAAGGTGCTCGGATACGACCATTCCCAGAACGGCGTCTCCGAGGAATTCGAGCCGTTCGTTGCTGAGGCGCCCGTTTCCCTTGCTGGACGAGTGCGTGAGCGCCTTGTACAACCAGAAGTCATTTTGAAACTTGTAACCGATCCGCCTCTCGCAAGCCTCCAGCGTCTGCTTTTCCATACGGATGATCTCTCTGGCCCAAAATGGTTGGCGATGGTGCAAAATCACGAATGGGGGATGAGGGCCGTCGTCAACTGGTGGCGTCCCAGGCTTTGGCGAATTTGAATGAGAACACCACCAGCGCTCCAAAGATGAAGCCGCCGATGTGCGCCCAGTAGGCTACGCCGGCGGAGTATGCCATCGTCGAGGTTCCAAGATAGAGCTGCTCGAGGAACCAGAAACCGATGACATAGACCGAGGGCACGCTGACGGTTCCCATGAAGAAGAAGACAAGGTACCAAAGCCTGATCCTTCTGCGTGGAAACCATAGCATATAGGCGCCGAGCACTCCTGCAATCGCTCCGGATGCCCCAACGCAGGGGGTGGAAGCGGCCCGCCCGGCGGCCATCATTACGTGCCCGAGGTTTGCCACCACGCCAGCCAGCAGGTAAAATGCGAGGTAGCCCACGTGGCCGAGCCTGTCTTCAACGTTGTCGCCTGCGATCCACAGAAACAGCATGTTGCCCACGAGGTGGGCGATTCCGCCGTGCAGGAAAAGCGACGTGAGAAGCCGCAATGAGTTGCCGAGCGGGTCGCTGTTGAAATCCGCCGGAATCAGCCCATAGTTCAGGTAGATTTCCGGCCTGTGGTAGATCGGACTGCGAAGCACGTAGAAGAAAAGGAAGATGTTGGCGGCCAACAACAGGTAATTCGCGACCGGAATGCTTCTTCGCGGAGTGTTGTCGCCAATGGGCAGAATCAAAAGCATTCGGTATACCTGACGTGGGCGGCCAACGTCCTCTCATCCCACTACTCTATGATAGCATGAATCGCGTTTTCAGTCAAGCATTAATGTGGAATTTGGCAGCCGCAAAACGGCGAGCCGGCAAAGCCGGAAGCAGGCTTCGCCGGCTAAGGATTCATTTGCCGCCGGCTCGTGGTCCGGCGTTGTTGCGCCTGCGTTTCGGTGCGCGGGTTTCCGGCGCCTCGGTCAGATCGCCCAGGTCCTCGGTGATGGCGTGGCTGCCCGCGGGCTTCAGCCAGATCACGCTGAAGTCCATCGACGGCAACGTGAGCTTGCGTCCCCTGGGCACCGCGCCTGCGAGCACCTTGCCTTCGGACGGCAGATCGACGTGCAGCTCGTCGAGGGAGTAGTTTGACACGAAGCATACGTCGCCGCGCCTGATGAATTGCACGCCGTGCGGCACGTCGATAGTATTGGTGATGCCGGCGGTTTTCAGTGCCATGCGCATTATCTCGCGCATTGCCTCGCGTTCGAGCATGCTGCCGATGTAGATGGCCCTGCCCATGCCGAACTTGTTGATGGCGGCGGCCGGCCGCCCGGGGTAGTAGCCGTCTTTGTAGTAATACAGCACCTTCGCCGTGCCCGGCTCCAGCACCTCAAACCAGCCGTTCGTTCGTGTTTCGGGCAGGCCGGAATTGCTGACGAGCGCGAACCGCCGCTTCTGGAACGGGGGCTTGTAGATGCTGGCGTTGATGTCGACAGTGTCTTCGTTGCTTTGCGTTTCCACTACGCGCAGGCCGAAGACGTCGATGGCGGGATGATCGGACATTCGGTAGCTGCCGGTGGGAAGCTTTGCGAAGGTTTTGCGGCCGCTGACGAGCACGCCGCCCTTGCTGACGAAACTGCGGAAGTTTTCCAGATCGCTATCGCCGATGAGGCTGAGGCCGGGCGTGAGCACGAGGTCGTATTTCGAGAGGTCGCCCGACGGCGGCACGCAGTCGCACGTGAGGCCGAGGTCAAAGAGCGCCTGGTAATAGTCGTTTACCTCGTTCCAGTAATCGCCGTAGTACATGCCGGTGGCCCAGTAGTTCTGGTAGGAGAAAACGATTGCCACGCGGTTGGCGATCGGCGGCAGCTTCACCTTGGCGAGCTTGAGCATCAGGGCGTGCAGTTCCTTCATCTCGTCGAGCTTAGCCTTTGGCTTGCCGGCCCAGTCGAGCAGCCCCGGCAGGTCCATCTCGTGCGCCCAGGGGCAGGTCCGCCAGCGGAAAATGGTGTGGAGTTCTTCGCCGTGTGCGAGTGCGCTCAGCCCGTGGAGGACGTTGAAGCCGGGGTATGTTTCAACGCCGTTCTCGAAGGTCCAGTATGGGCGGTCGCTCTTGAGGCTGCGCATCAGGTTGTGCGCGAAGCTGTTGGCCGAGAGCGTGAAGAGGAACCAGTAGTTGTCCCAGCCCACGAAATCGATGTGCCCGGCCATTTCCCAATAATCGATCTGGTCGAAGTTGCCCATCATGTTCGTGGAGATGGGCAGCGTTGTTCCCGCCTTGCGCAGTGCGTCGTATTGCTCTTTCATGAAGCCGATGATGCTGTCGGAATAGAACTGGGCGAATTCGAGCTTCACTTCGGGGGCTGGGGCCGGATGGTGCGGGAGGGTCACGTCGTCCCAGTCGGAGTATTCGACGCTCCAGAACACGCCGCCCCATGCTTTGTTGAGGTTTTCGAGCGTGCAGTATTTCGCTTTCATGCGGCGGCGGAATTCGAGCTCGCATTCGGAGCACCAGCATCGGTTGAAGCCGAGCTCGTTGTCGATATGCCAGGCCGTAACGTTCTTGTAGCCGCCGAGTTCCTGCTGCATCTTGGCGGCGATTCGGTTGCAGTAGCGGCGGTAGAGGCTGGAGGTCGGGCAGTAGTGGCGCCGGTGGCCGTGCGATGCGCGTTGCCCGCCCGCGCTCACTTGCAGGCACTCGGGATGATGCAGCGTGAGCCATGGCGGCGGGCTGGCCGACGGCGTGCACAGCACCACGTTGACGCCGGATTTCTCCAGCAGCTTCATCAGGCGGTGCACCCAGTCAAACGTCCATTCATCGTCGTTGCGCTCCATTCGGCTCCACGCAAACTCGAGGATGCGCACGGTGCCGATGCCGTTGGCTTTCATCAGCTCGATGTCGGCCGGCCAGCGCGACTCTTCCCAATCCTCGGGATAATATGCAACCGCCAAATGCTTGAGCATCCTTTGCCTCGCAAGAATCTTGCCTTTGGAATCCGCGTCACATGCCGTCTATTGTAGCCGCAGCGGCAAACACTTTCAATGCTGCGGCGGCGGCGAATGGACATGCGGCGCGGCGGGAGTTTCTCCTTGATACCGGCGCTGCATCGGTTAAAATGGAAACATCGCACGCTGAACAGGAAGTACACGAGGAGCTGCTATAGTAGCGGCAGCTTTTCCCATGGAACCATCAGAATCTTACATGCGCGAAGCCCTCGAGCTCGCGCGGCTGGGCAAGGGGCGGGCAGAGCCGAACCCGATGGTCGGCTGCGTGATCGTCAAGGACGGCGTGGCTGTCGGCCGCGGCTACCACAGGAAGTTTGGCGGGCCGCACGCGGAGGCAGACGCCCTGCTTCATGCCGGCGACCGTGCGGAAGGCGCCGATGTGTACGTTACATTGGAGCCTTGCGCCCACTGGGGCAAAACGCCCCCCTGCACCGATGCCCTGATCAAGGCGAAGGTGAAACGCGTGTTTGCCGCGATGGAAGACCCCTTCCCGCAAACGCACGGCATCGGCCCCCGCAAGCTGCGAGAGGCCGGCGTCGCGGTCGAGTTTGGCCTGCTGGCCGACGCCGCCCGCGAGCTGAACGCACCCTACCTGAAACTCATCACGCAAGGCCAGTCGTACGTGATCGCAAAATGGGCGATGAGCCTGGACGGCAAGATATCCACCCGCACGGGCGACTCGAAATGGATCAGCTCCGACGCATCGCGGCGGGTGGTGCACGAGCTGCGAAACGATGCAGCCGCGGTGATGGTCGGCCTCGGCACCGTTCTCCAGGATGACCCCGAGCTTACGTGCAGGCTCGACGGCGGACGCAACCCGTGCCGCATAATAGTTGACAGCAGTGCCCGCACGCCGGTGGAATCGCGCCTCGTGCGCACGGCGCGCGACATCTCAACGATCATCGCGGTTACGCAGGCGGCGCCGCCGCAGCGCGTGAAGGCGCTCGAAGACGCGGGCTGCGCCGTGCTGCGGCTGGATTCTGCAGACGGCCGCGTAGACGTGCGCCACCTGCTGCGCGAGACCGCCGCAATGCGGCTCACCAACGTGCTCGTCGAGGGCGGCTCGCGGCTGCTCGGCTCGATGTTCGAGAGCGGAATGGTCGACGAGGTGCGCGTGTTCGTAGCGCCCATAGTCATCGGCGGCCAGGCCGCCACCACACCGGTTGCCGGGCAGGGCGTGGCCGCAATTGCCGAGAGCCTCAGGATGAGGAAGATCGACATCCGCCGCATCGGCGACGATTTCATGATCGAGGCGAGGATTTGAGGCCGGCGCGTACGCTTCCGCGATAGGGTCCCTTCGTTCGATGTTCGCTGTTCGCTGTTCGTTGTCTGCTGTTCGTTGTTCGCGCCGTTTCCTTCTTTTCCTGGGGCACACAAATGAAACACTGCGCCATCCTGCTTTTGATCGCTCTCCTGCCAGCTCCGGGGCTGTCGGGCGAACAAAACGTGAACGATGACGCTGCAGAAGAGACTAAGAAAGAACAGGTTCTCGATGCTGCGCAGGCTGAAGCGCTGGTAGCACAGCTTGCCTCGGCCAAACGCGAGGTGCACACGGCCGCCGCCGACCGCCTGGCCGAGGCGGGAGAGCAGGCACTGCCTGCCTTGCTGAAGCAGGCAAGAAGCAAGAACGAAACGCTGCGCGCCCGCGTGACGGCCGTCTTGGGCCGGATCGACAGCCCCCAGGCTCTCGATGGCATCTACCCGCAGCTTCGCGACAAGTCTCCGGAGGTATGCTGCGAGGCCATTCGCGCCGTCGGCAACCAGCGGAAGCCCGAATCCATCGACAGGCTCCGGCCGTTTCTGCTGAACAAGGACCCGCTGTTCCGGCTGGAAACCGTGATGGCGCTAGGCCGCATCGGCGATAGCCTGGCTCTGCCTGAGGTGAAACGCGCGGCCGCCGACGACGACCACAACGTGCGAAAGGCAGCCGTGGCCGCGTTGGGGCTGATAGGCGACACATCCGCCATCGGCACGCTTATCGACAGCCTTGGCGACGAGCACAAAACCGTTCGCGCCATCGCCTATGCCGCACTCAAAACTATCAGCGGCACGGACTTCACATTCAAACCCGACGACGACGAAGCCACGCGGGAAGAAGCCGTGCAACTGTGGAAAACGTGGTGGGAAACACAGAAAAAGGGTGATACAGGAGGTAACGCCGGCAAAGAAACAGAGAAATGACGAGGTCATCATCTATGCACAGGTTCACCTGCACCGCCCTGCTTGTCGCCTTGGCTGCACCCCTGCTTTTCAACCTCCGCTCGCACGCTGCAATCACCATCCCATACAGTGCCTTCCCCGAAAAGGAAGACGTCAAGAAAGTCAAGAAAGTGCTGGAAAAATACACGCTCACGCACACCACGTCCGAGAAACGCTTCAAGAGCACCAGCCGCACGTTCAATTTCCTGCTCGATCATATGCCGCTCACCACGGCAATAATGCGCGAGCTTGGCCTGGAGAAATACGAGATTACCAGGCGCGACGACGGCACGATGATGAGCGACGACAAGGATGGCGTGGTAGGCACGTTTGAGCCGGTATTCGTCAGCGACAAGCGCCGCATCCTCTATGGCGACGGCATGTTCTCGGCGGGTTTGCTGGGCGACATTCGCGGCGAGTCCGTTGTGGTGATAGATTACGTGGAAGACGACTCGGAAGTGAAATGCGAGACCGCCGTATTCGTGCGCGTGCACGGCTTCCTCGCGCCATTCGTTCGCTTGGCATCGCCCATCATCAGGGGAATGGTCAGCCGCAAATCCGCCTCGATGCTCACCGCGTCGATGACGCTCTCCGAGCAGCTCACAACCGATCCTGGCCGCGTTTACGAAAGAATCTGCAACTCCGAGCAGATCACGCCCGATGACCTGAGGGCATTCCGCAAGGAATTCGTTCGGGAGAAGGCCCTGGTGAATTAGAGGGTGCAAGATACAGGGCAGAAGGCAGAAGATAGAAGGTGGAAGGTGGAAGATAGAAGGTGGAAGGTGGAAGGCGGAAGGCGGAAGGTGGGGTGTTTTCCAGTCAACCCGCTTGAATTCCGCGCTAAGATATATTAGAGCGGATTCGATGCATTGGTTTCATGCGAGGGAGTTTGAAGGAAGGGTGCATATGGCAAACCGAGTAAGAATAGGCGCGCCGCCGATGATGAACAACCGGCCGCTGATCTGGGGATTGAAGGAGAAGCTCGCGGGGAAGGGCACGCTGGTGCAGGAGAAGCCGCCGGTTGTCGTTGAGAAACTTCGCGCCGCCGAGCTCGATGTTGCTCTTATTCCGTCGCTGGAGTACCTCCGCAACAGCGATTACGAGATGGTGCCCGAGGCCTGCGTGTCGGCCCGGGGGCCGCTGATGAGCGCCATCCTGATCTGCCGGCGGCCGCCGGCTGCAATGGAAACCGTGGCGCTCGATACCGCGTCGTCTTCGGCTGCCGCCCTGTGCCGGATCATCCTTCACAAGATGCACTCGGCAAACCCGAGCTTCATCGATTGGTCGCCCGATATCCCGCTGGAATCGGTGAACGCCGAGGGGTTCCTCGTGTTCGGCGATACGGCGATAAAGATGTGGCCTCGCTACGAGCACATAATCGACTTGGGCGAAGAATGGCTGCGGCTTACCGATCTGCCGTTCGTTTACGATGTGTGGGCCGGGCCTTCCGTTTCCACGCCAACGGCCAAGCTGCTGCAGGAGGCGAAGCGCCAGGGGCTGCACCATCTTTCAAGGATAGCCTGGATGGAGGCCGAGCGGCTGGACCTGCCCACGAGCATTTGCCTGGACCACCTGACGAATCGCATCCATTACGATTTCGGCGAGGCGGAGCGCGAGGGTCTTTCGCGGTTTCAGCGGCTTGCCGCCGAAATGGAGCTTTGCCCCAGCCCCTCCGAACGCGAGGTTCCTATTCTTGGCACATGACAACAGCAGGACTGGGCGCTATGATTCTGAAAGCAGATGCAATCTGGGCCGGCCGCGGCAAGACGATCCGCCACGGAGCGGTGCGCGTGGATCGCCATACCGTGAGCGAGATCATAGACGCCGACCGCTTGGCTGCGCCGGGCGAGCACGTGCAAGACTTGGGAAACACGGTGATCCTGCCGGGCCTCGTAAACGCTCATACGCACCTGGACCTCAGCCACCTCAAGGGCAAGCTGATCAAGGGTTCGCCGTTTCCGCAGTGGCTGAAGCGCGTGGCGCGGGCGCGGGCGTTGAGCTTCTTTGAAGGCCGGCATATCCGCAGCGGCGTGGCAGAGGTGGTGGCCGGCGGAGCCGTGGCGGTGGGCGATGTTTCCGTGTCGGGGAAGTCCGCGTTTGTGCTGCACGAGTCGGGGCTGGCCGGCAGCATCGTGTATTGCGAGGTGATCGGCATCAACCCTGCAAAGGCCGGGCAGGCGGCCGATCACATGAGGAGGAAGATCGAGCTCTTGCAGCAGCAAGGCGCGGTGAGGCTGGGCATATCGCCGCACGCCCCGTATTCCGTATCGCCCGAGCTGTTTGAGCAGTGCCTGCGGCTGTGCATCTCGCATAAGCTGCCGATGGCCATTCACGTGGCCGAAACCGAAAGCGAAGTGGAGATGCTTACCGAGGGCACCGGCGAGCTGCGCGAGCTGCTGGAAACCTACGACCTGCTTCCGCCCGACTGGCGGCCGCCCGGCAAGCGGCCGGTGAAATTCCTGCACGATCTCGGCATCCTCGATGCGAAGCCCCTGCTGATCCACTGCAATCACATCGACGATTCGGAGGCGAGCCTGATAGCCAAAGCCGGCTGCACCGTGTGCTACTGTCCACGCAGCAACGCCTTCTTCCGCCGCACGGCGGGCTCGCTGGACAAGCTATTGGGCGCCGGCGTGAAAGTGGCGATCGGCACCGACAGCCTGGCCAGCAACGACTCATTGAGCATGCTTGCCGAGATGAAATTCCTGAAGAGCAACTGCCCCGATCTCGATTGGGAAACCATATTCGAGATGGCTACGATAAACGGTGCCCGGGCGCTGGGCATTCCGTATGGCGGCCTGCTGGGCGAGGGCCTCGCGGCCGACATCACCGCGGTGGAGGCGGCCGGCAGCGGCGATCCGGTGCAGGGGATTTTCGCCCGCGGCGCCGCCGTGCGCCTCACAATGGCCGACGGCCGCACGCTGCACGCCGGCGCGCCCCGCCGAAAGCCGATAGCCGTTTGACCGCGAATCACCCGCCCGCTTGCTTCTTCGCCGCTCATTTCCCGTAGTCCGGGATCACCTCGAATACCTGGACGTCATAATTCTCGATATCGAACTGCATGCCGGCACGCACGGTGGAGAGCGGCTCGTTGCGGGTGACGCCTGTGAACAGGTTTACAAACGTGACCGAATCGGGGTGCATGCCCAGGAGCTTGAGATCGAGCGAAAGGGTGGCGGTGCGCACGGTGGGCTCGCCGCCCGCCTCGCGGACAGTCTCGTTGGGGTTGATGAGGAACATGAGCGTGTGCCTGGTGCTTTTCTTGATGAACGCCTCGATGAGCGGCTCGGAGACGCGCACGGGCCGCTGTGCGCCTGCGTCATTCAGGATCGCCTCGAGGCAGAGCTTCTTGTGCGGCACGAGGTGCGACGCGGGCTCGTAGCCGAGGAAATGCACGGTGCCCTCGCCCATCTTTCGCTTGGCCGAGTATACGTTGCCGCGGTCGTCTTTGAGCAGCGGCTGCCACAGGCCTTCCTCGTATTTCAGCTTTCCCAGCGAGTATGCGGGGAAGCGCATGCCGTTCCATTCCATCTGCTCGACGATGAAGTGATAGGTGCTCCTGATGCCGAAGGCGTTGCTGAAAACCTGCGACTTGCGCATCAGCAGGTCGAGCGTGGGCGTTACGCCGTAGAAAACGAGGTGCTTGCCCTTGAGCGCGAGCTGCTCGTAGTATTTCGCCACCGCATCGTCGAGGAAGGCCGCGACGGGGATGAACAGCACGCCGCACTTGTCGAGGCTTTCGGGCACAGCGGGGTCTACGATTGTATAGTCGACGCCCAACTGCCCGAGGTCCGTGCAGAGGCCGGGCAGTGTATCGTGCATCAGCTCCTTGACGTGCTCGAAGGGCTTTTCGGGATTGAGGTAGGCGTAGCGGGTGTAGGGCTGGTAATGCACCACGCCCAGGTTGCTGATTTTATCAAGCTCGAAGAAATCGTGGTCGGCGGCAACCTCGTTGAGTTTCTTGTAGAAGTCCCAGTTCTTGCCGCGGCGGCCGTCGGCAGTGACGGGCGAGTCGTACCAGTGGTCGCGCTCTACGAACATGCGGAAGTTTGCCCCGCGCAGGCCGGCGGCCAGCGATGCGAGCAGCAGGAAGCGCTGTTCGCGTTCGGGCACGGGTGTGAACTCACGGGCGTTGTCGGGGTCGTTGGAGAACTTGCCCGCCATCATCTCGCTGGCCCAGGCCATTTTGGAGGTGCCTGCCAGATAGCGGATGTAGCGCTGGGTCTGGTAATAGGCGTGGGGCGCGTGGAGGTTGATGGCGGCGAGGCCGGAGAATTTGTCGAACATCGGCCAGTTGGCCGGCGCCGCGAAATCGCCCCCCCAGCGGATGCTGGTGCAGAAGCCGGTGTCTACGCCGAGGTCGGTGAGCATCTTGCGCAGTTGCACCAGGTACGTTGCGAGGTAGCGCTCTTTGAAGTCGACCCAGTCGAAGAACTTGGTCAGGTCGCGGTCGGTTTTCACTTCGAGTTTGCGGGGCGGGGCGCACTCGTTGAAATCCTTGAGGTCGGTGAGGTAGATCGAGTTGAGCCGCTCGATCTCCTTGTATTTGGCTTTGAGGAACTGCGGGTAGAGGTTCAGGGTGACGATCTCGTGGTAGTCGGCGTCGAACGGCTTGCTGTTCAGGCAGTGGGAGGGTTCGTTGTCGAGTTGAATGAGGAATACGTTGCCGTTGGGGTGAAGCTGCTCGCGGATGGCATCGACGAGTGCGGAGTAGTAGCGTTTCACGTGCTTGAGGAAATCGGGATGTGCATAGCACGGAGCGAAGCCTTTTTGGACGTTTGCGGCGTTGCCGGCGGCAAGCGGTTCGTCTTCGGCGTTGCGTGCGGCAAGTGAGCCTTCGGCGAAGAGGTAGTCGGGCAGGCCGCCGGCAGGCCATTCGGCGCCGATATATGGGCCGGGTTTGAGGATGATGCGAAATCCCATCTGCCTGCATTCCTTCAGGAAGGTGAGGAGGTCGCGACGCGGTTCGGTGGCGCCGGTGAAATCGAATTTCTCCGGCTCATACTCGTGGAGGTTCCACGGTACGCAGGTAGACACGATCTTGAATGCGGCGTCCTTGATCTCCTTGAAGCAGAACGGCCAGAATTTGCGTTCTACGCGCCAGTAATGCATCTCGGCGGAATTGGGGAAGAGATCGAGGCCGCCGACACGAAAAAGGTTGTTGCGGATGAAATCCATCTGCGGCTCCAAATGCGCTTGCCTTGCGGGTTCGAGTCACACATCTAAGGATACCATTCCCGGCGGCAATCTTCAAGTGCGGAAAACGGACGGAGGCCCGGGGGAGCAGAAAGTCCAAGGTCCAAAGTCCAAGGTCCAAAGTCCAAGGTCCAAGGTCCAAGAGGCAGGAGTTCAGAGCAGAAACGCCAATGGCCTGGGTTTTACGAACAGGTACGTAGCGGGTTTCTGCTTGACTTTCGCCCGCGCATCGCTAAAATTCGCATCATGGTAAAAACCCACGAAGGAAAACTGAACGCGGCGGGCAAGTCCTTTGCCATCGTGGTGAGCCGCTTCAATAGTTTCATCACGAGCAAGCTCCTCGAAGGTGCGATCGACTGCATCACGCGGCACGGCGGATCGCCCGACAATATCGACGTTTACTACGTGCCGGGCGCCCTCGAGATTCCGATCCTGGCCAATCGCGTGGCCGACGCCAGAAAGCACGATGCGATCATCTGCATTGGCTGCGTGATCCGCGGTGCCACGCCGCACTTCGAATACGTGGCGTCGCAGGCCGCACGCGGCATCGCGCAGATCGGAATGGCGTCGGGAATCCCTACTATTTTTGGCGTGCTCACTGCCGATACTATTGAGCAGGCAGTGGAACGCGCCGGCACAAAGGCCGGCAACCGCGGGTTCGATGCCGCTGCCGCAGCCATCGAAATGGTGAGCCTGCTGGAGCAATTGTAAGCCAAAGCCGCATCGGGCGCTGCCGCACTATCCGGCCGGCGCCAAGGCCGACCGCTCAACGCAGGCCAAACCGCCTCGTTGCACGCCTCGCGCCGGCGGCGTGTCCTTTCCATCGATCTTTCTTGAGGTTATCTATGGCCGCACCAGACGGTGTCCGATCGGGCGCACGTCTTGTTGACAACGCAGAAGACGGCAGCTCGGCCCCGCGCAAGCGCACGCGAGGCAGAGAGCTTGCCCTCCAATTCCTCTACCTGTGGGACCAGCGCGGCCCGGAAGTGCTCGACTCACTCACGCAGTTTGTGATCCAGGGCGACGTCGATCCCAGCGTACAGCGTTTCGCACGCGACCTCGTGCGCGGCGTAGTCGACAACCTGCCCGGCATCGACCAGAAAATAATCGAGGTGGCCGAGAACTGGGATATCCACCGCATGGCCGTGGTAGACCGCAACGTTTTGCGCCTCGGCACGTTCGAGCTGGCTTATCTTACCGACATTCCGCCGAAGGTCTCGATCAACGAAGCAATCGACCTCGCAAAGAAATTCAGCACCGCCGAGTCCGGCGCATTCGTCAACGGCATCCTCGACAAAATCCGCAAGAAACACCGCGACAAGCAGCCCGAGCCGCAGCCCGAGCCGCAGCCCTAACCGCCGGTTCAAGGCCCTCTACCGCCACGCGTGAAATTCCTCCACCCACGCCGCTATGTTCTCGGGCGGAACGTCGTCCTGCATATTGTGGGCCGGCGCCATCACGTAACCGCCGTCGCGGCCCAGTGTATCGATCAGCGACCGAACACGCTCGCGCACCTGCGCGGGCGAGGCCGCCGGCAGAAACTCCTGCACGTCAATTGCACTTCAGAAAACCACGCGCCCTCACTGGCTCTTGATGCTGTCCACCTTCCATCCGTCTTCGTTCACCAGCACGGCCACCACACTCCAATCGCCGATCCGTGCGCACACAATAGTCTTGTTTTCCTGGTTCTCTTCCGACACGATCGTAACGGTGCCGACGGCATCGTTGGCAAAGCGCTCGACGTGCATCAGCCAAAACCTGTCGCCGTTATTTTCGAGATCATCGAGGATATCGGCCCGGTGCCGCTTCGAAATCGTCTGGAGGTAAGCCTCCTTGTTCTTCTGCTGCGCAGCCTTGATATTCGCCTTCAAGCTATCGCCCGCCGACGGTTTTCCGCAGCCGGCCAAGGCCAGCGTGGCTACGGCGATCAGCGCAAACACGGCCACTCGCAATGCTCTCATACACGCCTCCTTTGGAAAATGATTCGGCTCGTCGGGGCTGAACACATACGGTCTTGTGCGCCATTCCGCTCTTCGTGCTTCTTTGTGCCCTTCGTGCCTTCGTGCCTTCGTGCCTTCGTGGTTGATCTGTACTTCCGGTGGTTTTGGTATATCCGTTTGCGGGCGGCGAGTCAAGAGAAAAAGGCTCGCCACCCCGGAAGCCGGTGTCTTGGGCCTGCCATCCGCCGCAGCCGCGCGATTACCATTGATTTCGGCATCTCGTCTGGTATAATCAGAATGATACGAAGGATTCCCACGCGTTTCTGCACCTTGGCTTTGCCCCATCGGGGCTGGCCCCACGGAGTTTGACATGGCATTGTTCGCATCGGTGAGAGAAAAGGACGTAACAAGAGCAATAGTCGATTCGTTTCTGCGGCAGTTTTCGGACTACGCCGATTGCGACTGCATCATAGTGGGCGGCGGGCCCAGCGGCCTGTGGTGCGGCAAAGACCTGGCCGCCGCCGGTTACAAAGTGCTGATCATAGAACGCAACAACTACGTGGGCGGCGGCTTCTGGATCGGCGGCTACTTCATGAACAAGGTGACCATCCGCAAGCCGGCGCACGAGTGCCTCGAAGAGCTGGGTGTGCCATACGAAGAGCCCTACGAAGGGCTGTGCGTGTGCGACGGCCCGCACGTCTGCTCGGCGCTGATCGCCGCCGCCTGCAAGGCGGGCGTCAAATTCGCCAGTCTCACTTGCGTTGACGATATCGTTTTGCGCGGCGACGGCCGCGTGGCCGGCGTTGTGATCAACTGGACTCCCATCCGCACGATACCCAAAGAGATCGCGGCACTCGACCCCGTGGCGATGGAAAGCAAGATCGTCGTCGATTCCACCGGCCACGACGCCAGCGTCATAGGCTGCCTCGAACGGCGCGGCCTCATCAAAACACGCGGCATGGGCGCAATGTGGATCAACGAATCCGAAGACGCCGTGGTGGAAAAAACAGGGCTGGTATATCCGGGCCTCGTGGCCAGCGGCATGGCCGTCAGCACGCTATACGGCCTGCCTCGAATGGGGCCCACATTCGGGTCGATGCTCATCTCCGGCAAACGAGCCGCTCAAGCCGTCATCAAGGAAATCGGCTGAACCACGGCAGTTTCAACCGGCTTGCAGCCAGATGCCATCGGCCCTTGCACCGACGCAGGGGCCGTTTTGTTTGCCGGAAGGCTGCTGGCGATTCAGGCGGCAGAAACTGTGTTACTGAAATCCTTCGGCCTGAAAGGCCAACGCCCCAAAAGGCTAAAAGCCTGAAAAAATCCGGAACCCTTCCCCCTCCGATTGCGTCAAATACTTTGGAGAGCCACTTAGTTGAAAGCTGCTCTTGATGATGACGCCGCTCTCATCCGCCGATGCCGGCAAGGCGATTCGTCTGCCTTCGGCGCCCTGGTGCAGAAATACCAGGACCCGCTTTTCAACGGCATCTACCGGATGGTGGGCAATTACCAGGACGCCGCCGATATCGCCCAGGAAGTCTTCTTGAAGGCGTTCAGGTCGATCGACGGCTTCCGCGGCAGCGCTGCGTTCTACACCTGGCTATACACAATTGCCGTAAATACATGTATCAGCCAGCGGCGCTCGGCAAAAGTGCGCAAGCAGCACGTGCCCATCGCCGCACAAGGCATGATGCCGGCAGACGACCCGCCGGCGTCCGATCCGCTGCCGCAAGACGTGGCCCAGAACAGAGAAGAATGCGCACGCGTAGAGCAGGCGATAAAAGCCCTGCCCGCCGACTATCGCGTGGTGGTGGTGCTGAAGGATATCGAAGGACGCAATTACTCCGAAATCGCCGCATTCCTGAATTGCTCGCTCGGAACCGTAAAGTCGCGGCTGTTCCGCGCACGCGAGCGGCTGCGGGAATCGCTGGGTTGAAAAATGAACTGCCAAGGCGTTAGAATCCAGATCATGGAATACCTCGACGGCGAGCTGCGGGCCGACGACAAGGCCCGCCTCGAGCTGCACATTTCGAGCTGCGACGTGTGCCGACGCGAGCTTGCCGCGCAGCAGCACATAACACGCTGCGTGCAGACGCTCGAACAGGTGCCCGCACCCCCCGATCTGGCACGCAACGTGGCCGCCAAAATCGCACGAGAAAACTCGCAGCCCGTGCGCGTGGGCCGCTGGCTGCGCCGCTACGGCGCTATGGCCGCCTCAATCGCCATCGTGTTCGGGCTCTACGCCGCGCTCAACAAGCATTACAGGCCCGACGCCACCGCACCCTCTGCCGAGGAAGACCTGCACCTTGCAATGGAGGAGGAAGCCACTGCAAGGCGTGAGCTCGCAAAGGCAGATCAACGGCCCGCCGCCGAAGCCGCCGACCGGCTGCAACTCGATGAGAAAGCCGCCGCACTCGCAGGTGTGCCGGCAGCCGCAGAAGCGAAAGAAGCCAAGGCATCGCCAGCCGGCAAGGTGATAATATTCCCCGATGCCGCCCCCGAGTCGGCGTCCGATATCGTGCTTGAATCCGAAAACGTGCAGCAGTGCCTCGCCGACTTGCAGGCTTTCCTCGAGCAAAATGGCTACAGCGTCACCGGCAGAGTCGTAGCCGACCGCACGGTTGTCGTCGCGCAGACGGCCGAAGCACCGCCGCCCGCACCTGAAAA
>DATLAR010000246.1:0-2348 GCA_035527355.1 Planctomycetota bacterium
ATTAGATGCCTACGGTTGTGATGAAATACGGCGGCACGTCGGTTGCCGATGCTCAGCGCTGCCTGGCCGCGGCTCAGCGGATCGTGCAGGCAAAGCTCGAGGGCAACAGTGTAGTGGCCGTTGTGTCTGCACGCGGTGATACCACCGACGACCTCTACAAGATGGCTTACGAGATCAGCGAGAATCCGTCGAAACGCGAGCTTGACATGCTAGTGTCCACCGGCGAGCAGATCTCGGTGGCCCTGATGGCCATAGCCGTGCACAGGCTGGGCCACAGTGCGATTTCGCTTACGGGCGCGCAGATGGGCATCTTCACGGACGATTCATTCGGCAAGGCCCGTATCGCCCTGATCAAGGGCGACCGGATAACGCATGAGCTTTCCAGCGGCAACGTAGTGATCGCAGCCGGTTTCCAGGGCACTACGCTGAACCAGGAGATCACTACGTTTGGCCGGGGCGGATCGGACACTACGGCCGTGGCCATTGCCGCTGCAATCGGCGCCGATATGTGCGAGTTTTATAAAGACGTCGACGGCATTTTCACTTCGGACCCGCGCATAGTGCCAAAGGCGCGCAAGCTGGACATCGTGACGCACGACGAGATGCTCGAGCTTGCAAGCATGGGCGCCGGCGTGCTGCACTCGCGTTCGGTGGAGCTTGCAAAGAAGTACAGCGTGCCGCTTTGCGTGCGCTCCAGTTTCAATAATTCACCGGGAACGGTTATAACCGCGGAGATAGAAAAAATGGAATCGGTGATAGTTCGAGGCGCTGCCATCAACAGCAACGAGGCAAAAATCACAGTGATCGGCGTGCCCGACCAGCCCGGCATCGCCGCGAAGGTGCTCGAGGCGGTTTCAAACGCGAACGTGAATCTCGACATGATCGTTCAGAACGTTGGCCGCGACGGCAAGGCCGATCTCACGTTTACCGTGATGAAGAGCGACCTGCCCGACGCGCTGCGCGTGTGCGAGAAGAGCGCGAAGGAGCTGGGCGCCGCTGGCGTGCTGGCCGACGACAACATCGCCAAGATTTCGGTGGTGGGCGTGGGAATGCGAAGCCATTCGGGCGTGGCGTCTAAGATGTTCAAGGCGCTCGCCGAGCGGAAAATCAATATCCAGATGATCAGCACGTCCGAAATCAAGATATCGTGCGTGGTGGAAAAGGACCGCGGCCCCGATGCCCTCCGTGCAGTGCACGAGGTATTCGAGCTGGACAAGCCGGAGGAGGAGCGAAGCTATTCGGGCACAAAATTCCACCCGGGCGCGCCCAGGGAGTAACCGGAAAATCCGGCATTTGCTTTTTCATGCGACGGGGCCGCCTGTAAACCCGTCGCATTTTTGCGCTTGGAAGACCCTATCCAGATACGGAGCTTGCATGGAACTCGAGCTGAGCACGAAATACTCGGCAAACGAAGCCGAAACGCGATGGTACGATTTCTGGGAGAAGAAGGGCTATTTTCACGTAGAGCCAGACGCCTCCAAAAAGCCATACACCATCGTTATACCGCCGCCGAACGTAACCGGCATCCTCACGCTCGGCCACGTGCTCAACAATACCCTGCAAGACATCCTGATCCGCTGGCGCAGGATGCAGGGCTTTGCGGCGCTGTGGCTGCCGGGCACCGACCACGCCGGCATTGCCACGCAAAACGTAGTGGAGAAACGCCTCGCCAAGCAGGGAACCAGCCGCCACGATCTGGGCCGCGAAAAGTTCATTCAAACCGTGTGGGACTGGAAGAACGAGCATCATTCGATCATCATCTCGCAGCTAAAGCGGCTGGGCTGCTCGTGCGACTGGGAGCGCGAGCGCTTCACGCTGGACGAGGGCCTCTCGCGCGCGGTGGCCGAAGTTTTTGTGAAACTCTACGAAAAGGGCCTGATCTACCGCGACGTGTTCATCATCAACTGGTGCCCGCGCTGCTGCACGGCCCTCTCCGACGAGGAATCCGAGCACCGCGAGCTCACCGGCGCGCTCTACTACATCAGGTATCCCATCGCCGGCAGCGACGAGCACATCACGGTTGCCACCACGCGCCCCGAAACAATGCTGGGCGACACCGCTGTGGCCGTGCATCCGGAAGACGCCCGCTACAAGCACCTGATCGGCAAGAAGGTGCTGCTGCCGCTGATGAACCGCGAAATCCCGATAATCGCCGATCCGCTCGTCGATCCGCAGTTTGGCACCGGCGCGGTTAAAGTTACGCCGTCGCACGATCCGAACGACTTCGAGATGGGCCGCCGCCACAAGCTCGAATTCGTAACCGTGATCGGCGAGGACGGCAAGATGACGGCCGCCGCCGGCAAATACCAGGGGCTGGATCGCTTCGCCTGCCGCAAGCAGGTGGTGAA
>DATLAR010000247.1:0-10590 GCA_035527355.1 Planctomycetota bacterium
TGGCAGCCCTTTTGTTGCATGCCTTTCACGTTGTCGCTCGCGCCCGACGAGCAGAACGCCAGTTCGTTCTTCTTGCACTGCTTGTGGGTGGGGCAGTTGCCGCATTGGCAGTAGCCGAGCGTATCGTTGTCGTAGGGAACGGTTGTGGACTTCTGTTTTCTTTCGGTCGCCGTTTCTGTGGTGGCCATATTGAAATGATCCTTCCGAAAAGGTGCTGGTTGTTTCGCGATTCGCCTCTCTTTTGGAAACAAAAGGCGCCAAGAGGAAGTGCCAAGAGGAAGTGCCAAGTGCCAAGTGCCGAGAAGAAGTGCCAAGTGCCAAGTGCCAAGAGGAAGTGCGAAGTGCCGAGTGCCGAGTGCCGAGTGCGCACTTGCTCGGCGAGCGCCGTTTTCTGGTTTTTGCACAAAAGTACTGGAAACTGCATGGGAAATTGTGTACACTTTCACTGAACAAAGTATTGGCGGAGATGCGGAAAGATTGGTTTGCGCAGTTTTTTACTGCAAAAACCTTTGAACCTAAACGATACTTTGTCCATCAGATACAGTAGGTGTTACGCACACTGATATTCCGGAAGCTCGGATTCGCCGTAACTTCAGTTGCGTGTGTGCCTCGTCCGCACCTGCTGGAATTGCCATTGTGCCCGGGCTCGCCGTAGAGCTGTGTGTGCAGCAGCCATGGTTTTCCTATATGTTCGGTGCGGTATGGGAAGCGACGGCTAGCATTATCAAGTATCGGAATGGCGCACCGTAGGCTGGTTTGGGAAAGAAAACTGATGCAGACACTGATAGACAAATCGAAACGCTTGCCTTTGTATCTTCAACTGGCGGAGTCACTCGAGCGACGCATCAAGGATGGCGACCTTAAGCCGGGCGATGCCTTGCCTCCTGAAAACGAGCTTGCCCGCCAACTGAGCGTGAGCCCGGTGACGGTGAAGAACGGGCTGAAGATCCTGGTAGACAAGGGCCTGATCCGCAGGATATCGGGCCGCGGCACTTTCGTATCGGCACCGCGCGAATGGACACAGGCACCAGCCGCCGGCCAGCAGCCGGAGGTGATCCTGCGCGAAGGCATGTATGGTTTGCTGAGCTGCCCGTCGGTGTATGCCGACAGTTGGAAGGGCGCCGTAATCAGCGGGCTCGAAAAAGCGCTGCAGCAAAACAACAGCCGGCTCAGGTTCATCCCGTACGACCCCAACGAAGCCATCAAGCTGCCCCGGCACGATTGGGGCAGGATCGAAGGCCTGGCCGTCATAGCTTCATCCGAGAGCGACATTCGCACCGCAACTATCGAGGCCGAGAAGCAGTCGCTGCCTGTTATCATCATCTCAAACTGCGGCCCCGACCTCTGCGCCGATTGCGTGGAGTGCGATCAGGAGCGAGCCGGCCGCGAAGCCGCAAAGCACCTGGTGGCGTGCAACTACTCGCATTTCATTCACCTGGCGTCGGGCCCCGAGAAACTGCGCAACGCCCGGCAGGAAGGCTTCATTCGCGAGCTGCGCCTGCTCAACGTGCACGAGTCGAAGGTGAGCGTCATAGTTGCATCGTCGGACCTCACGCTCGCGGAATTCGGCGCCGGCATGGCCGATGAGCTGCCGCTGGTGAAAGACGGCCTGGCGATTTTTGCCGGCGACGACGAGATGGCGGCGGCCATCGCTGTGAAATCGGCCCAGCGGGGCAAGTATGCGGGCACCGATTACGGGCTGATCGGCTGCGGCGATCTGCCGCAATTCCGCCACTTGGGCATCACCACGCTGTCCTTCCCGTTCGAGAAGGCAGGCGAGATCGCCGCAATGCGGCTAATGGGCCTGCTCGAAGAGTCGAGGGGCACAATGCGGTTCTCGCTGTGGCCGTCGCTCATCCAGCGCGGGTCTACGTCGTCTCATCACGGCTGACAGGCAGCCTCGGCCGCATGCAAACGAATACGAAGGGCGAGCTTTCTGGCTCGCCCTTTGTCATATGTGGCACAGCCGCCCTCGGCTGCGAATATTCTTCATCTTCCCCTCCGCATGCCAGCCGGGTTTCGCGCACGCGGCGCTTCCGCTCACGCCCCTCCCTGGATGAAAGAAAGAAGCGTTCTGATGAAGAGTACCACGTGCATCGAATCGTCCGGCTGATTCGTATTATACAGAGCCACGAGCAGTGTGAGGCCTAGAAGGATATCGATGGCGCCCAGCACCATTCCGGCCACGGCGGCGCCCTTGCCCCTTACAAAGCGCGTGCGCGAGATGGACCTCACGGCCAGCCCGCCGAACACGAGCGCCAATATGCCGGCGAGAATCGCCAAAACACCAAGGAACGGCCCCACGAGCCCGAGCACAAGCGACGCGACCGCCATGCCGCTCATCGTGCTTTTGGCTTCCACCACCTCCTGCATTTCATCGAGAGAATCGGGCTCGTCTACTTCCTCGGCCTCGAGCATTTCCTCCTTTTCCTGCTGGGTGTCGCTTATGCCGGCCGCTACGGGCACGCCCGGAACAATCAGCAGGCGGCCGCACTGCGCGCATACCGTCCTGCTGCCCACCTTTTCCTCGGGCGAGCTCATCACGGCTCCGCACGGGCATCTGAACTGTATGTCCATAAACCATTCCTCTTTCGTTCAGGGCTCTCGGAAACCGGCGTCGTCAACCGTACCAGTTTGCGTCGCTCTTCTGGCCTACAGCCGCCAGGGGCATTTCGGCGGAATGTGCCGCGCCGGCGGCAAGGCGCACAAGCATTGCGTAGACCTCGGCGACACTGGCGGGCGGTGCGAGGCCGGCAATGTTGCTCACGATTCCAGCGGCCATTCCGGGCGTATCGGGATGATACCCTCGCGCGGCTACGGGCAAGTCCCAGTTCATGCAGTTGGGCGTGAAAACAGTGCCGGGATTGGCGAGAAAGATGATCTCTCCGAACCGGGCGTCGTCGAACCAGCATCCTTCCTTCTGCAGCTCTTCCTTGCTGAGCACGGTGCCGCAGGCGAGCATGGAGAGAATTCGGGCCATAGCGGCGCGGCACATAGGCGTGAGCAGCCAGAAGCGTGCCATAGTGGGCTCGATGATGGCCACGTAGTCTTGCAGGTGCGAAAACCGCGTCTGCTCGAGGCGGCTTTTGAGATCGTACACGTCGTAGATGGGCACCACGCCGGAGTCGGAAAAAACCACGAGGTTCACCTGGCGGTAATTCCTGCAGGCGATCTCGTAGATGTTGCGTATTTTGTAGTCGATCCAGGCGACGCGCCCGCGCGAGGCGCTCGAACCTGTTCCCCGCCGCGCGAGAATCTGATCGGTGCCGGCCAGGTGCCAGAATGCGGCTGACACGCCCCCGTCGCGCAGGGCCTCCGATATGGCGTCGGCGTTTTCCATGTCGCTGTGTTCGGGCGCCGAGCAGAAATAGCTGATGCTGGCGTCTTTGAAGAAATCGATCAGCGTGCGCACCTCGCCCAAAGCGCCCGGCTCGAAGAGGTTGCGCTTTTCCACGAAGTCGAACAGCGGCAGGTAGCGCAGCGGCATGTTGAAGATGCTGAGCCGGCCGGTTATGCCGAAGGACTTCCTGACGGCGTGGACGAGGTTGTCGCGCACTCGGCGCGATCTGTTCAGCACGGGCACGTATGAAAAGAACTTGCACATCCGAAACGTCGTGCTGACGGGCGAGTAGTAGAACCACGCAAAATGCTTGTGCGTGGCGGGAAGTGTGCCGGTGAGCACCGTGGGCAGTGTGGCGCACGACGAGCCGAGGATGGGGCGCATCGGCGCGCGGATCGCCGCCAGGCCGTCGAGAAACGGCAGCCTCTCCATTAGGTCCCACCCTAGTGATTGGCAGAACACAAAGATGCAGACCCTGTTCTTCATGACACCATCCTTCCGGCGCGTCGCCTTGGTGCTGTCCATCGCCGCCGGCGCCTGCACCGCACCGCGTGGGCAATCTCTCCGAATGCGGCAAGGCGATAATGCAGCATCGCCATCCGTTATATTCAACAAGATCAAGGGCTGAGATGTTCGGAGAATGCCGAGCGGAGGCGGGTGGCCGTGCGGCCCGGCCCCGTGTCCGCACGGACCGTGTCCGCACGGACCGTGCGCACACAGGGCTGTGATACATTAACGACCGTGTGTGCGGACTTGGTGCACGGCCTCATAGATACGGTGACATATTATTCCTATTCTTCTTCGATCAAGGCCCAAAGGATAGCAGTGCCATGACCCCATCCGTTTCCAACCGGCAAAATTCATTGACACCACCTTCCGCCGCCGTTACAATGGGTTTGTTTGGTGATGCGTCGGCTATACGCAAACACAACCAACGAAAGCAGCAGAACGGGAACCTGGCGTATTCTTCATGGACAACAAGACGAGCGGGATCAAGGTGATCTTTGAGCCGGAGGGGCGTGCCGTTTACGTGCCGCCCGGCACCACGATTCTGGAGGCCGCCGGCCTGGCCGAGATTACCATCGAAACGCCCTGCGGCGGCAAGGGGCACTGCGGAAAGTGCCGGGTGCGCGTGTCGGTCGGGGTGCAGAAGCCCACTGAAGCCGACGAGAAGATTTTTTCGAAAAAGCAACTGGCGCACGGCATGCGCCTCGCCTGCCACAATCGTATCGTGGAACCGGCGGTGATCGAGGTGCCCGATGAGGCACGCTTCTTCGGCCAGAAGATTCTCGTTGACGGCGTGAGAAACGACGTGGCCGTTTGCCCCAGCTTTCGGAAGGTTTTTGTAAACGTGCCCGCTGCAACGCTGGAGGACCAATCGTGCGACCTGGACCGCCTCAAGCGGCAACTGGCTTGGTTGGCCTCGCAGCCGCCGGCGAGCCAGCCACTGGCTGGCCAGCAACTGGTAGCCGCGCTGCTTGTAGTTCGCGACCTACCGTACTCGCTGCACGAATGGAATAACGAGCTGACGGTGGTGCTGCAAGGCGAGCACATCGTGGCCTTGGAAAAGGGCAACACCGCGTTGGCCTGCTACGGTGTGGCGGTTGACATCGGCACAACCACCGTGGTGGGCATGCTGGTGGACCTCGCAAGCGGCGATCAGCGCCACGCCGCATCGCGAATAAACCCGCAGGTGTCGCGCGGCGACGACGTGATCAGCCGGCTCACCTACATACGCGACGATTCGGCCGGCCTGAAGGACATGCACGACCGAATCGTGGGATGCATAAATGACATCGTGGCCGAACTATGCGAGAAATCGGGCATTTCGGCCGATACTATCTATGAGCTTGCCGCGGTGGGCAACACCACGATGAGCCACGTGTTTCTCGGCATCAACCCCGGCAAGCTGGCCGAAGCGCCGTTTGCCGCCGTGGTGCGCGAGGCAGTGAACGTTCGAGCCGGCGAGCTTGGCGTGCGGATCAACCCGCGGGGCAACGTCTACGTTGCGCCAAACATCGCGGGATTTGTGGGTGGAGACACCGTGGGCGTGATCCTCGCTACAAGTATGATGCATGGCCACGCCAACCGCCTGGCGATCGACATTGGCACCAACGGCGAGCTGGTGCTGGCTACGAAGGACCGCGTGGTGAGCTGCTCGACCGCGGCCGGGCCGGCCTTCGAGGGAGCAAGGATCAAGCAGGGAATGCGCGCCGCCAATGGCGCAATCGACAAGGTGATCTTCAACGGCTCCGTGGAGTTTACGACTATCGGCAACGCCCCGCCGCGCGGCATCTGCGGCACCGGGCTCATCGATTCCGTGGCCGAGATGGTAAGAACGGGCGTGGTGGATTACACCGGCCGGATCATCACCAGCGACGAAGCCCCCCTGCCCGATTTCCTGAAAGAGAGGATAGTGCGGGACGGCGACTCGAACGATTTCATACTCGTGGAAGGGGCGAAATCGCATAACGGCCATCCGATCCGCCTCACTCAGCGAGACGTGCGCGAGGTGCAACTGGCAAAGGGCGCAATGCGCGCGGGCATCGAAATACTTCTGAGCGAGCTTGGCCTCACGGCGCAGGACTTGGACGAGGTGTATCTCGCGGGCGCCTTCGGGAATTTCATTCGCAAGGAGATGGCGATGCAGATCGGCCTGCTGCCCGAGGTGGATCCCGCCAAGATCAAGTTTGTGGGCAACGCAGCCGGCACCGGCGCAAGAATGCTGCTGACCGCCGGCGCCTGCCGCGCGGAAGCCGACCGCATCTCGACGACCGTCAGGTACGTTGAGCTGGCTGGCCGCCCCGATTTCCAGCAGGCATTCATGATGTCTATGCTGTTTCCTGACGCAATCAGACGGGAGATGACGTGAGAGAAGCATGGGACGGTTCTGAACGAGCTTACGGGCGGTTTTCGGTGCGCGAATTCCTGCGCACCATGCCGCCCGTGTCCCGGGCGGTGCTCATCGCCACACTCGCGGCATTCCTCGTTCAGTTGATCCTCTTCCACCTGCTGAAACAGGCCGACTACAACGCGAAGGTCATCCAGATATTCGGGCTGCTGCCGGCCAGCGTGCTCAGCCGCCACCTTCGCCTGTGGCAACTGGTCTCTTACCTGTTCCTGCACTCGATAGACAACCCGCTGCACATCCTGTTCAACATGTTCGTGTTTGCGATGTTTGCGCCCGAGGTGGAGCGTGCGATGGCCGCAAAACGATTCGCGCTTCTCTACTTCACATGCGGCGTGTTTGCAGCGGCGCTCACGTGCGTGCTCACGCCCAGGTCAACCATTCCCGTGGTGGGCGCGTCGGGCGCCATCCTCGGCGTATTGGCGGCGTTTGGCAGCCTGTTTCCAAAGCGGGTAGTCTACGTTTTCCTGGTGCTGCCGATGAAGGCCAAACACTGCATGTTTCTGCTGGCGGGGCTCGAGGTGTTCAGCGTGTTTGTGGGCAACCCCGACTCGCCGGTGGCAACCGTGGCGCACATAGGAGGATTCATTGCCGGCTTCCTGTTCATCCGCTACGAGTGGACGGTGCGCAGCATGCTGCTGCGCAGCATCGAGCGCCACTACGATCGCGAGCAGGAGAGCGACAGGCAGATTCGGGAGCGGGTGGACGACCTGCTGGACAAGGTGGCTCGCGAGGGGATAGGCGGCCTGAGCTGGCGCGAGCATTCATTCCTGAAGCGTGCGAGCAAGCGTTTCAAAAAGCACCACGCGCGCGAGGTGGGGCAGAAATCGGGGCGAGAGCGATGAACAAAGTGCTTGTAAACTGGACCGATGCCGCGAGATTGCTGGCCGACGTGCTCGGCAGCCACGGCGCATTGCTGGTGGCCAACGATCGCGACGGCAAGCCGAACGTCATGACCATCGGCTGGGCCACCTGGGGCATTATCTGGAGCCGGCCAGTCTTCACGGCGCTCGTGCGGCCTTCACGCTATACGCACCAGTTCATGGAGCAGGCCGACAGCTTCACGGTGAACCTGCCGCCGCCCGAGATGGCCGACGCAGCCACCTTCTGCGGAACCGTCTCCGGCCGCGACGTTGACAAGCTGAAGGAAAAGAATCTCACGGCCACGCACGGCAAGCGCGTGACCGCCTGCTACATCGAGGAATGCGTGGCTCATCTCGAGTGCCGCATCCTTTTCAAAAACCAGGTGACGCCCGATCTTCTCGCGGGCGACATTGTCGCCGGCTTCTATCCGCACGGCGATTTCCACACCATCTACTACGGCGAGATCGTTGGCTGCTACGCAAACGAGGGCCTCGCCCTCTGAGCCGCGTTCAGCAATCGTGCCCACGCTGTGCGTGCAAAAGATTCCCACATGAGAATTAACCGTCCGAAGCCGCCCATCGGAGCGCGGGGCCGCACCACATAGCGCGTGGGGACGCCTGGCGCTATTCCCTTTTCCCGCTCTTTTCGGGTGCGGTAGCGGGTTTGGTTTCCTTCTGCTGCTTTTCGTCTTTGGTAGCGGGCTTGGTGCCTTCGGATTCCTGATAGATGCGGAGGAGGAGGTCCTGGACGAGTGGCTTGAGCTGGCGGTCGTCTGTTTTCGCGAGAGATTCGAGGAGCTTTTTGGCTTCGTCGCGCTTGCCGTATTCGAGGAGGGCTTTGGCGTAGTTGAACTTGCCGCGCGGGTTGTCGGGGTTGATTTCCATGGCCTTCTTGAGGCACTGGAGAGCCTTGTCTTTCTTGCCGGCGCGGGCGTAGGCCTGGGCGAGGGCGTCGAAGGTCGAATCTGATTTCACGCCATCCTTCTCGGCTTTGAGCGCCCATTGCTCTACGGTTTCGTGCTTGCCCAGCTCGGTGAGGAGGATGATGATCGTAGAGTAGTATTCGGCCTTGTTGTCGGGGTCCTTTTCGATGAGCTTTGTGCAGACGTCGACGGCCTTGGAGTAGTCGCCGGTGGCGGTGGAGAAAGCGATGAGATCGCGGAGGGCTTCTACGTTGTCGGCGCTGAGTTCGGCGTAGAGGGCGGCCATTTTTGCGGCGCGGTCGTTGATGTCGTTCTTGTCGTTGCGGTTTTCGTAGAGGTAGAGTTCCATCAGGGCTTTGACGGCCTCGATGTCCTTGGGATTATCGGCGAGTCGTTTTTCGTATTTGGCGATTGCCTGCTTGCCGAGGGGGGTGGTTTTGTATAGTTCGAGCAGTTGCTGAATGATGTTGACGTTGTCGCGCTCGTCCTTTGCACTATCGCGTGCGAGGAGGAGAGCTTTTTCGGCCCTTTCGTATTGCTCGGCCACTTTGTATAGCCGAGCGACGGCGGAGAGGTATTGTGCCTTGCGTTCGGGGTCGATGTTGTCGACGGGCATGTCGAATGCGGCTTGGGCCTTGTCGAAATCTTTCAGGCCCAAGTATGCGCGGCCGAGGCCGATGGCGACACCGAGGTCTATCTTGTCGTCGGGGCCGAGCTCGATGGCGTTGCTGAAGAGCTCGACGGCCTTGTCGAATTCGCCGTAGCGGAGGTTGATGCTGCCGAGGTCGGCGTAGTATTGGGGGTTTTGTTCGGCGGGGAGGTTGCGCGTTTCGGGAGGTTTGGGCGCATCGGCCGGAGCTTTTTCGACGGCTGCGGGCGTTGCTTTTTCATCGGCGGCCTGGGCAATAGTGATCGATACGCACAACGCTGCAATGATGATCCACGCTGTTTTCATGCTTTGCACTCCGGAGTATTGGCTCCACACGCACCGCGTTTTGCCGGGATAGTTGATTTTACGGCAGCGGTGCCGACAAGAACACCGCTAATTGCCGGCCGCGCCTTCGGGCCGGGTGTTTCCCGATAGAATATGCTTGAGGAGCTCGTCGGCGAGGTGCTGCTCGGGCACTTTTCGCGGCGGCATTCCTTTCTGGAAAACGAATCCGAAGCCCCGGCCGCCTGCGATTCCGAAATCGGCCATAGCGGCCTCGCCGGGCCCGTTTACTACGCATCCCATAATGGCTACTTCGAGGTTTTCGCTCAGCAGCGCGTCTGGCAGGCGGCGGCGCACCTGCTCGACGAGCGCGGGCAGGTCGATTTCGCAGCGGCCGCAGGTGGGGCACGAAACGAGCCGCAGGCCGGGCGGGCGCAGCCCCAGCGATTTCAGGATGCGGATTCCTACCGCCACTTCGAGGGCCGGCGGGCCGGTGATCGACACGCGGATGGTGTCGCCTATGCCTTCCGAGAGCAGCCCGCCGATTCCAACGGCCGATGGGACGACGGCATCGTCGTACGTGCCGGCAGCGGTGACGCCGAGGTGCAGCGGATAGTCGCACCGGTGCGCCACCTGGCGGCAAGCCTCCATAGTGGTGGGCACATCGGAGGCTTTCAGCGAGAGCTTGATCGCGCGGAATCCGAGCGTTTCAAAGAAATCGCAGTACTCGAGCGCAGTGTCGACCATCAGCGAGCACAGGCTTTCGGCGGGCGGTTCCACGTCGAGGCCGTGGCGTTTAAGGATGGAGCCGGAGTTTACGCCGATGCGGATGGGGATGTTTTTTTCGCCCGCGGCGCAGACCACCTGGCGCACGGCGTCCATGTTTCGCATGTTGCCGGGGTTGATGCGAAGGCCGTCAACGCCTTGTGCGATCGCCTGCAGCGCCAGCAGATGGCTGAAATGAATATCGGCCACGAGCGGCAGGTGTATGGCTGCCTTGATGCGTGCGAGAGCCGCGGCCGCGGCGTCGTTGGGCACGGCTACGCGCACGATCTGGCAGCCGGCGGCGTGCAGCTCGCGAATCTGCGCGACCGTGGCGGAGATGTCTTCGGTGCGGGTGGTGGTCATCGACTGCACGCTGACGGGCGCATCACCGCCGATCTCGACGTTGCCGAGCCTGATTGTTCTGGTCTTGCGTCGTTTGATCATACGCCACCCATTGTAGCATCGTTACAACATGAAATCAATGCTGCTCTGCGCACCAAGTGCAAAGTGCGCTGAAGTGCAAAGTGCAAGGTGCAAAGTGCAAATGGGCGTCTTGTTGGGTTGGGCGAGGTTGCACAGGCGCCGCGTGTCTTCTGAATTCCGTCTTCCGTCTTCACATCGAGCTTTGGAGCGCTTGCCCGGCCGATCCGAGCGGCCCGGAGAGAATGAGGTAGGTGAGCTCGGCGGCACGCTGCTCGGCTTCTTTCTTGCTGCGGCCCCAGGCGCATTCGTATCGCTGCCCGGCTATCATAGTGATCACGAGGAATGACTTGTCGTGGTCGGGGCCGGCGTCGCCGATCACCTTGTATGTGGGCGTGCTGGAAAACTCGCGCTGGGCAAACTGCTGCAGCAGCGACTTG
>DATLAR010000248.1:0-10544 GCA_035527355.1 Planctomycetota bacterium
CTCAAGCAGCTCTTAGTGCGCATACCCTGCGGGCCGCTTGCGAAGCCTTGCAGCTTCGGGCGGCCCGGTGGTCAGGGTTGGCCCTCTCCCCGCAGCCGGGTGCCGGCAGGGTTGGGCACTGCGTTTCCGCTAGTGCCGGAGGATTCGAACCTCCTTTTTGCCCGTCGGGAAAAGGCATTGGAGGCAAGCTGGGCCGCACTGATGCGGTGCCTCAAACTCGCCCCGGGCGGGAGGGTAAGGACGGTGCCTTGCCGCTACGCGCAATGGCCGATTCCCTTTTCCCCTCCAGGAGCCCCTCCGAAGCCGCAGGTCACCTGCGGCTCGATACGAGAGATGAGATCGAATTCGCATAGAAATCGATTGTGAATTCGTTTCGGCCTATCCTCCTGATTGTGTTTCCTGGCGCCGGTGGTCGGGGCGAATGTCTTGCGGCGGCCTGCATGCGCTTGGCGGCGCTGGCTGAGGGTTGGCGGACTGCAAGAGATTGCAGAGGTATGCATTGCGAACCTGCCTGATTGCATCGGCGGCTGCCTCGACGTCCTCCAGCAGTTCGGTTAGGAATTCCCCCGGCGACAGAGAGTCGAGCGCTCTGAATTCGGATACTGCGCGCAGAAAGCTCGCCTTGTTCGCTGCCGTCTCCAAGCGCTGAAGTACCTTGTCCAAGTCTTCTTTTGCAGGCATTTTCGTTTGTCCTCCGTGTATGGGACCTTTTCTGGGATTCTCTCGTTGCCTGCCTAATAGTAGCCTAGGAAGCGGGAAGAGTCAAGCCTGAGGGTGTGTGCGACTAAACACTGTTGTTTAGTGGAGGCGAAAATAGTTTCAAATTGGGGGGCCGACGATAGGTTGGCACGCATGCGGTGCCGTGATTGCAGGGGGAGATGAACGTTCGGACGGCGGTCGGAGAGGACATGTGGGCCGCGCAGAGAACGCGGAGAACGGGGGAGTTGGCTCAGGCTGGTGATGCGGCCACAGGGGTCTCCTGAAGGACCTTGAGGGCGACTTCCAGCGTTACATTTCCCAGCTCGGTTTCAAAGGCGATTTCCACGCAGGGCACTTCCTTGGGGCGGTTGATGTAGTGGCCTTGCCCCATTACGACGCGCGGAATGGAGATGAACGTTTTGATCCCTTGTGAGGCGAGAATTGTCTTTGCGGCTCCGGCAATCATGTTCGCGAGTTCGCCGATGCCGTCGGCCACGTTATCATCAGACACCTCCCCTTTGCCCAGGAGCCTCGAGACAACCTTATATGCGGCTTCCTTTGGGAAGCTGAGGACGACCGAGCCGAATGCGTTGCCGGAGAGACCGATTACGGCGGAGACATCGAAGGAAGGCGCGTAGCCGGTTTTCAACCCCAGGTTCGACTTGCGCGGCGTGATGCCCACGCCCGCCTCGAAGACTTCGGTCATTGCGACTATGAAAGGATTGATGTACTCTATACGCATCTTTCGTATTGCTCCAGAAAGGCGGCAGTTCCATTACCGTTTATTAGAGGTCTTGATGAAGTATCGGCACGGCCCGCGAAGGATTTTGCCAAAAATGCCGGCCAACGCCGCAAAGTCCAAAGCTCAAGGTCAAGAGTAAAGAAATCAGAAGACGGAAGTGAGAAGAGGCCGCCGGCGCGCCCGCGTTTACGGTGGCGGCGCCTGGGTTGCATTTTCCCGTGAGTTTTCAGCGAGATTGGTGGTACAATGGAAGCATGGATTTCCAAGTAGTCAAGTCTCCGCAAGGCCAGCGAGGGTATATAGATGAACGAAGAGAAGAAGCAGCTTGCAGATGCCAAAAGCTCGTGCAGCGGTTGCGAGCACGCCACGGCTGACGGCACTTGCGGTGTGAAACGAGAAGGCCCGGACGCTCTTGAGCAGGCAATTGCCGAAAACTTGGGCAGAATAAAACAGAAGCTGCTCGTGCTCAGCGGCAAGGGGGGCGTGGGCAAGAGCTCGGTGGCCGTGAATCTGGCCGGCGGATTGGCTATGGCGGGAAAAACGGTAGGGCTGCTCGACGTCGATCTCCACGGGCCGTCGATCCCCGGCATGCTGAATCTTCGCGGCACTATGCCGTTGGCCGGTGCAATGATAAAGCCGCTGCTTTTCGATGTTGCGCCGGGCCGCGAGCCGCTGCGGGTGGTGTCGATCGAGTTTTTCCTGAAGAACCGCGACGATGCAGTGATCTGGCGCGGGCCAATGAAGATATCGGCGATCAAGCAACTGCTGGGCCAGGTGTGCTGGGGCAACCTCGATTACCTGATCGTGGACTCGCCGCCGGGCACCGGCGACGAGCCGCTGTCGGTGGCGCAAATCATCACCGGCGCACGGGCGGTTGTTGTTACCACGCCGCAAAACGTGTCGGTGGCCGACGTGCGTAAATCGATCAACTTTTGCCGCGCCGTGGGCATGGAGGTGCTGGGCGTGATCGAGAATATGAGCGGCCTGTGCTGTCCGCACTGCGCTCAGCGGATCGAGCTGTTCAAGAGCGGCGGCGGGCGCAAGATGGCCGACGAGATGCACGTGCCGTTCCTGGGCTCGCTGCCGATCGATCCGGCGATGGTGGACGCTTGCGACGCGGGCCGGCCTCTCGTTTCGATTTCGGACGGCGGCCCGATGGCCGAGGCGTTCAGTAGCATCATCGGGAAGATTCGCGCGTGCGTCGAGGAAACGGCGTGAAGAGCCGGAGGGCAAGGACGGCGCCTCGCCCGATGCAATCTAACTACGGGCATTCTGTTATACAGGTATCTAATTGAAGTTGATTCTCAAGAAAGCATTGCGGATCGGCATCAGCGTTTTGCTCATAGCCGCCGGTGTCGCTTCCATCCTGGTAGGTTTGGCGGGCTTCGTGCTGCCGGTGATTCCGGGCATTCCGTTTTTCGTGGGCGGAGTGTCGCTGCTTTTCGCAACGATTCCGGCGTTTGATCGCTGGTTTAAGAGGAAATGCCCCCGCATCGCGCGCACGTTTGAAGATGTGACGGCGAGGATAGGCGACAGCTTCCGCGGCCGCAAGAGCTGGCGGCGGCTGCTGCCGGACATTGTGGCCCTCGCCCGCACGCACGCCCGGCTGAAGCCGCCTGCCGGCCCGCCATCAGCCGTTGGCTCGTAACCCCGCACTATCCTTCTGCCTCCTCTCTCCCATCTCTTCCTCCTTCGTGCATATTCGTGCCCTTCGTGTTCTTCTTGGTATGTCTTCCCATGCCTGAATTCCCATTGGCCGTGCCGCGGGAATGTTTGTGAGACAAGCTTTTCAGCACGTGTTATGAGTATGAGCACGGGCGCCTGCGGCAAGGGTGCCTCAACGGGGGCAGACTATCGGTTTCCTGCTTTTGGCGGTAGAGGAAGGGAAAGCGTGAACAAGAGAGATCGAATGGATGAACGGCAGCGCCCGGTCGCCGCTGCACCACGTGGCCGTTGGATCATTCCAGTCTTGCTGGTGCTGATGCTGATGGCGTTCCTCAGCAGCAGCATAACGGACGATGGCGTGGGCGTGCCGTATACGCTGCTGAAGCGCGAGCTGGCTTCGGGAAACGTGAGCCTGATAGAGGTGGAGGGCGACAGCCTCTGGGGGCAGTTCAAGGCGCCGGTCCAGGTCAGTTCCAACGGTGCATCGCGGCACATCGACCGTTTCCGAACGAAGATGCCGACCTTCAACGATCCGTCGCTGATGGCCGACATCGAGGGCAGAGGCGTTACGCTCATTTCGCACGGCGCCGGCAGCCAGTGGGTTACGGGCATGTTGTTCGCGCTGCTTCCGCTGGCGCTTTTCATAGGCGTGTGGTATATGCTGATGCGGCGCACCGGCCGCCAGCTCGGCGGCTACAGCGCGATCACGAAGTCGCGGGCGAAGCTGTTTTCGCTGGAGCATCCGCGCACGACGTTCAGCGACGTGGCCGGCGCGGCCGAGGCGAAAGACGACCTGAAGCAGGTGATCGAATTCCTGAAAGACGCCACGCCTTTTCGCAAGCTGGGCTGCAGCGTGCCCAAGGGCGTGCTGCTGGTAGGCCCGCCGGGCACCGGAAAAACGCTGCTGGCACGCGCGGTTGCCGGCGAGGCGGGCGTGCCGTTCTACAGCATCACGGGCTCGGATTTCATGGAGATGTTTGTGGGAGTGGGCGCGGCCCGCGTACGCGATCTTTTCGAAGCCGCCAAACGGACGGCTCCGTGCATCGTCTTCCTCGACGAGCTTGATTCGGTTGGCCGGCAGCGCGGCAGCGGCATCGGCGGGGGACACGACGAGCGCGAGCAGACGCTGAACCAGCTTCTTTCGGAGATGGACGGCTTCGAAGAAAACCAGGACATCGTGGTGCTTGCCGCCACAAACCGGCCGGATATTCTGGACCCGGCGCTGATGCGGCCGGGCCGCTTCGACCGGCGGATCGTGGTAGACATGCCCAGCCTGTCCGACCGATTGGAAATCCTGCGCGTGCACACGCGCCACGTGCCGATGGCGTCGGACGTGGACCTCGACGTCATCGCGCGCGGAATGCCCGGAATGTCGGGTGCAGACCTCAAGAACCTGGTGAATGAAGCGGCGCTGCTTGCCGCAAAACGCGGGAAGACCATGGTGGACGCGTCTGATTTCAGCGAATCGCGCGATAAGGTGCTGATGGGCAGCGAACGCGGCAGCGTGCGCCTCAGCGACGAGGAGCGCAAGATGGTGGCGCATCACGAGGCGGGCCACGCTCTGGTGGCTATCGTCAGCCCGTCTTCCGATCCGGTGCACAAGGTTACCATCATTCCGCGCGGGCAGGCGCTTGGCATCACGCAGCAGTTGCCCGTGGACGAACGCCATAACTACCCGGTTGAATACCTCAAGACGCGACTGAAGGTGCTGCTGGGGGGCCGCGCGGCCGAGGTGGTGTCTATCGGCACTATCACCAGCGGTGCCGAAAACGACCTTATGCAAGCTACGAGGCTGGCCCGGCGAATGGTGAGCTCGTGGGGGATGAGCGAGCGGCTGGGCAACGTGGCCGTGGAAGACAACAGCCTGAATATCTTCCTCGGCGAGCAGATCGGGCATCGGCGCGAGTATAGCGAAGAGACTTCGCGCGAGATAGACATAGAGGTGCGGCGGCTGGTCGAAGAGGCGTACGATGCGGCGGTCGCGATCCTGAAGGAAAATCGTGATGCCCTCGAAAATATCGCCGATGCTTTGGAGCAGAAGGAAGTGTTGGAAGGGAAGGACATCCAGGAGATACTCAAGGGCGTAGTGGTCGTCAGGCCGGAAGAGCCTGTGGCCGTGGCCTGAGTGAAAGGAAGGGCTGATGAACGCAGAGAAGATGGAGCTCAAGCCGGAACAGCTTACCACCACCATAGATGAAAGCGAGCTGCAATTTGCATCCACGGCCGAACTGGCCGACCTGGGCAAGATCATGGGCCAGAACCGTGCGATGCAGTCCATAGAATTCGGCACGGGTATCGACAGCTTCGGCTACAATCTATACGTGCTGGGGCCGCCGGGCTCGGGCCGGGCATCGGCCGTGAAAATGGCCGTTGGCGGCCGCGCAAAGGCCAAGCCGAAAGCCGACGATTGGTGCTACGTGAACAACTTCAAGGAGAACCACCGGCCCATCGCAATACGCCTGCCCGCCGGCAAGGGCGCAGAGCTGCGCGACGACATGGACGAGTTCATCAAGGAACTCGGACGCCAGCTTCCGCAGGCATTCGACGGCGAGCACTATCGCAACCAGCGCGACAAGATCAACCAGGAGCTGCAGCAGATTCAGTCGGATGAGTTCACGCAGTTGCAGAAGAAGGCCCGAGAGAAGGGCTTTGCGCTCCAGCAGGCGGGAAACATGTTCGGCATCATTCCGCTTGTCGATGGCGAGCCGATCGGCCCCGAGAGCTACGAAACGCTGAGCGAAGATAAGAAGCAGGAGATCGAGGAGAAAGGGCGCGAGCTGCGCGAGGAGCTGAATACGGCGGTCAAGCGCGTCCGCGAGGCCGAAAAGGCGGCAAAACACAACGTGGAAGAGCTGAACCGCCGGGTGGCCACGTTTGCCGTGGGGCACCTCATCGAGGAACTCAGGAGCAAGTATGGCGCCTTCGAGCGCGTGGTGAAGTACCTCGACGAGGTGAAGAACGACATCGTGGAAAACGTGCAGGAGTTTCTGCAGGCGGGCTCGCAAGAGCAGCAGATGCCGCCTTTCATGTTCGGAATGCGGATGCCCGGCAAACCCGAAGTTTACAACCGCTACATCGTCAACGTGATCGTGGACAACTCCGATCAGGAGGGTGCGCCGGTCGTTGTCGAATCGAACCCCACCTACTACAATGTCATGGGGCGAATCGAGCACAAGGCGCAATTCGGCGCGATGGTCACCGATTTCACTATGATCAAGGCCGGCGCTCTGCACCGCGCAAACGGCGGCTATCTGGTGATCGAGGCTCATGACCTCCTCACGCAGTTCCTCTCATACGACGCACTCAAACGCTCGCTGAAGAACCGCCGCATCAAGATCGAGGAAATCACCGAGATGTTCCGCATGATCAGCACCGTTACGCTTGAACCGGAGCCGATCCCGCTGGACGTGAAGGTGATTATCGTGGGCCTTCCGTATATCTATTATCTGCTTCACCGGCTCGACGAAGACTTCCGCAAGCTGTTCAAGGTGAAGGCCGACTTCGATTACGTTATCGACAAGGCGCCGGAAACCGAGATCGACTACGCGAAGTTCATCGGCAAGCGCTGCCGCGAGGAAAACCTCAAGCACTTCGATCCCTCCGGCGTGGCCGAGGTGCTTCGATACAGCTCGAGGCTCATCGAAGACCAGCGCAAGCTCACCGGCACGCTGATGGACATCAACGACATCGTGCGCGAGGCCTCGTACTGGGCGGGCACAAACGAGCACGAGCTGGTAAACGCACAGGACGTCAAGAAGGCGGCGCACGAAAAGGATTACCGCTCCAACCGCGTTGAAGAGCGAATACGCGAGATGATCGCCGACGGCACGATACTGATCGACTCGGAAGGCGAGAGAGTGGGGCAGGTAAACGGCATCTCCGTAATGCAATTGGGCGACTACTCGTTCGGGCGGCCGTCGCGCATCACCGCCCGCACGTACATGGGCAAGGGGGGCGTGGTGCATATCGAGCGCGAGGTGAAGCTGAGCGGCCGCATCCACAACAAGGGCGTGCTGATCCTCGTGGGCTACCTGGGCGGAAAATTCGCACACGAACGCCCGCTTGCTCTCTCGGCCAGCATCACCTTCGAGCAGCTCTACGAGGGCGTCGAGGGCGACAGCGCGTCGTCGGCCGAGCTTTACTGCCTGCTCTCCAGCCTCGCCGAGCTTCCGATCCGGCAAGACATCGCGGTTACCGGTTCTGTGGACCAGCACGGCCGGGTGCAGCCGGTGGGCGGCGTGACGCAGAAGGTGGAAGGCTTTTTCCAGGTGTGCAAGGTGAAAGGGCTCACCGGCCGGCAGGGCGTGGTCATCCCCAGGCTCAACGTGCACAACCTGATGCTGAAGGACGAGGTGATCGACGCGGTGCGGCGGGGCGTGTTTCACATCTATTCCGTGGAGACCATCGACCAGGGAATCGAGATGCTGACGGGCCAGGACGCGGGCGAGGTGCAGGCCGACGGCAGCTATCCGCCGGGTACGGTATTCCACTCGGTGGACCAGGCGTTGAAGAGAATGAGCGAAACGTTGGAAAAGGCGACAGCGGGCGAGCACGCCGCTGAAATGATAGGCAGATGAAAGGAGCATGCGATGCCGGCGGATCTCCCACGCAGGCCCACGAGGTTTGTGGCACTCTTTGAAGAAATGCAGTTGATGTTCGATTCCTTTCACGTGGCCGTTGAACGCAAATGGCCCACGTGGAAGCCGGCAATGGACCTGGTGGAGAACGCAGGGAATTTCCTTGTGTTGCTCGAGCTGCCCGGCGTGCCGGCCGAGAAGATCGAGGTGTCGGGCTCGGAGAACAGGCTCGAAGTGCGGGGCATCCGCCAGCCGCCCGAGCAGCATCACGGCGCCCGCCATCATCACGTGGAACGCTGCTACGGGCGGTTCGAGCGCAGGATCAACATGCCGGCGCCCGTCGACCCCGTGCGGATCACCACCGAACTGAAAGATGGCGTGCTCACGGTAACGCTTCCGAAGAAGTAGCCGCTGGAGGAGCTGACGTGACCAACCGTTCCATTCCGCTGTTCCGTGTTTTCGGAATCCCTATCCGGCTGGACCCCACGTGGTTCATCATTTTTGCGCTCGTAACGTGGACACTTGCGGCGGCCTACTTCCCCGCCACTTTCCGCGGCCTCGACAGGTGGGTTTACTGGCTGATGGGGGGCACAGCATCGCTGCTGCTGTTTGCTTCGGTGCTGCTTCACGAGCTTGGCCATTCATACGCCGCGCTGCGCCTGGGCATCCCCGTGCGCGACATCACGCTGTTCCTCTTTGGCGGCGTGTCGCAAACCCTCGAAGAGCCGCGCAGCGCCCGCGCCGAACTCATCATGACCGTGGCCGGCTGGGGCATCAGCTTCCTGGTCGCAGTTGTATTCTTCGGCATCTCCAAGCTGATCCGCGGCACCAGCCAGCAATCGCTCGCCGCCTTTGCCATCGTGCGCTACATCGCGTGGATCAACCTGCTGCTCTTCATATTCAACGGCCTGCCCGGCCTGCCGCTCGACGGCGGCCGGCTGCTGCGCGCGGCCATCTGGTACTTCACCGGCAACATCCGCAAAGCCACCTACATCGCCAGCAGCACCGGCTCCTTCTTCGGAATCCTGCTCATCGTCTCCGGCGTGCTGCTGGTCTTCACCGGAAACCTCATCGGCGGAATGTGGTTTGTGCTCATCGGCTTCTTCCTGCGCAGCGGCGCCAAGGCCAGCTACCAGCAACTGCTGATGCGCCGCGCCCTCGAAGGCGTGCACGTCTCGGAGGTCATGTCGAAAAGCATTGTTTCCGTTCCCAGCCAAATGACCGTGCAAGACGCCGTCAACGAGTACTTCATGAAGTACCATTACCACAGCTTCCCGGTGATGGACGATGGCCGCCTGATCGGGATCGTGAGCCTGCATGACATCCGCGAGCGCGACCGCGCCAAGTGGCAGGATCTCAAAGTGGGGGAGGTGGCAAACACACGCGTGGTGGAGCTTGCCCTGCACAAGGAAGATGATGTAATGGATGCAGTGGCCAGGATGTCGCGATTCGACGTGGGCCGCCTGCCGGTAGTCGAAGACGGCAAGATGATCGGAATCGTGAGCCGCCGCGATATCATGCGCATTCTCTCGATGAAGACTGATCTGGGGCAGTAAGAGCGCCCATCTCACGCGGCCCGATGCGTTGAAAGGAGTATTGACGATGAAGATAGGGAAGGCCGCGGCCTTTGTCGCGGCGGTCGCAATCGGCTCGATGATCGGCGCAATGATCCAGCCCGGGCGCACCGCACCCGTGCTGGCCGAGGAGTCGCCCGATTCCGTACGATATGCCATGCTCCTCGGGCAGGCTTACATGAAAGCAGCCGACGCCGTCTCGCCGGCCGTGGTGCACGTGGCGTCTTCACGGCAAGTCTCCGGGCTGGGCGAGGATATCTTCGGACGGTTCTTCGAAGTGCCGCGCGATGCACTTGCACTCGGCTCCGGCGTGATCCTCAGCTCCGAAGGCCATATCCTCACCAATTTTCACGTGATCAAAGGAGCCGACAAACTGCGCGTGAAGCTGCACGATGGCAGGATATTCAACGCCGCAGTGGTGGGGACAGATCCGCCCACCGACCTGGCCGTGATCCGGATCGATGCCAGCGGCCTGCCGGTGATGCCTATGGGCGATTCCGATCAGATCGCCGTGGGCCACCTGGTGCTGGCCGTCGGAAATCCCTACGGGCTGGACCGCACCATCACGCAGGGGATCATCAGCGCCAAAGGCCGCGCCAACGTCGGCATCGCCGATTACGAAGATTTCATCCAAACCGACGCCGCAATCAACCCCGGCAACAGCGGCGGCCCGCTCGTTGATATCTCGGGCAAGATGATCGGCATCAACACCGCCATCTTCACGCGCACTGGAGGATTCCAGGGCATCGGCTTTGCCATCCCGTCGAACATGGCCAAACGCGTGCTCGACGAGCTTGTTTCACAGGGCCGCGTGAAACGCGGATACCTCGGCCTCACCGTGCAGAATATCACGCCCGACATCGCGAAGGCGTTCAACATCACCGTGGATCGCGGCGTGGTGGTTACCGACGTGATGGAAGGAAGCCCGGCACAAGCCGCCGGTTTTCAGAAAGGCGACGTGATAACCAGATACGACGACCGCCCCGTCTCCGACGTCCGCGAGCTTCGAAGCATGGTTGCCACCACCGCCATCGGCAGCAGCGTGGGAATCTCGATGGTGCGCGGCGCGCAAAAAAGACGCCTCGTGGCCACCATCACCGAGCAGAAAACGCAAGAGCAGGCCGCGCCGCCCGCGCGGCTGCATGGCACCGCAAATGAGCGGCTCGGTTTGGAGGCTCACGACCTTACCGACGAGGTGCGCCGGCAGCACGGCATCAAGGCACAGCAGGGCGTGCTTGTTACAGGCGTGGTGTCGGGCGGGCCGGCCGACAAAGCCGGCGTGAAGGC
>DATLAR010000249.1:0-4985 GCA_035527355.1 Planctomycetota bacterium
ACGCTCAGCGCCTGTTCATTCAGCCCCGTGCGGATGGAGCAACTGCTGCCGATGCCTGCCGGCATGGTTTTCGCCGTGGCGTTCAGCGGCATCACGGCCGCCAAGACCGGCGCCGCGATGGGCAAATTCAACCGCGCGTCGCGGCTGGCTTCCACAGTGGCCGATCAATGGCGCAAGGCAACCGGCCGCAGCGATCCGCACATGGGGGCTGCGCTCGCGGCTTTCCCTGATTCGGAGGCGCGCCTGCGGTCAGCGCTGAGCGGCGCCCGTACGCCCGACTTCTCGGGCGCCGATCTTCTTCGCCGCGCCGAGCAGTTCATCGCCGAAAACCAGCAGATCATCCCGGCAGCGGCCAGGGCACTTGCCGCGGGCGACCTCGAATCGTTTGGCCGCCAGGTGGACCGCTCGCAGCAGCTCGCCGAATCGCACCTCGAAAACCAGGTGCCCGAAACGATCTTTCTCGCGCGCTCGGCGCGCAGCCTCGGCGCGGCGGCCGCATCGGCATTCGGGGCCGGCTTCGGCGGCAGTGTGTGGGCGATGGTTCGCGAGGACCGCGCCGAGCAGTTCGCGCACGAGTGGACTGAGCTGTATCGGCGGGAATTTCCGCCCGCCGCCGGCATGGCCGTCTTCTTCCTCACGGGCGCCGCGCCCGGAGCGTGCTTCCTTTACTGAGCATCGCGGGAACAAACGCACCGTGATCTGAACTATATGCTGTGGAGTCATTGACCGAAAACTCGCATCACCTTGGATCGCTCTTATGCCTACAGACAACATCCTGACGCTCATCGGCAATACCCCGATTATCCAGCTTCGCGGCGAACGTATTTTCTGCAAGGCCGAATTCCTCAATCCCGGCGGCAGTATCAAAGACCGCGTGGCGCTCGCTATGATCGAAGGGGCAGAACGCGACGGCAAGCTCAAGCCCGACTCGATTCTCGTGGAGCCTACGTCGGGCAACACCGGCATCGGCGTGGCGCTCGTGGGGCGGCTGAAAGGCTACGCGGTGCGCATCGTGATGCCCGAAGGAATGAGCGAAGAACGAAAGAAGCTCATCAGGGCGCTCGGCGCCGAGCTGGTGCTCACGCCCGATTCCGAAGGCATCGCCGGGGCCGTGAAGCGCGTGAACGAGATGCGCAAAGACCCCCGCGTCTTCGTGCCGCAACAGTTCGAAAATCCCGACAACCCCCGCTGCCATTACCAGACCACGGCTGTTGAATTCTGGAAGCAGATGGACGGCAAGATCGATTGCTTTGTGGCGGGCGTGGGCTCCGGCGGCACGCTGCAGGGCGTGGGGCAATTTCTGAAGGAACGCAACCCGCGGATCAGGCTGGTGGCGGTGGAGCCGAAGAACGTTTCGGCTCTGCTCGGGCACGAACCCGGCCTGCACCAGATTCAGGGCATAGGCGACGGCTTCATCCCCGCCGTGCTTGACGTGTCGCTGATCGATGATGTGATCGAGGTGAGCGACGAGGATGCGATCGCTGAAACGCGGCGGCTCGGGCGTGATTCGGGCCTGCTCGTCGGCATATCGTCGGGGGCAAACGTCTGGGCGGCCCGCAAGCTTGCGGCGACAATTCATGGCAACATCACAACCGTCCTGCCCGACCGCGCCGAGCGGTACTTCAGCACTGCGCTGCTGTGAACGCAGTGGTTAGCTGTCTCTTCTCGCCAGCACCGATATGAACTCGCCCTGCTCGCGGAGTTTCGGCTGCATCAGGCAGATCATTTCGCGAAGCGTGTCTTTCAGCCCGAGGGCCGATGCCACATACGCAACGGCGCGTCGCGGCGTGAGCTGACTGCGAGCCGCGGGATTCACATCCACCGGTGTGCCGCCAAGGCCGGTTTCAAGCCTTTCCACCGAAAAGCCCGCCTTGCTCAGAGCCTGGCGAATCGTGCCCGTGCTGAAGAAGCTGACGTGCCCCGGCAGGTGATACATCGACCATTTCCTTCCCATCGCCGCGGCCGCCTTGCTGGCTGCGTTGCACGTGTGGATGCTGAGCAGCCCGCCTGGCTTCAGCAGCCGCCGGCACGCCCGCAACGCCGAAATCGGATCGGGTATGTGCTCGATCACCGACCACATTAGGACGACGTCGAACGATTCTTTCGCCAAGGTGCAGCTTTCCACGGTGCCGTGGTGGATGCTGAGGCCGAACCGCAACTGCGCGAAAGCGGCATCTTCGCGCGAAACCTCCACGCCGTGCGGCAGCCAGCCGTATTCGCGGGCCAGCGCCAGCGCGTAGCCGCGTGCGCAGCCCACCTCCAGCAGCCTTCGGCCCGCCGTGCGCGTGCCCAGATCATGCAGCAGCTCGCGCCACACCGCTTTCTTCACCTCCACAAACTGCTCGTATCCGCCCATCGACTGATAGTAGCCGGCTTCGCACTCAGCGCCGTCGCCGCGGCTGGCAAACGCGAAACCGCACTGCTCGCAGCGCCGCACTTCCACGGTGTCCAACGCCCACGCGCTTTCGAAGCACACCTTTCCGCAAAGCGGACATATCCTGCCCGCGAGCGAATCGGTAACGGTTGTCACCATCTCGCACGATGTGTCCATAGTTGCAGCCCCGGATGAAGCACCCGCAGAATGTAGAAGGGAGAATCGTTTTAGAGTATCGGAGCGCCTTGCCCGTCAATTCAGCGAAATGCCTCGAAAGCAACCTTGATCTTCGGGCCTTTTGTGGTAAGATGGATGTATGGACCTCAACCTGAAAGGTGATATGATGCAGCAATTTATGGATGAGCTTGCACGCCTGAAGAAGGACCGCGACGCTGTGATTCTGGCGCACAATTACCAGCGGCCGGAAGTGCAGGACGCCGCCGATTTCGTCGGCGATTCGCTCGAGCTTTCGCATAAGGCAGCGCAGGTGAAAGCCCGCGTGATCCTCTTTTGCGGCGTGCACTTCATGGCCGAAACCGCGTCGATCCTCTGCCCCGAAAAAACCGTGCTCGTGCCCGACGCCAACGCCGGCTGCCCAATGGCAAACATGGTTACCGTGCGCGAGCTCAGGCACAAGAAGCTCCAGCACCCGAACGCGGTGGTGGTGTGCTACGTGAACAGCTCGGCCGCGGTGAAAGCCGAGAGCGACATCTGCTGCACGTCGGCCAATGCCGTAAACGTGGTGGATTCGATCGCGCGCGACCGCGAGATTCTCTTCGTGCCCGATTGCAGCCTGGGCGGATACGCCGCCGATATCTGCGACCGCCCGATCATCCTCTGGCCGGGGTTTTGTCCCACGCACCATCGCATCCTCGCCAACGAGATTCTGCGCCTCAAGCTCGCGCACCCGACCGCGAAGGTGGTGGTGCATCCGGAATGCACCGAAGACGTGATATCCATCTGCGATCACGTGGCCAGCACCACGGGCATCCTGCGCTACTGCCGCGAATCGGCCGCCGCCGAGTTCATCGTCGGCACCGAAATCGGCATTCTGCACAAGCTGCAGAAAGACAGCCCGCAAAAGAAATTCCACATGCTCACGGCCCTCGCCGATTGCCCCAATATGAAGCTGAACACCCTCGAAAAAATGGTTTGGGCGCTCGAAGACATGGCCCCCGAAGTGAAGGTGCCGGACGATGTGGCCGCGCTCGCACGGGGAGCTATCGACAGAATGCTCGCAATTCCAGCATAACGGCCGTCATGCGGCAACGTCCATAGTGTCCACAAAGTCCTCAGCAGCCTTCCGCTGGACATAGCGGGGCCGCAGGCCAATCCAATGACAAACAAACTCAAAATCATAATGGCGATGAGCGGCGGCGTTGATTCCAGCGTGGCCGCGCACCTCCTGAAGGAGCAGGGGCACGAGGTGTTTGGCGTTTTCATGTGGAAGGGGAAATTCACCGACGGCTGCGGCGGCGGCAACGCCACCTGCTGCGGCGAGGCCGATGCACTCGACGCCTGCCGCGTGGCCGATGCACTCGGCATTCCGTTCGACGTGCTGAACCTCGAAACCGAGTTTGCCGAGCTCATCGATTTCTTCTGCAGCGAATACAACCGCGGCCGCACGCCAAACCCCTGCATCCTCTGCAACGAGCGATTCAAATTCGGCAAGCTGTTCGACTACGCCCGCAAGCTCGGCGCCACGCACGTGGCCACCGGCCACTACGCGCGCATCGAGCACACCGCCGGCCGTCATCAACTACTGCGCGGCGTCGACACAAACAAGGACCAGAGCTACGTGCTGTTTGCGCTGAAGCAGGATCAGCTTGCACACGCGATCTTCCCCGACGGCCGCCTCACGAAGCCTGAAATCCGCGCGATCGCCGCGCGGCTGAACCTGCCGGTGAAGGACAAGCCGGAGAGCCAGGAGATTTGCTTCGTGCCGGATGACGACTACGGCGGGCTGCTCCGCCGCCGCACGCCCGATCAGGTGCGGCCCGGGCCTGTGAAGGACCTCGATGGAAACGTGCTGGGCGAGCATCCCGGCATCCAGTTCTTCACCATCGGACAGCGCCACGGCCTGCGCATCGCGTTTGGCAAACCCGTGTACGTGGTGCGGCTGGACGCGGAAACGAATGCGGTGATCGTAGGCCCGAACGAAGCATTGATGCGAAGCGAGCTTGAGGTTTCATCGGTGAACTGGATGATCGACGAGCCGGCGGAGCCGATCCGCGGCGAGGCGAAGATACGATACAGGCAGCCCGCGTTGCCGGCCACGGTGCACCCGCTGCCCGGCGGCCGCGCGCGAATCGTCTTCGACCAGCCCGCGCGAGCCGTCGCCCCCGGCCAAGCCGCGGTGTTTTACCAGGGCGACGCGGTGGTTGGGGGCGGGTGGATAGAATAAACGGCATAAGGGAGGGGGGGCGATGGCACGGCACCCGTTGCGCATTCACAGCGCCCGCCGCGCATTCATTGTGCGCCCCTTCATGCCGCTTCCTTCGCATGCCGTTGTAGGGGCGGACTGGAGGGCGTCGACGCGTACCAGAAACGCACCGGATCCCAATTACCTGTCGTACACAAGAAAGCACGACGCCCGCCCGTCTGCGGGCGC
>DATLAR010000250.1:0-5177 GCA_035527355.1 Planctomycetota bacterium
GGAAAAGTGCTGATCGACGTGAACGGCAACCGCTACCTGATCCACGACGTCAGCAAACTCTCACCCGCCGAACGCGCCGACTTCACACGCTACATCTACTGGTGAGCGTCGCCCACCAGCACGGGTTGCTTGCCGTCGGGCCGCGGCATCGGCAGCTTCGGCCCATCGGCTTTTGGCCTTTCCTGGCAGCATGCGCCCTCTGTGGCCATCAGCCGGCGCAGCACCGTGCGGAAATTCCACTCGTATGCCGCCACCCAAGCCGCCGAACCCAGCGTTGCGGCGATCACCGCGCCCTTTGCACCCATGTAGCACAGCCGCCCTCGGCTGTGTCCGTCATGTAGCACAGCCGCCCTCGGCTGTGTCCGTATTGCTGCTGCCTTCGCCTTCCCCGTCATCCCCTTGCTGCTTTGGATTCCGACCGCGCCCGCGCGCGGAAATGAATGCGGATAGGTATCTCGTGGAAGGGCAGCCGCTCCCGCAGGTAATTTGCCAGGTAGCGGCGGTAGGGTGAATCGAAAATCTTCGGATTGTTCACAAACAGCACAACCGTCGGCGGGGCCGTATTGGTCTGCGTTCCGTAATACAGCTTCGGCAGCTTGCCTGCCACCGGCCGCGGGCTCCGCCGCCTCAGCGCTTCCATCAGCACCTCGTTCAGCGCCGCCGTTGGCACCCGCACCGTCGACTGCTTGTAAAGCGCGCGCACCGTCTCCAGCACGCCCGACACGTTTCGGCCCTGCTTTGCACTGGTAAAGACGATCGGCGCGAAATCGAGACCCGGCAGCACCTTCGAAAAATAATGCTCATACTCCGACGTGCTCTTGTCTTGCGCCAAGTCCCATTTGTTCACCACGATCGCGCAAGCCTTCATCGAGTCACGCACCATCATCGCAAGCTTCTTGTCCACCTGCGACACCGGCGTAACCGCATCGATGAACAGCAGTACCACGTCGGCCCGCCTGATGGCCGATTCTGCCCGCGCGATGCTGAAGAATTCGATCGAATGCGCCACCTGCCCGCGCTTCCGCAAGCCGGCCGTATCTATCGCTATATACGTGCGTCCGTCCTTCTCGAAATAAACGTCCACGGCGTCGCGCGTGGTGCCCGGCCGTTCGCTCACGATCACCCGCTCTTCCTCCACGAGCGCATTGATGAAGGTAGACTTGCCGGCGTTGCGCTTGCCCACTATAGCAAACGTTACCGGCGCCGCCTCCGCGGCGGCGGCCGGCCCCGGCTCCGGCAGGTTCTGCACTATCGCGTCCATCAGCTCATAAAAGCCGATCGATTGCGTGGTCGACGTCAGCAGCGGTTCGCCAAGCCCCAGCGAATAGAAGTCTGCCTCGCCCGCGCCGATCTGTTGCGAGTCCGCCTTGTTTGCCACCAGGATGATTGGCTTGTTCAGCCGCCGCAGACGCGCCGAGATCTCGTGATCCTGCGGCACTATCCCCTGCTGCACGTCCGTCACCAGCAAAATCAGGTCGGCCTTCTGCAGCGCTATCTCGATCTGGCGCTCCACCTCGGCCGTCAGGTTGTCCATATCCTTGATGCCCATGCCGCCCGTGTCGACCAGCTCGAACTGATGCCCCTCATACTTGATCGGCGTGCTCACGCGGTCGCGCGTCACGCCGGCGGTAGGCTCCACGATGGAAATGCGGCGGCCGGCCAGGAAGTTGAACACCGACGACTTCCCGACGTTCGGCCGGCCTGCTATAACGACGGCGGGCTTGCTCATTCTTCTTCCTTATCCTTGTCGGCGTCCGGCTTCTCCGAATCTTCCTCTTCGGAGCCTGGCACCACATACTCGCCCTCGAGCCAGCGGCCCAGGTCTACCAGTTTGCAGCGCCTGCTGCAAAAAGGGAAGTCCGGCGAGTTCTCGATTTTCTTGTAGGGGAATCGCTTGCGGCAGATCGGGCACGTGTGGAAAGGCACCGGCTGCACTCCTTTCAGCCCCGCAAAGGCTTTCGCGCCACCTTCACCTGCGTCGCGCGTAGCGTCTTGCCGTCCAGCGTATAGCCGGTCCGAACCTCCTCGGTCACTGTATTCTCCGAGGCGTTGTCGGTCTCTTCGATCATTACAGCCTCGTGCAGATTCGGATCGAACCTCTCGCCCGCCACCGGCCTGATCTGCTCAACTCCGAAATTCCCGAATATCCTCAGGGCCTCGTCCCTTGCCAGCGTCACTCCTTCGAGCAGCGCCTTGTCGGGCGAGTTCTTCGCAGCCGCGATCGCATGCTCCAGATTGTCCAGCACCGGCAGCAGGGCCTCCATCAGGTCCCTCAATGCCGCCTGGCGGATGCTCTGGCGCTCCTTGGCCATCCGCTTCTGGTAATTGATGAAATCGGCAGTTGCGCGCTGAAGCTGGTCCAGAAACTTATCGCGCTCGGCCGCCTTCGCACGCAGCTCATCCAGCTCTTGCGGTGCAGGCGCCTCTTCGGCCTCGGCATCCGGCTTCTCGCCGCAATGCATCGCGATCTCGCGCGTATCGTCTTCCGAAAAGCTGTCGCCGCTGTTGCCGGCGGCGTATTTTTCTTCGTCCTTCATTTCTCTCCCTGTTCGCTGAAATATTTCTTTATGTTATCTAGAAAACTTTTCCGGTGGGGCGTCACATTCTTATCTTCAGTCTCGGCGAACTTCCGGAGCAGTTCCTCCTGGTCGCCCGTGAGCTTCTTCGGTACCTCTACCACCACCATAACCACCTGGCTGCCGCGGCCGCCCCTGGTGGGCACGCCCAGCCCCTTCATGCTCAGCATGGTAGAGCTCTGGGTGCCGCGCGGCACGCTTAGCGTGGCGGTCTTGCCTTCGATGGTCGGCACTGGGATTTTTGCACCGAGCGCCGCCTGCGTAAACGAAATCGGCACCACGCAATAAAGGTCGTCGCCTCGCCGCTCGAAAAACCGGTGCGGCCTCACCCGGATATGGCAATACAGATCGCCGCGCGGCGCACCTTTCGGCCCAGCCTCGCCCTGCCCGCTCAGCCTGTACGTTGTGCCCGAAGCCACACCCGGCGGCAGGTTGATCTCCAGGCTCGCCCTCTTCAATGCCAGCCCCGAGCCGTCGCACGCGGGGCAGGGGCTTTCGATCACTTCGCCCCGCCCGCGGCACCTGGGGCACGCCGTCCGCACGCTGAAGAAGCCGCTTGTCTGCTCCACCTGCCCGCGGCCGCGGCAATACGAGCAAGGTGCCGGCTTCGTGCCCACGCGGGCGCCCGTGCCCCCACAGCTTTGGCACTGCTCGTGGCGCGTCACTTCCAACGCTTTCTTGCCCGCGCCCAACACTGCCTCCTCCAGATCCATCTCGAGCACGTGCTCGATATCCCCGCCGCGGCGCGTCCGCTCGCGCCCGCCGAAAATATCGCCGAATATGTCCCCGCCAAACCCGAATGATCTCAGAATGTCTTCGAACGAAAAATCCGTATAGGTGTGAACGCCCGCCCCCCGCATTCCCTCGTGACCGAACCGATCGTACTGCTGACGCTTCTCCGCATCGCACAGCACATCATACGCCTCGGCCACCTCCTTGAACTTCACCTCGGCTTCCTTGCGATTCTCCGGGTTCTTGTCGGGGTGAAACTTCAGAGCCAGCTTGCGGAAGGCCTTCTTTATATCATCCTCGGCGGCGTCTCTGCCGATTCCCAATACCTCGTAATAATCCCGCTTCGCCATTAGATTCTTTCGTCACATTGCCCGCGTCGATCGCAATCCCATCTGCCCGAATTCCCAGCCGATTCCGGCCGCCCGGCCCGCGGCGCCCGCTCCAGCCGTCGTCCGCTCCGTAAACGGCTACACAATTATCGGATTCAGAAACCGGGAGTCGGAATGGAGGAGAGAAAACGAGCTCTGCGAGACTTGAACGAGCCAAAGATACATGTAGTCAACTCGAAGCCGCGGCGTGGCAGGCCCAAGGGCCAAGGCCAGCGCCCCAAAGCGCCCTCAGCTATTCTGCTTCACCCAATCATTGATCTTCTTCTGGCGCTCCTCGGGGGCGCCGATCCAATCCGCCCTATGAAGATTGAAGCTCTTGCCCGTGATCGCCTCGAGCGCAGCCACCGCGCTCTGCTGCACCACCAGTTTCTCGTCTTTCAGTGCCTCGATCAACTGCCCCTTCGCGCCGGCCGCCTTCAGCAACCCCAGCGCCTCCGCCGCCGCCGCCCGCACCGACTCGTCCGCGTCCTTCAATAGCTTGGCCACCGCGCCCACCACCGCCGTATCATTTATATGCCCCAGCGCAACCGCCGCCTCCCTGCGCAGCACCACCACCTTCGACTCCAGCATCGCCGTCAGCGGCTTCACCGCATCCGACAGCTTCATCTTTGCCACCGTCTTGATCGCCCAATATTTCACGCCAAAATGCTCGTCGTCCAAAAGAGCCAAAATCTTCGGAGCACCGGAATTGAACACCGAAGCATCCTTGAAATTATTGACCGTCAGCAGCAGCCACAACCGCGTGCCCACATCCTTCGCATCGCCCAATTCATCCAGGATCGGCCCGGCCGACTTCTCCGCGTTAGCCGCCAAAAAGTCCATTGCCGCCTTCTTACCCGTCGGCCCAAGCACCAGCGCCTCCTTCGACTTCACCGTCTTCAGGCACTCCGCCACCTTGCCCTCCACGCTATCCGCATCCTCGCCGGCAAACGCGCTCAAGACGCAAACGGCCATCATGGCTGCAATGAAAAAGGCTGCTTTCCTGTTCATCAGTAAACTCCACAGATTCTGCACAACGCGTTGCGTACTGCGGCCTGTCTAAGCCCGCAATACGAAAATGCCTGAGGATTCACGCCAGCTTCCGGCAGCCGCACATCCTCACCAAGCACACAAATTATACCAGCGCAGGCCCCTCCAGTCAATGACAAAAAGCACCAAAAACCGGCAACCCCCGATCCTGCCCCCTAAACCCCTCCTCCCTTCCGGCTCTTGGCTTCTGACTTCTGTCATCTGACTTCTGTCTTCTGACTGCACCTTGCACCTTGCACCTTGCACCCCACCTTTCCTGACCTTGGACTTTGGACCTTGGACTTTGGACATCGGACTTTGGACATCGGACCGTTTCGGCAAGAGCGGGTACATCATGACCCACCGCAGGTGAACGAGCACGATGCCTGGGCGGGGTGCCGAAGACAACCGGCGGCAAGAGGAATACTCGCGGCGAGATGTTCGTTTCGCGTTCGAGGAGCATGTCAAGCGG
>DATLAR010000251.1:0-7653 GCA_035527355.1 Planctomycetota bacterium
CTTCTCCGCCTGAAGTACCATCGAGCCCGCTTCCTGGATTGTGGCGAGAACGCGCGGCCGCGCAAAGCCTGCCTGCTCGATTAGCGCAAAAAGCTCCGGCCGCGAGTATGCCCCAAGCATTATGTTGAACAGCGCCGGAACGAGCGGGCCGGTCTTGTCGTCGTTGAGCACAAAATCCTGGATGATCAGCAGCCCCCCGCTTTCCATCGATGCAAACGCCTTCTGCAGCTTCATCTCCGCCTTGCTGCCTGGCCCGTGCAGCACGTTCGACATCAGCACTACGTCGTTGCCGTTGCCGAAGCCGTCGGTATCCCAGTCGGCGGCCATCACGCTCACCTGCGCCTGCATGCCTTCGGCGGCGATCACCTCGCCGGCAATGGCGACCGTTTCGGGCAGGTCAAATACGGTCGCGCGCAGGCCCGGGAACCGCCGGCAGAGCTCGATGGAGTATGTGCCCGGCCCGCCGCCGAGGTCAAGCAGTTGTTTGCGGCCGGTGAGGTCTACGCTTGCGGCCAGGGCTTCGGCGCGGCCGGCGGCGGCGATGTCGCGCATGCCCAAGATGAAATTGCGGTGAACATTTTCCGGCGGCATCGGCTCGGCTCGCACCTCGTATTCCAGCCCGCCCCAAAAGTCCCATATCTTGGCCGAATGCGCGATGATGTGCCCTTGGTAAAGCTTGCTGCCGCGCACGAGGTAGGTGTCGGCAAACGGCGTGGTGCGGTAGCGGCCGCCGGACATCGTCAGCAGGTTCATCGCGGTGCACGCGATCAGCAACCTCTCGAGCATGTCGGGCTTTGCCTTGCACACGGCTGCGAGGCCATCGGCGGTCATTGCCTCGCCCGAAAGCACGGTGAAGATATCCAGGCTGCCGGCAACGTGCAGCACGCGGGCGGGCCGGTATCCTGCCACAAGCTGATTCAGCGTATCGAAATTCATCTGCATTGCGCGCCTCCATGTCATTGTTCACCAAGTGCATCGTTATCGCTGCTATTTTATCATTCGCGCGCACAGATTCAATGAGAGAAAAGATTGGCGTGGAAAAAACCGACGCTCGAATGCTTTTCGCATTGACACGCGCAGCCCGGCGCGCTACACTTCTCAGAACGAAAGACGGAACGTTGGCGAGCTCACAATAGAAAGGAATCATTATGATGAAAATGCTGCCCCCGCTGATCGTCGTTGTGCTGCTGCTCGGCTGCGCGGGACGCACCGTGCGGGTGGAACAGGACACGCCGGAGAATGCAATGCGAACGTTTCTGCTCTCGATCGAGAACAAGGATCGCTCGGCATTCCGCGAGTGCTTTGACTATACGAAAGAGCAGGCCAGGATAGTGGATGCGGCGTTCGACCTTTTCACCGCCGCTTTTGAGCTGCGGGACGAGATGGCAAGGATCTCCGGCCAAAAGCCTCAATCGGTTGACTCGTTGCTGAGCGGCATGCCATACGGAGCAGACACGAAAGACCTGGTGTACAAGGACGGCAAATGGAAAGCCCCGATGAAGCTGCGAGCGAAGAATCCGGACGCCGCGGCCAAGGTGCTCAAGGAGGGTGCGGGCATGTTTCGCGAATTCGCGCGGCACCTCCGCAGCGGAATGGAATTGGAAAAGGCAGCCTCGCTCATGCAGAAGCGCATGTTAAAATTCTCGGAGCTCGCAGCGGAAGCAGGCTTTGAGCAATAAGCGGAGCCGGCCGGTGGAATGTGCAAAGTGCCGCAAGACGTGCCGCAAGACGTGCAAAGTGCAAGGTGCAAATGGTGCCTTGCTGGCTTGGGCAAGGTTGCACAGGCACCGCGTATGAAAGGCTGCGGGCGCACATCGCTGGGCGAGGCGGGGGTTGTTTTCTTTCGTTCGATGTTCGATGTTCAGTGTTCAATCCGTCTTCCTCTTCTTCTCCGTGTCTTCTCCGTGTGCTCCGTGTCCTCCGTGGTTTAGCCTTCGGATCGAGTGGCTTGTCTTTCTTTTCAACTTGATTCATCCCGCCGAAACTGGTAAAGTTTTGCCATGAGCTTGAAGGATTCGGCCAAGTACATTTTATCAATCGACGCCGGCACGTCCGGCGTTACCGTGATGCTGCTGGATCGCGCGGCCCGAAAGCTGAGCAGCGCGTATTCCGAGATCGAGCAGCTTTACCCGCAGCCCGGGTGGGTGGAGCACGACCCCGACGAGCTGCGGCGGGTGGTTTTTTCGCTGATGCAGCGGGCCTGCGGCAGCGTCACCCCCGCACAGATCGCCGCCATCGGCCTCACCAACCAACGCGAAACGACCGTGCTGTGGGACCGCAAAACCGGCACACCGGTGCACAACGCTATCGTGTGGCAGTGCCGCCGCACGCAGCACTTGTGCCAGGAAATCGAGCGGGCCGGTTTCGGCCCCAAAGTCCACGCCTGCACGGGCCTGCGGCTCGATGCGTATTTTTCCGCCACGAAAATCTCGTGGCTGCTGAGCCAGTCGCCCGAGCTTCGCAAACGCGCCGAGAACGGCGAGCTCGCCTTCGGCACCGTTGATTCCTGGCTGCTGTGGAACTTGACCGGCGGCAAAGCGCACGTTACCGACGTTACCAACGCGTCGCGCACGCTGCTTTTCAACATCGACACGCGGCAGTGGGACGAAGACCTGCTGCGCATTTTCGACATACCGGCGGCGATCCTGCCCGAGGTGAAGGAATCGGCCTGCTATTTCGGCGACTGCATCGCGTCGGTGCTGGGCGGCCAGATTCCGATTCACGGCGTAGCCGGCGACCAGCAGGCGGCGCTTTTCGGCCACGGCTGCATCAGGCCCGGCGAAAGCAAGAACACCTACGGCACCGGCTGCTTCCTGCTTGTCAATACCGGCCACGAGCGGCGCGACTCGTCGGCCGGGCTGCTCACTACGCTGGCCTGCGGCCCCAACGGCGAGCCGGTGTATGCGCTCGAGGGTTCCATCTTCTGCGCCGGCTCGGCCGTGCAGTGGCTTCGCGATGGCCTGGGCATCATCCGCAAGCCCGAGGAAACCGAAGAGATGGCCATAAGCGTGCAGGACACGGGCGGCGTGTACCTGGTGCCGGCGTTTGCCGGGCTGGGCGCGCCCTATTGGAACATGGCCGCGCGCGGCGCAATCTTCGGCCTCACGCGCGGCACCACCAAGGCCCACCTGGCGCGGGCCACGCTCGAAAGCATCGCCTACCAGGTGAACGATCTCGTGGAGATCACCACGCGCGAGGTGGGGCTGAATGTGGATGTATTGAAGGTGGATGGCGGCGCATCGGCAAACCAGTTTCTTATGCAGTTCCAGGCAGACGTGCTCGGCGTGCCCGTGCAGGTGCCTGAGAACATAGAAGTGACGGCGCTGGGCGCCGCCTTTTTGGCGGGCATATCGTGCGGCCTGTGGCCGAATGCCGAAGTGCTGGAAAGCTTGCGGCGCGTGCGGCGAACGTACAAGCCCGCAATGCCGCCCGCAAAACGCGCGATGCTGCTCGACGGCTGGCGAGCCGCCGTCGATGCCGTTCTCAATCAGCGACACCACGGGGAGTAAACAGCCGTGCAGAGCGCCGAGATGCAATTTGCGGATTACCTCTCACGCCACGGGCTGAAGCTGACGCGCGAGCGGCGCCTCGTGCTGGACGAGGTGTTCAGGCAAAACGACCATTTCCAGGCCGACGAGCTCCTTTTCAGAATGCAGAAGAAAAACGTGAGAGTCTCGAAGGCCACGCTATACAGAACGCTGGCCCTGCTGGTGCGCGCCGGGCTGCTGCGCGAGGAGGTCTTCGGCGAGCGGCACTCGCATTACGAGCACATCCTGGGGCAGCAGCATCACGACCATCTCGTTTGCCTCGCGTGCGGCAGGATCGAGGAATTCCGCAACGATGAAATCGAGCAGGCCCAGGATGAAATCTGCGCCCAGCACGGCTTCCAGCCCACCGGCCACCGAATGGAGATACATGGGTATTGCAGGGAGTGCCGGAAAAAGAAGGAAGAAGACGGAAGGCAGTAGAAACGGCGCGAACACCGAACACCGAGTACCAAGTTGCTGAGTGCCAAGTGCTGAGTGCTGAGTGCGCCAAGAAAGAACTGCCTGATCCAGAAGAAATGCGCCCCACGCGCATATTTTTGAGCCTGCACCTTGCATGCACAGCCCGGGAAGTAACAGAACGAGAGGCGGTCTGGGGGCCCCAGAAACAGATTGGAATGGCGGCGCCGATCGCCTGCCGGGCTGATGCACCGCAGGCGGAGGAGGGTGGGTCACGATGTACCGGGCCGGGGCCAGCCAATGGGAATAACGCTCTTGACAACGATATGAACGTGGTGTATGTTTACGATGAGTGCGGGCGATCGGCCATGCAGGAGACTGGGAGAAACAATGTTAAACAAACCTGATCGATATGAGCGGTGGCTGAAGCTCGTTTTGCGTGTGGCGGGCTTTGCGATGCTGCCGGCAATCGTGGCGCTGCTGATGCCCAAGCCTTGGATGGCCGCGGTTCACTCGTGGCTCGGGCTCGGCGAGTTTCCTGAGGCGCCTATCGCCGAGTACCTTGCCCGGCAAACTTCGGGCATGTATGCGTTGCTGGGCGGGGCGTTTGTGCTGGCCGCAACAGACGTGCGCCGCAACGAGCTTCTCATCTCGTACCTGGTTGTTGCGCTCGCGGCACTATCGATTGCGATGTTCTTCCTGTGCCTAGGCAAGCTGCCCACTGCGGCCATTGCCGGCGATCTTGTTACAGCCACCGGTTTTGCCGCTATCACGCTGGTGCTCCAGCGCCGGCTCCGAAGGAAAAGCCCGCCTCCGCTGTAGATTCCATCAGGTCCATACTATATCGTCGTGGCTGTAGATCACCGGCACCGACGTTTCGGCCAGAGCATCGTAGTATTGCTGCATCCATGATGCGTAGCGGTTGGCCAGCCGGCCGAAGCCCTCCGGATCGGTGCCCATCGCCAACAGCAGCATTTCCCATCCGAAGAGGCTGATGAGGCCAGAGACGAGCGTGACGTACGTGCCCGTCATGTTTACACCATCGGGGTTGTTGCCGCAGTTCTGCCGGTAGTGCTCATCGAAGCGGCGGATCAGCTCTTTCCTGTCTTTCGGGCCGATCACCTCCCACGGATCGTAGGCAAGCACATCCTCGGGCGTTTTGAATGGACAACGCAGTGCGTTGTCATAGTCAATTCCGCCGGCGGCGTAGGTGGCGTGGCCCATATTCGTGCGCATCGGGCCTAGCTCCTCGTGTAAGACGAGAGCGCTCAGAAAGATGTCGTAGTTCCACGCGCGGATGAATGCCCCGCATGCCTTCCACTTCAGTTCGTCGGGGCTGGCCAGGCAGACGTCAATGCCGGTGACGGCCCTGACGAGATCCCAGTGCCGCTCGGCATCGAATTCCACTCGCGGGATGCGCCTGGGCATTTCCATGTTTATCGCCGCCCAACCGTCGTGGTATGACATCTTCAATCGCCTTTCCGATTTCAGGGGCCGATGATCATGTCCCGGAAACAGGCCGGTGGCACGCCGGCAGCGGCACCTTGCACAGCTCGCCCCACGTGCGGCCGCCGTCGCGGCTGACGGTAAACCTGCCGATCATTTTCCTGTCTCCTGCGGCTGCGCCCACGGAATGCCGGCTGCCGGCTTGTTTGCGTAGCGTTTGAGATCGAGCAACAGCGTGTCGCCGCAGCCCGGCTCGAGCCGGACAGCGAGGAAGCTGCGGTTGACGTCGGTGGTCTGGTTGCCGTGCCGCACACGGAGGCATTGGTGCTCGCCGTAGGCGCCCATTCGCAGCACGATGGTGCGCGGCTCGCCCTGGTGGAGGTTTACAATGTGCACGCGAACGCCGTTTTCGGTTATTCTGTCCACCATTACCGCCACGTCCGGCGGAAGGCCGGGGCGGGCGGCAACGGGATCGAACGGCCAGAGCTCGGTGCGCACGAGCGAGGTGCCCTTGGCGTGCAGCGGCCCCACGCCGCCTGCGATCATATTGAACAGCGCGTGCGTGGCGAGCGGATTGTAGCGATGCGTGTGGTGGGTTTCACGCTTTTCGGGGGGCGTGGCGTCGCCGCGGATGTCTCGCAGCCGGCTGCGGATGCGTGCCACGTCGGATGCCATCATCTGGCCGGGGAATTCGTTGTTGCGGCCCAGCACGAAATACAGCCAGGCGAAGTCATCCACGTGATAGTAGAATTCGGTGCCGTAAGAGAACTGCCCGGGCCGGCCCCAGCGCTCGATTTCCTCCTCGATCAGGCGCAGATCGTCGTCGCGGAAATCCGTGAGGTACAGCGACACCAGGTGGCGTCCGAACCGGAAGCGTCCGGCCCAGCCATCATCTTCGTAGAGGCCCGGCGGGTAAAGCTTGCCGTCGTCATGCTTGATCGCGTTTTGCAGCAGCACGTGCACCTGGCGGCGCAGCGGCTCCATGAACGAGCGGTCGCCGGACAGTATGAGCGCGTTTTCCATTCCTGAAACAATGGCGGAGATGAACAGCCCCAAGCCGTCGGCGCCGGCCTTGCCCTTGACGGACCACGCCCCCAGGGATTGCGGCCACCAGCGGCCGCCCCAGTGCTCGCCGATCTTGCCGCTCAGGCCCACGTTGGCGGGGAAGATGCCGTTGTTTTCGGCCGCCCGCCCTGCCCACGCCCTCACGTATTCGAGCACCCATTCGCGGTATTTCTCGTGCCCGCTGAGCAGGAAGGCATTGGCCGGCATAGTGGTGGCATAGAGATTGAGGGGGCCGTCGCCCTTCACCATTGTGCGGTCGGCCCACTGTTGCCATTCGCGGCCCCAGAATGTCGGCTCGATTTCGATCTGGGCGCCCAGGCTGCCGTTGACGATGCTGCGGATCAGCTTCAGCTTCTTGTCGTAGATCGGCTCGGCGCGGTCGGGCAGGCCCTCGTTGAGGTAGAACCCGCCGAACCGCAGCGCCCGCTTGCGGAAGGTTTCATTGGCGGGATCGGCCAGAGGCAGTTGGTTGAACGCCGCCAGGTGCTCGGCGTGATGGTGCCAATCATCGGCGGTGAGGAATTCGTTGTGGAGCACGCCGAACTTCGGCGCGTATTGCACCTCGCGGGTGGTAAATTGCTCCAGGTAGCCTTCGAACGCCAGGTAGTACATATCGAGGACATCGCGTCCGGCTCCGAGCGCGTAGAGCAGCGGGAAATTGGCCAGCCCCTGCAGCACGTCGTCTGCACCGTCAATCCAGCTCCAGCGCTCGATGCAGGGAAAGAAGCCGCGCTCGTCCCAGTACTTGCTGAAGTAGAGACGAGCCGCGCGTTCGTTTTCCATCAGCAGGTAGCGCTGCATCAGGGCCCAGTCGGGCGGCGCCTCTTGCGAGTTGATACTAACAACGGCCGCACCTGGCGGCAGCTCGTCAGCGATGGCCGACACGACCCCCATCGGCGCCAGGATCATCCAGCAGAATACGGCAAACGTGGCAATGTGCATGAGATATTCCTTTTGTATGGCATGATACATCGCATCCAATTATGACATGCCCGAAGGCGGAAGTCAAGAAGGTGATTCAGGGAAAAGTGGCGGTGGGGAGGGATGGGTGTGTAAAAGATTCGTGGGCATTCGCGTATAAAAGGTATACTCGAACGCGCAGCGGTCGCCGTCTGCATTCTTCATCCATTCTTCATTCAACTCCGAATAAGGCCTGAAGGGCCGGAGTGCCGTACAGCCCAGTCCGAAGGGCTGGGGG
>DATLAR010000252.1:0-18626 GCA_035527355.1 Planctomycetota bacterium
GCCGGAAACGGCGTGGCAGATAGAAGATTGACCGGCATCGGTTAGCCGGCGGCATAGTCTTGTTTCACGACGTGCATAGGGGAATGGCAACGTGTCCCTGTATGTGCGTCTTTTTGTTTCAAGGCCGGCGGCGCTGTGCCGGAGTGTGTTAATAGAGACGCGGAAAGCGGACGATAGGCTTGCAGCCGAACGGCGGCAACTGAAAGGTGGGTGGAATATGCCTCAACTGAGTGCGCTCTCTGACAGAGCTTCTCGTCTCGCCAAAGAATGCCCCAATGTAGACGTTGAGCCGAGCAAGTCATGCTATATCGAGTGCGAGAAGGGCAAGGTGTTTTGCCAACGCGCGGCGATGTGGCTGGAGGACGTTCTGCGCGATGACGAGTTCGGGTCAATCGCCCATGACCGAATGAACTGGACAGTTCGCGCGTTGCGGGATGGGAAGGCGGGCAAGCTGTATAGTAAGCTGTATGAACTGCTCTGCAAGGGCAACGACTTGCTTGATGAACGTGCGGCGTCGCTGAACTGTGAACTGGAGTGGCGCATCATCGACGACCGGCGAGAGCACCCGCCGAAATTCGAGAGCCTTGCCGAGTACGCAAAGATGAGGCGAGCCAAGATCGCGGACGCGCTTGCCGACCCTTTCAGGCAGTTAGCCTATGTGAATCAAGAAGCGGTTTGCGATGCAACGAGAGACCCCCTCGGCAACAGGCTCATGGGGAAACTGTCTGAGGCGCAACTGACTCTTGGCATGGCGCTGGGAATGCTTGTGGGCGCACACGCTGCCACTTCTGCTGAAATCCGTCCGTATCTGATCGTGGACCCGACCGCAACGGGTGAAAGCCGCACAGAGTGGCAGAAAGTGTGGCAGGAGTTCGAGCGTGTATGGATCTCACCCGAAGCCACTGACGCTGCCGCGTGGACGTGGTTGGCGGTGAACCTTTGTTGCTTTGCTGTGCCTCCGCGCTATGACGTTTTCGATGGCGTGCCGGAAGTACAGCAGAGATGCCTATGGGCCGTGGCGACATCAGGCGGCATTGGGCCGATACCGGCTTTCGTCTATGCCGTGCGCGATGGGTTGAGGCTAGCTGGGGCGAGTGTGCAAAACGCCGCAAAGGAGAGGGAGGCATTGCCCGCCGACTCTGTCGGTTCGGATAGCCGAGGGAGAACCCGAAGCCAAATCAAGCAGTTGTGTTTCCTGAGTCTTTTCTACGTCGATGCAATCCGCATGGAAGAACCGTTCGACGACCCGGCCCTGTGGCGGGTTGTCGAACAATGCCGGAGGCAATTCCTGCCGCAGCCAAGGGTATCGGCGCATCTTGCCGGCAAAGATTTCCGGCCGCTGACGCCGCAGGATGTTGCGGACGTGCTTCGGTCGCTGCCGACGGGCCGGTATTCGTTCTACGTCGAAATCCGCGACGGGTTGCTCACACCCGTGGGAACGCTGCCCAACGACGGCGAGGCAATCACCTGCGTGGGGTTGCGGGCGGATACCGACCTGCTGCGCCTGCTCGCGGAGGATATTCGGGCAATCGACCCTGGGGCCGCATTGCCCCTCGGGATTGAATCGCACGATGACCTGCTCGTCAGGATGAAGGCTAACGACCGCGAAACCATCGTTGCGGAAGTGGAGAACTGGTGGATCGACAGGCGGGATGAACTGACCGGGCGGTTGAATGGTGCAGAAGCGCAAGGGGCGGATGAGGGGGAGAAGGCCGCGGAGGCAGCCGACGCCCTTGTCGAGCGGAAACGATCGATGGACGAGAATTCCTTCTGCAAAGAGGGAGATACGTGGCGGGTGACGTTCGGCGGCAAGTCTACGCCGGGGCTGGCCGATAGGGACGGCATGATTTACATCGCGTGCCTGCTACGCACACCGGATAGACGGGTGGACGTGGATGACCTGTGGGTTCTGACGCACCCCGGAGATGCCGACGAGATGAAACGCCTGAAGTGCGCCAATGTACTCGACAAGCCGATTCGCAAGGCCGATCGTGACTATGTGGAGGAGCTAGGGGAGACAATTCAGGAAGGCCGCGACTGCCCGGATGATCCGGCAGCACAGGCCGCTGCCAATGATGCGCGAAAGAAGCTCCCTGCGATGTTGCCGCAACTGCAAGGGCACCGGAACGAGCAGGATACGCACAGGAAACGAGTTGCCGATCTTGTGAAGAAAGCGATTGATCGTGTGAGGTATGGGATGAAGGACCACAACAAGGAGTTAGCATTGCACCTCCTCAACAAGATTCACACTGGTTACTCTTGCGTGTACTATTCCGACGCCGACGCTCCCTCGTGGGTTGTCGATATGTCATAGCCACTTTTATCATTTCCTACTTCAAAAGTCGACCCGGTCGAATCCAAAAGTCGCCTTAGATAGGTGGACGGGTATCGTCCGGGCGATGGCTACCTTGAACAAGCCTGCACCCGACCGACGCGTCGGGTGTTCTTGTTGAACCGCACGTAGGCACGCTCCATCGCACGCCACGTGCTTTCGGCCCCACTGGTGATACCCGCCGGTGGGGCGTTTTTCATTCAAGGGGCAGTGATGAGCAGTGAACGCAGACAGTCGGGGCGGCGCCCGCGACCTACCGACACGGCAGCGGGATTCAGACGCGCGGCATCGTCAGCCAGTCGTCGAAGTCGCGGCGGTTGGACACAGGCAAAGATCGCCTACTTGAGTCGAGTCCAGGAGGTGCTCGAGTCGCTGGGAGACTACTGGCCCGTGACGCTGCGGCAGGTCTACTACCGTTTGGTTGCCGCCGGGGTGATCGAGAACAGGCGGGGGCCCTATCAGAAGCTTTCCGGCATCTTGGCCCAGGCGCGTCTGGATGGCCACGTGCCCTGGGATGCGGTTGAGGACAGGGCGAGAACCGTGTTGCATTCGGCAGGTTGGCGGGAGGCCCGCAGTTTCATCGAGGATCAAACGAAGGAATACCTCGTGGGATACCGTCGCGACTTGCTCCAATCGCAGGATCAAGCGCTTGAAATCTGGATCGAGAAGGATGCACTTTCCCACGTCTGCCACCGTGCGGCCTTCCCTTACTGTGTTCCGGTGGTCGTGGCTCGGGGTTTCTCCTCGGTATCCTACGTCAACAATGCCGCCGAACGGATACGTCGCCAGGCAGAGACCGGGCAGGAGACATGCATCATCTACTTTGGGGACCTCGATCCATCGGGCTGGGCCATGCTCCCAGCGATGATGGAAACCTTGGAGCACGAAATGGGCCTCCACGGACAGGTAACGGGAATCCGGTGCGCTCTGACTTTGGAACAGGTATGCCAGTTCAACTTGCCTCGGAACCCTGACGCCCTCAAGGACACCGACCCGCGCGCGAAGAGGTACCGGGAGGAGTTCGGCGATGTGGCTGTGGAACTTGATGCCCTGCCACCGGCCATGCTTGAGGACCTTGTCCGGCAAGCAGTTGAGAGCCGCTTGGACATGGGTCGCTTCCGCCGAGAGCAGCGGCAGCAAGAAACTGACATCGCCGAGATCGGTGCTGTCCGGCGTTGTGTGCTTGAAGCCGTTGACAGGGAAGAAAGGTGACGCCATGACCACGAAGGTACTTTCCCCCACGGCCGCGATCCGCGCCTTTTGCCGGCAGTGCCATCCCGAACCGCGCGGCGAGTATTTGCGCTGCTCGACGGTAGATTGCCCCTTGTGGCGGCACAGGGCGGGGAATCCGAGTCGGTTCGGCAAGGGCGGCTTCGCGAACGCCGCTGACGCCCATTCACGTGCCGTAAAGTGCACTAAAACATCTTTGGTTGCCGGGGCACGTCTTCTGATACTTCAGACCGAGGCCGAAGTCATTTCGACCGGAAAAACGCAGTTGAGCAATGTTGACTGCTGGCCGTACGGCGAGCTGACCTACAAGGCTGGCGAACGGCCATTGCTGGCGATCAAGCGGCATTGCGCAGATTGCATGGGTGGGGTGCGGGCAATCAAGGCGTGCTGTTCGCCGAATTGCGCGCTGGCGCCATACCGATTCGGACGCCGACCCCGGCCGACCGACAAGGCACCGGTGTCGCAGGCGATGAATGGTTGAACACGGTTGCCCCGCGCGGCTGCGAGCCTTGCAAGCCGCCATAGTCCTGCCGCGCGGGGCGCCTTTATCGAGAGGACCACGATGTCAAACGAATCGAAGGAACGCAAGGCATGGCCGAATTTCTGGACTGAACGCTCAATGGTGAAGCACCCAGCGTTTATCAGCCTGACTGGTAAGGCTGCCCAAGTGCTGATGGTGTTCCGCACGAAGTTCCAGATGGAAAAGCGGGGACGCGCTGGGCATCGTGAGTGGGTGATTGTGAACGACGGGGAAATCCGGTTCACCTATAGGGAAGCAATTACATTCGGCATTACCAACGGCCAGTTCACGCATGCGATTGACCAATTGCTCGACCGGGGATTTATGGAAGTGGCGCAGGCGGGCGGGCAGCACAGGCCAACGCTGTACGGCACGTCCGAAAAGTGGCGGGAGTGGAAGCCGGGGATGCACTTCGGGGCGCGGCAACCGGATCGGCGCGCGCACAAGCTGCAAGCGGCTCGTTCGGCGCGGGCATTGAAGCGGACGGGCGCGGACGGCGCGCAGCCGCAGGCATGCGAGCGGGTGCAGGAGCAGCAGGACGGGGCGTTGCGGGTGTGAACGTCCGGGTGGGTGGGGTACTATATCATGCACGGGTAGACCTTGGTAATTCGGTGCGCGGGGGGCGAAATGAGGCAATCGCATGCAGCTCAACAAGTTAGGCTCAAAATGGGGCTTCGGAATTACACAGGTAAACAGTGCGCTGAAAGGCGGCTGAAAGGGCAATTGCACGGGTAAACCTTGGTAATATCGCACGGGTAAACCTTGGTGATTTACAATTCTCAGGAGAGGAAAGCATGGCTACCAGTTTGACGGGTTCAGTAGTTCGGGGCGGCATTCAGGTTCAGGTGTCAATCGACGCGCCCGATCCGGAGGTCGATGCGCGCGGGCTGGCCGACCGGGCGCTTAGGTTGATATGCATACTGTCGGAGATCGAGGAGCGTGCTGGGGTTGCGAAGCCGCCGGACGCGAAGCCGCTTCAGGGCGATGAGTCGGTTTCCATTGATCCGCGCATACCGCTGCTGGGGGACGGCGGGGCGACGGACGGCGCCCGTGGCGCGTCGGACACCGAAAACGGCGACAAGGCGGACGATACGGACGGGCGGCGGTGTGCTGATTGCGGCAGGTGGAACAGCAGTGAGCAGGTTATAAGATTCAGCAATACACACTTTGGGCTGACTTTGTGCGTACCGTGTCAAGAGAAGCGGCGCACGGCGGCGCCGGTGTCGGGCAGTGGCGGAACGTTTTGACCGGCATGGAATCAAACACAGGAGCGAAACACACGATGGATGACATTGAACAAGCAGATCAGGTAGACCAGGCGGCAGCGGGCGGCGACGCCGAAGGCAAGAGCGGTATCGTGCTGGACGCCCTTGCCCGGCTGCCGGAGCGGACGATTCTGGACGAGGGGGCGCTTGCGAAGGCGCTGCACGTGGCGCCGCGGACGCTTCGGCGGATGGTGAACCGCTGGCAGCTTCCGCCGCCGGTGGCGCTGGGCGGGCGGAGGGTGTGGTTCGCTGGCCGGGTGCTGGCACACATCGAGGCGGGTGCTGAACGTGCCGCAAAGGACGCCGAGCGCGACGCGAAAAAATTCCGAGAATTCTCTTGACTTTGTGTCGGACATGATATATAATAGTGTACCATGAGCGCGAAGAAGAAGACCAAGGCGAAGAAGATGGGGCGGCCTCCGATGCCGGCGGGCACACAGAAGGCAATCAGGCTGAGTGTGCGGGTGACGCCGGCGGAAGCTGCGAAGCTTGAGGCCGAAGCGATGAAGCGGGGCGCGACGGTTTCCGATCTGCTGATGGAGGCGTGGCGCAAGGGCAAGGAAAGGCGGTGAACGATGGCATACGTGTTCCAGACCTTTGACAAGGTGACCGGCAAGGCGCACCCGAAGTGGAAGTACCGGGTCATTGACTTCAACGGCCGCCGCAAGACCGCCACGGGCTGCTCGTCCCGGACTGAAACGGAGAAGATGGCAGCGGCGGCGGAAGCGCGAGCGGCACGGATCAAGGTCGGGCTTGAGGCGGTGCCTACGAGCGCGCACAAGAACCGACACAAGCCGTTCGATGAAATCAGGGGGGCCTATCTGAAATGGGGCGAATCGCAAGGCGGACGCGGCGGGCGGCCTTGGAGCAAGGGGCACGCTCACATGCGGCGCGCACTGCTGACGTGGTGGGGAGAGCGCCTGGGGCTGTCGGCGCTGATCGACCTTGACGGGATTCTCTCGCGGGCGGAGGAAGCGCTGCGAGAACTGCAGGCTTCCGAGCTTGCCGGCAAGACGGTCCAGAATCACGCGGAATGCCTGAAGAGCTTCTGCCGGTGGTGCGTGACGCGCGGTTTCCTTGAACGAGACCCGCTGGCGGGGCTTGCGCCGTTTGATACCACGCCGGAAACGACGCGCCGAGCACTGACACAGGACGAGGTCAAGGCGCTGCTGAATGCTGCACCTGAAAACCATCGGCTCGTTTACGAGGTGGCGTTGTGCAGCGGATTGCGGGCGAACGAACTGCGTTGCCTGGCTGTGGATGATCTTGACGCCACAGGCGGCGGTTTGCGGCTGCAGGCCGAATGGACGAAGAATCGCAAGCCGGGCTTTCAGCCATTGCCGGCGGCGCTCGTGAAGCGGCTGCAGGCATTCGTGTCGACGGGCGCGGCCAAGCGGTCTTACGCTGCATCTATGAAGCGCAAGGACGCCACACTGCAGGTGCCGGAGAATCCGCTGTTGAGCGTGCCGTCGCACTGTGCGCGGGATTTCGATTCGGACTGCAAGGCTGCGAAGATCAAGAAGAACGCGCCGGGCGGCAAGGTGGATTTCCACAGCCTGCGCGTGACGTTCATATCGCGTGTGCTTGAGAGCGGCTGCGGTGTGAAGGAAGCTATGAGCCTGGCCCGGCACGCTTCACCTAACTTGACGCTGAATGTCTACGGCAGGACGAGTGAGGGCCGGCTTGCCGCGATTGCAGAGGCGGTGGGCGGGCTGGTCTTGACGCCCGAAATCGAGGCTGATAGCACAGCCAGAGCACAACTCAAAGCGACGGGAACCGAAGATGCTTGTGCCACAAGCGGTTACGGCGAACAGGATAGGGGTTCGAATCCCGTATCCTCCACCAAATCGGAAAATGAACCCCGCAAGTGCTTGTATGCAAGGACTTGCGGGGTCCGGTCTTTCAAGGGAGAGGCGGAGTGGGCCAAAATCGTGCCATTACGGCACTGTTTCCAAGCCCGATCCTGCCGTGAACCTGCCTCCGTGCAACGCTCCTGCTGCGGCTTTCCTTGATCCTGCAAGCTTAGTTTTTTCATCGTTCACAGCGACTCCTGTTTTGAAGCGCGTAATAACGCATCACGGTCGAGTCATCGGCGTGCCCTACCTGCCTGATTAGCTGGAACGGAGGCATGCCGCTGTTCGCGCAGTGGCTGATGAAGAAGTGCCGGAAGGTGTGCAGGTGGCCGCGGATGCCCATCGACCCCTTGATCTTTTTCAGCCGCTCGAGGACGTGCGTCTCGGAAATCCGGTGCCCGCCGTCCGTGTATTTCTTCGACGGGTCCGCCGTGAAGACCCATCGGTGCCGGCGCTCCAGCCGGTCGAGGACGGACCTGACACGCTCGTGCATCGGGATCTGCCGCAAACGGTAGTGCTTCGGCACCTATTCGTCCTTCGGCCTGATCATGATGAAGCCGCGCTCGAGCTGCCGGTACGCTTTTTCCCTTGATAATTCGCCTGCCAAAAGCAAGAATAGAGGCATCATAGACCATTTACGGTTTTCCGGTTTTCGGATGCAAACGGACTTTTCACGGAGACTCCTATGAGATCGACAGCTATTGGCCTTGCAATGCTCAACGATGAGCGACCGCACGTTTGGAAAATGAACAACGCCGCAAACATGGCCGTAATGCAGAAATGGGCCAAACTGATTCGCGACAACGTGGTGAACGTTGACGGCAGCAAGCCGGATGTCGTTGTTGCGTCCGAGATCATCACCAGCGTTCGAGTGGCGCAGAAGGTGGGCGACGAGCTGGCCCGCGCCGGCTGCAAGCAGATCATCATGTGCTACAACGTCTGGAACTTCCCGTTCTTCGTTTGGCCGTTCATCAATTCCGTGGGCAAGGTGCCCATCCTGTCCCTCTCGAACAACAACGGCGAGTTCCCCGGCAACGTGGGCCTGCTCGCCACCGACGGCGCCCTGCGGCAGGCCGGCGTTCGCACGCACCGCATCGTGGGCGATAGCGACGACAAGCAGACGCAGCAGAAGGTGTTTGACTGGGTGCGCGCCGCGCAGGCCGTTACCACGGTGAAAAACGAAGTGTACGGCTGCTACGGCGGCCACTCGATGGGCATGGAAACCGGCTTCTTCCACCTCACGCCCACGCTCAAATCTCTCGGCACCACGGTTTACCAGATCGACCAGTACCTGCTCGTGAAGGAAGCCGAAGCGGTGGATCAGGCCGAGGTGAACAAGGCTCTGGCGTGGTTCGATGAGATGATTGGCAAGCGCATCCTGTGGGACAACGACATGCTGACGCGCGAGACTCTTTCGCGGCAGATTCGGCTGTACATCGCGATGCGCAAGCTGAACCAGGAGTTCGGTTTTGACTTCTGCGGCCTAAAGGGCCAGCGCGAGCTCACCGAATATTACTGCCTGGGCGACGTGCCCGAGATGCTGATGAACGACCCCTACGACTGGAACGGCACGAAGGAAGCGACCGTGTGCGCCACCGAGGCCGACGCATACGCGGCCGTTACGATGCAGCTCATGAAATACATCACCGGCGGCCTGCCCATCCTGTTTATGGACGTGCGGCTGTACCTGCCCGAAATGGACGTTTGGGACTGGTGCAACTCGGGCAACCACGCCAGCTTTTATGCGAGGCAGAGCTTCGACGCGAAGGAAAACCTCAAGCACGTGCGGCTGCATCCCGCCCTGAAGTATTATTTCAAAGCCGGTGGAGCATCGGTCGAATTCGACGCCAAACCCGGCCCGATGACATTTGCCCGCCTGGGCCTGTGGGACCAGAAACCGTACATGGTGATCGTGGCGGGCGAGAATGCCAATCTCTCGGCGAAAGACCGCAAGAGGATCAACAGCCTCACCAACCCCACGTGGCCGCACGTGCACGCGAAACTCGATTGCAGCTTCGACGAATTCCTGGCAACCTTCCCGTGCAACCACGTGCAGGGTGCGCCCGGCAACCTCGTGCAGCCGCTCACGTATCTCTGCGAGATCGCCGGCATCACGCCGGTGATCCTCGGCAAAGACGCCGACAAACGTATTCCGCCCATCTGGGAGCGCGTATAGCAGAGCGCATCCAGGCAGCACCGGCCAGATGAGATCGGCCCGCGCGATGTACGGCGCGGGCCTTTTCATGTTGCGCCAACGGCATTGACTTGCGAGCTACAGCGCATTTTTATTTGACAACTCCGGGCGCGGGTGATATACTTAGATTGGTGCGGAGCAGCATCAGGCAGGAGGATATCGGTGAAATCTCTAAGCAACGTCAGAGCCCACAAGCGTGCCGGGCTGTTAACGTTCCTTTTCGTGATCTTCATTGCCGATTTCGTCGCCGGGTTTGTGTACGGCTATATTTCCGACACGAGAGACATTATATCGACTCGCGATGCGGGACCAAGCCGGGATAGCAGCAAAAAAGAGGTGCCGGCGGAAACGGATACCACCACTCAAGCGGCGCCCGTGAAAGCCGAAATCGCTGAAGATGAGCCGGACGATGCAAGTCTGGATGACGAGTTGCTGGATGCATTTCGCGATTCCGCAGACGAGCCTGATGTTGCGGCAGCCAAATTGCCTGACGACAAGCCCGTGAAGACCAATCCCCCCGCGGATGAACCGGAGCAAGAGCCGGCGGCGCCGGACAAGACGCGTGCGGTTGCGGCGAAGCCGCCGAAGCCGAAGGTTGAGAGCGATCCCGAGACGGACCTTTTCAGGCACGATGATGAAGAGGAAGACGAAACTCCGGCTGCCGACACGAACGTTGCGAAGGGCGACGAGGCGCTTGAGCAGGCAGGCCAGCTTTTGCGCAAGTGGATGGAGAACAGGTCGCAATCGAGCAAGGCCGTCGAGGCGAAGAAAGCTCTTCAGCAGGCGCGGAAAGCTTTGGACGAGGCCCTGGCATTTTACGAGAAGGCCGACAAGGAGAATCCCGATCCTGCGACCAAGGCTCGAATTCAAAAGGTTCAGAGACTTCGTTATGATGCAATGAAGAGCTCGGGAACGTAAGGCATCAAAGAGCTCATTGCATGCAAAAGAAGTTCAGTTGGTCAAGCCCGATCCCCCAGCCGAGGAATGCTCCGGCGGCGCCTGCCGAGGTGCCTACGCCATGCGAGCGTGAATCCAAGCTGCATTCGCGGTTCCGCGTGAAGACACATCCGATCCAATATGTGATCTTTGGTTCCATTGCGTTGTGCCTGCTGCTAACGGTCCTCCTGTTTCGCCTCACTGCTTCCGAGAGGATGGAAACGCCCGCGGCTGCCGAGGAGACTGAGATCGAGGCCGAAGCGCCTGCCGAGGGGGGCGTTATTTCGCACATTCGCGAGCTTGTGCAGAGGCGGGCGGTTGTGGTGCCCGATGCTCGCGTCGAAGACGAGCGGCCGGTCGGGAAACCGGCGCCGCAACCCGCGCAACAGCGGGTGCTGCCGCCGGCCAGAGATCCCGAGCGTGACCTTTTTGACGACGACGCAGATTCGGTGCCGCCGCCGGAGAACCTTCCGGAGGATGTGAAGAAGGCCGACTCTCTGCTTGAACAAGGCAAGGAGCTGCTGCGGGCGTGGCGGCAGAACGGCTCGCGCAAGAGCATCCAGGATTCAAAGGCCGCACTCGAGCAGGCGATTGAGGCGTTCAGGCAGGCATCTGAAAAATACCCGGGCGACCCATACGTCAGCAGCCAGCTTGGGTTGGCCAAGCGGCTTCATTACGCGGCGATGAAAAGCTCATCATTTTGAAAACAGACGGAGCAATATGCAACCTGCGCGCTACCAAAGACGCGATCAGAGAGCAGCCGCCAATGGGCGGGGCGGCACGAGCCGTGATGCGAGGCCGAGCCGCCGAAGGCCGTTGCAGCGGAACGTCCAGCCGATCGTTTACATCCTCATCGCGGCCGGCGTTTCATGCATGATCCTCCTGATTGCCGTGATAGCGTCGGGATGCGGGGGCGAGAGCATCCAGGCGGTTGAGGCAGACCCAGAGGCCGTGGTCGCGCCTGAGGTTCAGTATTCGGCGCAGGGAATCGCCGAGGCCAACCAGGTCTTCAAGCAGGCATCCGATCTGCTGAAAACAGTGAGGCGGCCCGACAATTCAATAGACCAGACAAAGCTGCGCACGGTGTCGAGGATGCTGGATGGGGCCGTCGATGAATTCTGGCGGCTCGAGAAGGAGCAGCCCGACAACCAGACCATCAAGGTGGCCATCGATAAGATCAACAAGCTGCGCTACGACGTGATGAAAAGCAAGACGGTGGAGTGAGCGGCAAGGCTGTTTTTACCGCGCGTGGCTTCACATCCAAGCTCACCTTCCTTACAAGAAACGCTCGACGCCCCGACTACGCCCGGCACATGGAGCGCCCGCATCCGGAGCGGCGGCCGCGTTTTCAGCTTTGCCTGCTGAGCGTCATTCTGATCTCGTTGCCCTTGTCGTTGAAGCTCATCCTGGCCATGATTGCAGAGATGATGTAGAGGCCGCGGCCGCACTCCTTCAAGAGGTTGCAGCCGCTGGTGGGGTTTGGCACCTTCGTGCAGTTGAAGCCCGGGCCGTTGTCGGCCACGATGATGCTCACTTCGGCGGGATTCCATTCGCAATCGACTCTGATCAGCTTCGTGCGGTCGCCGCGGTGGCCATGCACGATGGCATTGGTGAGGGCCTCGTCGAGCGCGAGCTTCAGCGCTGAAATCTGCTTCTCGGTCAGCCCGAGCGAGTGGTATAGCTCCAGCAGAGAGTTTGCCAGTTGGAGCACGTGCTCGTTGGATCCCGAGATGAGGAATTGCCTGGAACCGGAGAGATCGTTCATTGGCCTTTTCTGCGAATAAGCAGCCTCGCCAGCCAGCCGCGGCGTATGTCGATTGCGTGCTGGGGGCACATTTCCTGGCAACAGAAACAACTGATGCACGCGGAGCGGTCGATCAAGACACGGCCGCCGGAGATGCTGATGGCCTCGGGCGGGCAATGCTGTGCGCAAATGCCGCACGCCTTGCACTTGCGGCGGTTGATCACCGGCCTGGCGGCCACGGCGCGCTTGAGCAGACGGCGCAGCGTGCGCGGGCCAAAGCGCAGGTCTTGGCCGGGCGGTAGCTGGAAATCGTGCAGTGCCACGCTCTCCAGCGCATCGCCCACCACCTCGATGCGGCCGAAACGTTCGGCGAAAGCCGGCATCGCGCGGGCGGTGCGCATCAGCGGGTAGTCTTCTTCCTTCAGCCCCGCCACCGCCGCCGCGATCCTGTCTACCGCCAGCGGATCCTCGCCCGCCAGTATCAGGTTTACGGGCCTGGTACGCCCCGCGCTCGGGCCGTTGCCGTCCATCCCGATTATGCCGTCGATCAGGCTGAACCTCGGCGCCACGAGCAGCGAAAGCTCGAGCAGCAGCCGGGCAAACGCATCGCGATCGCGGCCGGCGGCCATGTGCCATTGGGCCTTGCGGGGGCCTACGATGCAGCCAAAGAGGTTTTTCACCGCGGCGGTCATGATCATCTGGCCGTGCGATTTGAACTTCGGCAGGTTGATCATTACATCCGCTTCGATTACCGCTCGTGCGATCTCGATCTTCTTGAACATGAAATCGGCGGGCGCTTTCAGCAGCACCGAATCATCGAAATCGACCACTTTGATGCCCAGGCGCCGGGCAACTTCGGCGATGCCCGTCTTCTCGGCAACCTTCGCGGGACGGCCTATGCCCGGGCTGTCGCCGATGGTCACCCGTGCGCCCGCATCGATGAACATCCGGGCCACCGCCTCCACCACGGCCGGGTGCGTAGTGATGGCCTTTTCGGGCGGCTCGCCCGAAAGCATGTTCGGCTTGAGCAGCACCTTTGTGCCGCGGCCGGCGTAGCGGCCCGCCCCGCCGAAAGCGCCGAAAGCCTGCTCGATCTTTCGGCGCAGCAGGTCCGGATCATACGTTTCGCACCGGCTGATGAAAACCTTCTCGTCGGCCACGCTCACTCCTGCCCGCGTCGCTGCCTGATCGTCTGGGCTTCAACGCTCTGGGGGTAGGTCTTGATGATCTCGTCGCTCGCGGCGTCGGCTTCCTTTTGCATGCCCGCCTTGCTGTAAAGCTGGCTCAGCTTCAGCAGTATCTTTGGCGAGGGGCAGGCGGAGTTGGCGGCTTTGAGGTAAGGCACGGCCGCGTCGAATTTGCCCGCCTGGGCCGCGCGATCCGCTAGCTGTGAAACGCAGCCGATGAGGGCTTCTCTGGCTCGCGCCTCCACGTGCTCATCGAGATCCTTTTCCAGCAGCGCCAGCAGGTAGTTTGCGGCATCCTCGGTCAGGCCCACGTGGCGATGGAAATCAGCCAGCGCCGGCAGATAAGCAGGCTGCTCTGGCTGCTCGATGATCGCGGCATAAACATCATAAAGCTGCAGCGCGGTGCGGGAGGCGGCGGTTGCATTGGCAAAGGCATCGATTGCGTTGAGGTGCAGGCCGCTCTTGACGCTCGCACGTGCAAGGCCGAGGTAACAGGCCGATCGGTTTTCGGCGTCGATCGCGGCGCCCTTGGCATAGAGCAAGGCGGCGACGGTGAGGTCATTGTTGTTTTCGGCCAAGGCGGCGGTGAGCCGCAGGGCCTCCATGGCCAGCGCCTTCAGGCGGGCGGGGATGTCGTTCGCGAGGTCGAGTTTCAGCGCCCAATCGAGCGCTCGGCGGTAATGGCGCTGCCTGGCGGCCGCGCAGGCGCTGAGGGCGATATCGCGCGGCGTGAGGTTGGCCGGCGGTATTTTCATCACCGCCTCGGTTACGCCAAACCAGTCTACGCCGTCCATCCTGATGTCGACCTGGCAGCGAAGGTAGCCGTCGAGTGCTTCTCGCCACCTCTTCCATTGCGGGTACAGTTTGAGGATGCTGTGATACTCGCGTGCCGCGGCGGCAGGGCAGAGCAGCTCTTCTTCGTGCAGCCGAGCAGCCTCAAATACCGCTTGTGCGCCTCGATTCTCTCTGGCCACCATCAGGAACTGGTCGAGCAGGGCCTTGCGGCGTTCGAGGGTAGCTCGTTCGGCATCGTTGATCGGCGTGGGAAGCTTGTTCCAGTAATTGGACGCGCTTCTCATGTCGCCCGCGCGGATGTAGGCGTCGAGCAGACAGGCCCGCGCTTCGACGGCCTTCTTCGGGTCGATGGAAAGCTCGTCTGCGCGCTTTGCGCAGCGGACGGCCGCGGCGAAGCTGCCGAGCTCAATGTATGCCTGCGCGGCTGCGAGAAGGGCGGCCGGGCCGTATGCGGTTCCGGCCATTTCGCTTGCGAGCGCGTCCAACTCTTTCGTGGCGGCGGCATCTTTGAGCCAGCGCGCCTTTGCGTCCAGCAGGGCCAGCCTGCCCGGCCGGTCTTCGGGGAAGAACTCGGCTCCGGCACCAGGCCTGATGAGCCGCGGCACGATCTTCGAAGCGGGCGTTTGGGTCGCAAATGCTATCAGGCTGCCTCGCGGCGCCCACGCCGGGCTGAAATTGGCCAAGCCGTCGGAGAGCACAATCGTGGAGACGCGCTGGTCGAGGTCGGCCATCAAAATGCCTACGGCGCCTTCGCTGTCGGCTGTGAAATTCATAGCCACGAACCTGCCGTCGGGCGACCACGCGGGGCAGGAGCCGCCGGCCCATGCCGGCGATATGCGCTTGCTTTCAAGAAGGTCCGTTCTCGCCACCCAAACGTCCGTCTTTGCCGGCTCGCAGTTGCGCGACCTCACGTAGGCCAGCGATTGCGAATCGGGCGACCATGCCGGCCTGAAGCTTGCCGGCAAGTCTTTGGAATAAGATTCACTGGTAACACCTCCGGCGAGAACGAGATGGTCGGTGCCCGTGCGTGAGGCGATTACCAGGTCCCATGAGCGTTTGCCCAAAGGCAGGGAATAGTAGGCGATGCAGGTGCCGTCGGGCGACCATGCGGGATGGCAGGCGCGTTCGTTAGCCCGCGAGATCGTGCGGACGGCTGTGCCGTCTGCCAGCGTGGTGCACACGCCAGCCGGTGCCGCGCCTTGTTTCCAGTTGCCCAGTGCTATCAGCCCGCCGGCGGGCGACCAGCACAGCGAGGCAGAATGCGGATTGTCGAGCCTGCACCTCATCACCATACGGTCCGTGCGGCTCTCGGTGTTTACCACGTGCAGCTCCACCTCGCCGTTGTCGCGGGGCATGAGGTAGGCCACGGTTCCGGCATCGGGCGAGATCGAGGGGGAGATGGGTTGTGTTTGGGAGCGGCTGAGTATGGTGCGCTGGAATTCGTCGGCGTTCAGCGTGAGCAGTTCGTACATGTTTTCATGGAAGCGCACGGTGAGCACGGTGCTCGAATCGGCCGCCCAGTTTATGGTTGGTTGTTCTGCTGCGTAAACGGCAAAGGCCGCAAGGCAGGCAGCGACCGTGAGGAATGAAGCTTTCATCGCGCTTCTCCGGGGGATCAGTCGGTTCTGAGACTTTGCAGCACCTCGAACGCGTGCGGCGCCTCGGGCAGGGCGGGGTTGTCGGCCAGCATGTCTTTAAGGTATTTCCTCACTACTTTGCGCTGGTCGGCGTCCATCTCGCGGGCGGCGCGGATCATAGCCACGCGGTAGAGCAGGCGGGCCGTTGCCTCGCGGAGGTTGGACGAGGCAATGGAGTCGGCTTCCATCAGCAGGGCGTTGCGCCTCGCCTGGTCGCTTTCGAGCAGCGCCTTCTTATAAAGCACCCAAGCCAGCGATTCGGACGACTGCGACATTGCATCGTCGTACAACTGCCTGTAATGAACCGATACTCCGCCCTTGATTGCGGCGCGCGTGGCTTCCACAGCGGCTCGGAAGCTTTGCCTGGCCAGCTCTTCAGCCTTGTCGAAATCGGGCTGCTTTTCCGCCAGGTGCAGGCGGACCATGAGCGACATCACAATAGAGCGGCAGAAGCTGATTTCTTCGGGTGAGAGCGGCTGATGGATGTTTTTCTCTTCTTCTGCCGGTTGCGGTGCAACAGCGGCTGAGGCGTCGAGCTCCATTACGGCTTGTGCGTCGCGGCGGGCTTTGTCGGCATCGCCGATCAGCTCGTAAGCTTTTGCCCGCAGCATCAGGGCCACAATGTTCTGCGGCTCGCGCGTGATCAGCGAATCGAGCGCGGCTATGGCTTCGGCGGCAAACGTGTGCTCGGCCCGCTTGTTCTGAATGTCCTGCATCTGTTCGATGGAGCGTTCCACGATAATAAGCTGCAGCCGAGCCGTCTGGTATTTGATTTCGGCGTCGGCGGGGCGCTCGGCTTCCAGCAGGCGGCAGAGGGCAAGCGCCTTTGCAAGGTATTGCAGCTTTTCGTTGTGCTGGTTGGGATCGGCGTCGATGGCTTTGCGCTGGATTCTGAGGTGATAGATGTCGAGCAGCATCCGCTGGGCGCTGTAGTACTTCCCGCCCTTGATCCTCATCGCCTCGATCAGCGAATCGATTGCCTTCTGCGTCTGCTTTCCGGCGTAATATGTCATTGCCGCCCTGACGGCGGCCTCTGCGGGAATATCGACCGGCGTGCGAGGAATGGGATTATTCCTTCTGTCGAGGAGTGTTTTGCCTTGGTCGTCGGTTTGGTAGTAAAGGCTGCGATGGTGGCTGAGGAGGTCGGAAGCCTTGAGGAATTCGCCGCGCCTTTCGTACAGGCTCGCAAGCCGCGAGAGAGCGGAGTGCATGACGATCATGACCGACTGCTCGCGGCTGCCGCCCTCGCGAAGGAGCATGAAGTTGTCGTCGCGGTAGAGCCGCACGGCTGCAAGGTAGTGTTCTTCGGCTTTCTGGAGGTCGCCTGCTTCCTCGTATGCGGCGGCAAGCGAGATGCGGGCGTTGAGGAAGGTGGGCATGTTTTGCACTACCTGCATGAGCAGCGACATCCGTTTCTCGCTGTTCTCCTGGTGTGCGTATATCTCGAGCAGCATGTAGTAAGGTTCGAGGTGAGTTGGAAACTGCTTCGTAACGTCGAGCAGCACCTCCTCTGCCTTGTCGTGTTGTTTGGCCAGGGTGAGGATCAGCGCCTTGCGCGTGAGTGCATGGCCTATTTCACGGGCTCTCGTGAGGCGGGCGGCAAGGTCGTCCATGAATTTGACGCCCTCGTCTATCATGCCTGCCTCCACGTAGCAGCGCGCCATTTGATCGGTGGCATCGAGGCGGACGGGGTCGAGCGTTAGTGCTCGGCGGAAAAGGCTGATCGATGAGAGGAAAAGCTCCTTCTTTTCCTTTTGCAGCTCGGGCTGGTCTTCTGCAGCTTCGATCGAGCGCGCCCGCATGGCATGGCCGTGGCCGGCGAGGACTAGCGCGTGGCTGTCGTATGGTGCAAGTTCCATTGCTCTGAGCGACGCATCTATTGCAGCCTGTGCATAAACAGCCGGGTGGCCCAGATTCACCCAGAGCATCTGGTTGATGGTGGCTACGGCCTTGTAAACTTCCGCGTTGGCCGGTGCTATTTCAATGGCCTTGTGCATGAATGAGGTGAGGAGAATTACGAGTGCGGGGCGGACCTCGATGCTGTTGGGGCTCGACAGCAGCAGGTCGTTCAGCTTCCTGATCTGGTCGCGCTGCCGGTCGGCAAGCAACGCCGGACGCTCCTGGAGCGTGACTATGAAAAACTGCAGCAGGTTCAGCGGGATCACCTGCTGGCTTTCCTCCTGGCTGCTGATTTCAAGCAAGAGCTTGAGCGTTACCTGCGCGGCTCCCATCCAGCCGCGCCAGTAGTCGAAACTGGCCGTCAGAGCGCTCACCAGCTCGCGTACGCCATTGTGGAATTCGAGCGGATCGTCGAGGCACAACTGGATCAGCGCGTGGCGAACGTCCATGTTTTCCGGAGTAAGCTTGATGAGCTCGCGGTATATTTCCCGGGCTGCTTTGCTGTTACCCTCCAGGGCAAGACGTTGGGCCAACGCCAGAGGATCGGGAATCTGGTTGAACGCACCGACAGGCCTGATGTGATCGGTGAGCGGCCGCCAGGCTGGGTTGAAGGGATCGCACAGCGCCATTTCCATCTGGCGGAAGGCGATGGCATCGTAGCCGGTGAGGAGCACCATCGCGCGCAGTTCACGTGCTTGTGTGAAATGCGTGCTGGGGCCAACCATCGGCACGGGCAGCGCAAGGCACCTGGTGCAGGCGCCGGCAAAAAACATAACGCAGATAATGCGGGACATATCTCCCCGTTTGCATATGTAGCTGAAAAGGAATAACGACTTTCATTATAGGGAAGCGCCGGCGGATTTCAACTATTTTCGACATCCGGGGTGTGTAAGAGATTCGTGGGCATTCGCGTATAAAAGGTATACTCGAACGCGCAGCGGTCGCCGTCTGCATTCTTCATCCATTCTTCATTCAACTCCGAATAAGGCCTGAAGGGCCGGAGTGCCGTACAGCCCAGTCCGAAGGGCTGGGGG
>DATLAR010000253.1:0-4853 GCA_035527355.1 Planctomycetota bacterium
GAAGAACGTGGCCTGCTACGATTTCAGCAAGCACGCAAAGCAGGCCGGTATCTTTAGCCAGGCTATCGCCCAACATCGCGTGGTGAAGGTGCGCTACGCGTCGCTGCGGTCGGGCGAGCCTTACGAGGCGATCTTCCATCCATATGCGTTCGTCGTGTTTGGCATGAGCCTCTACTGCATCGGGCGGCTGGTCGACCACGGCGACGTGCGCACGCTGAAGCTGTCGCGCTGCCGCGGCGTGGAGCTTACCGCGCACGCCTTCCGCCCGCCGCAGGATTTTTCGCTGTCGTGCATCGACGGCAGCTTCGGCATCATCTATTCCGACAAGCTTCAGACGGTTCGCGTGAGGTTTACCGACTGGGCGGCCGTGATGGTGCGCGAGCAGCAATGGCACGCGAGCCAGAAGGTGCTCGATGACACGAACGATGCCCTCGTGGCTGAGTTTGAGCTGAGCGATACCACCGAATTCAAGCGCTGGCTGCTGGGTTTCGGGCGGCACGCCGTAGTGCTGGCGCCCGATGCTTTGGCAGCCGAGGTTGCGGCCGAGCTCGCGGCCGCCTGCGCCGCATACCGGCCGTCATGCCGTTGAATCGCAACGAGCTTTGCGCTAACATGCACGGCGTGATCTCCGTCATTGTGTGCCGCGGCTTTTCCTGGAGCATCCGTCTGTGCAGTGCCTGGTTGTGAATCCATCGGGGCGTCTTGTTGTTGCCGATATTCAGCGTCCGGACGGCATTCTGTTTGCGGAATCGCTTCCGCCGTCGGCGGCCAGGGCGTTTGGCGAGTCATCGGCGGAGGGGTTGCTGCATCTGGCAACGATGCGCAGCACCGAGAACGTGTCGGCGGTTCTTGCGTTTTGGCGCCGCTTCGGCGAGCTTTACCTGACGGCCCTGTGCCACACTCCACAGTTCTCCATCGCATTGTCCGACCCATTGCCGCCGCCGTCCGATGATTTGGCCGCGCTGGCCCAGGCTGCCCCGCCGATGATCGGGGGCGAGTATCTGCGCGTCGAGACGATGCAGGCTATGTGGGCGATGCTGGATGATCACGTGAGGGCGGAGATCACGAGGCACGGCGGAGGCACGGCATCGTGGTTGCGATCGCGCAGCCAGTTGTGGCATTGCGTGGGGCGTGTGAGCTTTCACCTTGCGGAAAACAAGCGGGACCCCGATTGCCCGTTTGCATTTCTGGCTACGTACGCGCGCAAACTGACCACCGGCCTCAAGGTGCAGTATCAGCCTTTGGGCAAGGCTTTGACGGAATACGCGGGCGCACAGAATCACAAGACGCTGGTGAACCTTCTGACCCCGGTGCAACGTGCCGCCGAAAAGTGCAACTGGGTGAAGGCGATGGTCGACTCGGGCGAGATATTCCATCCGCTTCGCTGGAAGCCGGCTGAAGCGTATCAGTTCTTAAAGGACATCCCGCTGCTCGAGGATAGCGGCCTGCTGGTTCGCGTGCCCGACTGGTGGTCGAAGCGCCCGCCTCGCGTGCAGGTGTCGGTTTCGGTGGGCGAGAAGAAGCGCAACGTGCTCACCGCCGATTCGATGCTCGATTTTCACGTGCGTCTTGCCGTTGGAGACGAGCAACTCTCGGACGAGGAATGGCAGGCGCTGCTGGCAGGCAGCGATGGGCTTGTGTTCCTCAAGGGGCGTTGGGTGGAGATCGATCGGGAGCGGCTGGCCGGAGCGCTCGAGCACTGGAAAGGGGCCGAAGAGGCCGCGGCCGGCGACGGCATTTCGTTCATCGAGGGGATGCGATTATTGGCCGGGGCGTCAGTTGACGGCGATGGCGCCGACGAGCAGGCCGCGGCCCGGGCCGCGTGGTCGGAAGTGCAGGCAGGCCCGTGGCTGCAGGAGCGTCTTCGCGAGCTGCGCGAGCCTTGTGCGGCCGACGCGGCGCTTCCGGGCGGCAGTTTGAAGGCCGATCTTCGACCCTACCAGAAAACCGGCGTCACGTGGCTGCGATTCCTTCAGCAGATGGGGCTGGGCGCGTGCCTTGCCGACGACATGGGCCTGGGCAAGACGATCCAGGTGATCGCGCTGCTGCTCACTATGAAGCAAAACCGCCGCGATGAGCGCCCGGCCCCGACGCTGCTGGTGCTGCCTGCGTCGCTGCTGGCAAACTGGAAAGCGGAGTTTGAAAGATTTGCTCCGTCTCTGGTCATTCGATTCGCGCATCCCTCGCAAACCCCGGCCGCCGAATTGCAGAAGGCGGCCGAATCACCACAGGCTTTCGTGGAAGGCGCCGACGCGGTGCTCACCACTTATGGAATGCTGCTGCGCCAGAAGTGGCTGCACGCGCCCAACTGGTCGCTGGCTGTTCTTGACGAGGCCCAAGCCATCAAGAACCCCGCTGCGCGCCAAACTAGGGCGGTGAAACGCCTCAAGGCCGCGGCACGCGTTGTGCTCACGGGCACACCCGTTGAAAACCGCCTGTCGGACCTCTGGTCGATTTTCGATTTCCTGTGCCCGGGCCTGCTGGGCTCGGCAAAGGAATTCGGCAATTTCATCAAGCATCTGGAACAACACGAGCGGGATCAGTATGCTCCGCTGCGGCGGCTGGTGTCGCCATACATCCTGCGGCGCATGAAGACCGACAAGCGCATCATAGCCGACCTGCCCGACAAAACCGAGGTGCAGGCCTTCTGCAACCTGACCAAGCGGCAGGCCGTGTTGTACGAGCAGGCGGTGGACGAGCTTGCCGATGCGCTCGAGAGTGTCGGCGGCATCCAGCGGCGAGGCATCATACTGTCGTTCATCCTGCGCTTCAAGCAAATATGCAACCATCCGGCGCAGTGGCTGGCATCCGGCGAGTATCTGCCCGACGAGAGCGGCAAGTATCTGCGCCTGCGGGAATTGTGCGAGGAGATCGTGGAACGGCAGGAGAAGATGCTGGTATTCACGCAATTCCGCGAGATGACCCAGCCCATTGCCAATCATCTGGCCGGCATCTTCGGACGGCCCGGCCTCGTGCTGCACGGCCAGGTGGCCGTGGGCAAGCGCAAGAAACTGGTAGACGATTTCCAGCGGGAAGACGGCCCGCCGTTCTTTGTGTTGTCGCTGAAGGCCGGCGGCACGGGGCTGAACCTGACGGCCGCCTCGCACGTGGTTCATTTCGATCGCTGGTGGAATCCGGCCGTTGAGAACCAGGCAACCGACCGCGCCTTCCGCATCGGGCAGGAAAAAAACGTCATGGTGCACAAGTTTGTGTGCCGCGGAACCATCGAGGAGAAGATCGACGCGCTGATCCGCGACAAGGCCGACCTTGCCGATCAGATACTCGAGCACGGCGTACCCGGGCTGATCACTGAAATGGACAACGACGCACTGCTTGATCTGGTGCGTCTGGACCTTACATCAATAGAGGAGGACTGAGCAATGTCGTGGTATCGATCATGGCAGCCTTACGTGCCGGTTCATCAAAGACGCGCCAACGCCGCCAAGCAACTGCCCAAGAAGCTGGGCAAAGGGGCAACGCCCCAGCCCATCGCCGTGCCCGGGAACAAGATAGCCACCACCTTCTGGGGCAGCTCGTGGTGCGAGCACCTTGAGCAATTCAGCGACTACGAAAACCGCCTGCCACGCGGGCGCACGTACGTGCGCAACGGCTCCGTTGTGCACCTCGCCATCACGGAAGGCAAAATCTCCGCATACGTTGCCGGGTCGTCGCTGTATGCCACCACCATCAAGATCGGCACCCTGCCACGGGCCAAGTGGAACAACTTGAAGCGCCGCTGCACCGGACGTATCGCTTCGCTGCTGGAACTCGTGCAAGGGCGGCTCTCCAGCGAGGTCATGGCCGTAGTAACCGACCGCGACAACGGCCTCTTCCCCCTGCCCGGCGAGATCAGCTTCACATGCTCCTGCCCCGACTGGGCGTCGATGTGCAAGCACGTGGCCGCCGTGCTGTACGGCGTGGGCGCCAAGCTCGACTCCGAGCCCGAACTGCTGTTCACCCTCCGGGGCGTCCGCCATGCCGAACTCATCAGCCAGGCGTCCGCCGACGCAATTGTCGAACGCGCCGCCGATAATACCGACCGCCTCCTCGATGGCGACTCGCTTGCGGGCGTGTTTGGAATCGAGCTGGGCAACGATGCTCCATCGGCAGCGCCCGCGCCCAAACGCAACGCCCGGCAGAGCCGCAAGAGGGCCGCTGCAACCTCTACCGCAGAAACGCCCCGCCCCGCCGAGGTGGCACCCTCCGGAGATTCGACCGACAAAGAAGCTGCGGCCGCACGCAAGGAAGCCGGCAAGAGAGCATCCGACACCGCCGGCAAACGAACGAAAAAAGCCGCCAAGGCCGCGGTCAAAACGAAGAAGGCTGCAACGAAGGCAGCAGCCAAGAAAGTCCAAGGTTCAAGGTCCAAGGTCCACAAAGTCCAAGGTTCAAGGTCCAAGGTCCACAAAGTCCAAGGGGACCAAGGTCCAAGGTCCAAGGTCCAAAGTCCAAAGTCCAAGGGGACCAAGGTCCAAGGTCCAAAGTCCAAGGTCTAACTAAAGTCCAAAGTCCAAAGTCCAAAGTCAAGAGGGTGCAAGGTGCAAATGGCGTTCTGCGCGCTTGGGCCGGTGGCTGATCCTCTCGGGTCAGGCCACACGAACCTTTCCATGAATGATCGAAAAAACCGCGATCATCAGTCATTCATTTTGTGGGGCACTTGGAGCGGGGAGGTTTTCCAGCCTTTGCAGAGCATTCTTCAGATCATTCTTATACTGCGGCTTAAGCTGTGCGATCTGCAGGGCCAATCTGAGAATGCTTGTCAGTTTCTGTTGAAGGAGAATTGCCTGAACTTGGCTCGGATCCATGAATAGCGAAAAGCAATCCGCCTTATCGAGATAGCGAGCAACATCAGC
>DATLAR010000254.1:0-9771 GCA_035527355.1 Planctomycetota bacterium
CAAGCCGCCGCCATTGAAAACCTGTGGAAAAGTCTGCGCCTCGGCAGACAGAGCGGCTTGCGGGCCAATGGAAGAATGAAGAAATGAAATCATGATCCCGTTTCTGGTTTGCTCTTGACTTCCTGCTTCATAGCAGGGCTTGGCTTCTTGCCGCACCGACTACCCAGGGCGTTGCCCTGGGCTGTATGGAACCTCGGCCCTTCAGGCCTTTGACAGGAGGGGAATAAGAAAAATGATGTCAATGCATTCGTGGGGCACCGCGTCTATGCACGTGAGCTTCGTGGGCCCCCGGTATCTATGCATATGAGCTTGCCTGGCATCGGCCCGGCAAGCTGTGTGGAGCCCACAAATCGTTTACGGACCCTGCACCGGAGTGACCGCTGGAGTATCCTTGATTCACGGGCGGCATTGGCTATAATGTGAAAAGCTTACCAACCCGACCAGATTGGCCTGTTGCGAGAAAACCCAATGAAGCAATCGCATCCGCAGATTCCCATCATCCCGGCTGCCGAAGGAATCAGCCTGCTCCGGCTCAAGATACTCGTGCTGGTGTGCGGCGCCGTGCTGATGTCGCTGGAGATGATCGGCAGCCGGATCATTTCGCCGTATTTCGGCAACAGCATATACGTGTGGGGCAGCCTGATCTCCATCGTACTGGGCGCGCTCAGTCTTGGTTATTACATCGGCGGCCGGCTGGTAGACAAACATCCGTCGCCGCGGCTGCTGGGGGCGATCATCGCCACGGCCGGCGTGATGCTGCTGGTGCTGCGATACGTGGCGCCGTGGGTTTGCGAAACCATTTGGCATCTGCAGCTTGGGCCGAAATTCGGCACGCTTGCAAGCTGCACCGTGCTGTTCTTCGTGCCTGGCGTGTTGCTTGGCACCGTGTCGCCGTTCGCCGTGCGCCTGGCCGCGCGCAACGTAACCGACATGGGCAAGACCGCCGGCATCCTCTACGCCCTCTCTACGCTCGGCAGCATTCTCGGCGTGCTTGTAACGTCCTTTGTGCTGATCGATATGATGGGCACGAGCGCGGTGGTGCTTTCACTTGGCATCGTGCTCATCTCAACCGGTGTGCTGGCCTCGCTTACGATTTCGATGCCCGCGGCCGTATCTTTTGTGCTGGTGCCCATTTCGATCATCTTCACACCCGCCCCGCCCAGAGGCGTGATCGACCCGGACTACAACATCATCTTTGAAACCGACTCGCCCTACCAGCACATAATAGTTACCGAGGCAAACGTGATCGGGCCGGACCGCCGCACGCGGCTGCGGCGCAATCTGCAGTTCGACCAGTACATCGAGAGCGCGGTCTACATCGACGAACCGGGCGACCCCATCGAGGCGGCCACGTCGTACACCGATGTGATGCACATGCCGATCATCCTCAACCCCGACATCAAAACCGTGCTGGCCATCGGAGGGGGCGGCGGCACCGTGCCGCGCGAATACCACGACCATTACGGATGCAACGTGCAGATCGTCGAGATCGACCCGAAGGTGGTTAAAGCTGCGTACGACTATTTCTTCCTCGTGCCCGGCGAGCGGATGAAGGTAACCGTTGAAGACGGGCGGATGTTTCTGAAGCTGAACAAGATGAAATACGACGTGATAATGATCGACGCCTTCTCGGGCGGCGGCCAGATTCCATTTCACCTCACCACCAAGGAATTCTTCACCGAGGTGATGGATCACCTCACGCCGAAAACCGGAATGGTGGCGATGAACATCATCAGCTCGCTCGACGACACGAGCCTGTACATGGCCATCCGCCGCACCATGGCTGAGGCGGGCATAAAGCAGATATACGTCTTTCCCCGATATCGCTACCGCGCAGGCAAGCCGTTTTTTCCAAAGGGCAGCGGCAACATCATCGTTGTGGGCACCACTGCCGACGTGCGCCTCCCGAAGAGCGAAATCGTGAGGCGCGTGGATGCATCGCCGTGGAAGGATATGATCAAGGTGAAAGACCTGCCGGATATTGTCCGCACTTATTGGGTGCACGATGAACAGCTCGACGACCTGACCAAGGCGATGATTCTCACCGACGATTACGCGCCGGTGGAGCTGATGGCCAGCGAATAGCGCCGCATCGCGCACACCGTGCACCCGCCGCATTCCGGCTTTATTCGCCAATTGGCTTCCGCCGTTTAATCTTTGACTCGGTCATGTTCATCTGCTATAGTGGCAGAAAATCGGGTGCAGCGAAAACTGTGCTTCCGCCACAGAATGGCACGCACAGGGACTGGCACATGACAAGGGAAGAGCCATGAAATCATGTCTTGCCGTCGGCTTGCTTCTAACGACCCTCATCGGGTACGCGCTTGCAGAGCAGCCCGCGGTGAAATACTGCAAGATGGACGACGTTCGCGTTGGAATGAAGGGCGTGGGCAAGACCGTCATGAACGGCAGCCGCATCCAGGAATTCGACTGCGAAGTGATCGGCATCCTCAAGAAGGTTTTCCCCAACCAGGACATCATCATCGCCAGGCTGTCGGGGCTGGACATCGAGAAGACCGGCGTGATCCAGGGCATGAGCGGCAGCCCGATCTACGTCGACGGCCGGCTTCTGGGCGCCGTGGCATACGCGTGGGCGTTCAGCAAAGACTCGATCTGCGGCATAACGCCCGCCGAGCAGATGTCGACGCTCATTTCCGACATCAACGGCGACCAGGGCATCAACCTGCCGCTCGAAACACGCGCACCGGCGTTTCGGCCCGACTGGCGCGGCAAGGCCGATGAACAGCGCAACCAGGTGACAACCACCGGCTCGATGTCCTTCACACGAATGCGCGCGCCGGTGGTGATCTCGGGCTGCCCGCCGGCCGTCTTCGAGCGCCTCGCGTCGCGGCTCGACCAGATGGGCATGCTGCCGGTGCAAGGCGGAGGCCAGGCGGCCGACGCCGGCGATGCCGCCGACCTCCAGCCCGGATCGCCCGTGGCCATCCCGCTGGTCGATGGCGATATTTCCGTGGCGAGCATCGGCACACTCACCGAACGCGTGGGAAACGACGTGATCGGATTCGGCCATCCTATGATGGAAATGGGCCGCACCGAGCTGCCCCTGGCCACCGCCGAAATCAATGCAATCATCCCGAGCTCGCGCATCTCTTTCAAACTCGGCAGCGTAGGCAAAACCGTTGGCACGCTGCTGCTCGACCGCACCGAAGGCATCTGCGGGCGCATCGGCAAGATTCCGCACCTCGTGCCGCTGACCGTGAAGGTGAACCGCAGCGATTTCGCCGGCACCACCACGCACAGCTACAAGATCGCCGACAATCCATACCTCACGCCCTTCCTGATAGACATCTGCCTCTACAGCAGCGTATTCATGAAAGGCGGCCTGCCCCAGGAGTATACCATCGACTATACCGTGCGGCTGGTAACCGAAGACGGCCAGCCCATCGTGATCCGCGAGAAGGTGTCGTCGGAATCCTACGGTGCATGGGCCTTCTTCTGGGCGGTAACCGATACCGCTCACATGATTATGAACAACCCCTTCAAGCCCACGACCATCAAAGAGATGTCGGCCGAGATGAACCTGAAAGTGGGCGTGCAGTCGGCGGTTATTGATTCGTTGCGCCTTGCAAGCGTGAAGGTAGCGCCCGGCAAAACTGCAAAGCTGGCCGTTAAGCTGAGACGCTACCGGCGGCAATATGAGACATTGGAGGTGGAGGTGCCGATCCCGGCAGACTTGCCGGAGGGGCTGTACGACGTGAGCGTGTGCGACTCGAACAGGGCCAGGTGGGCCGACATGGCTGCCGCGCCTGCCTTATTCCAGCCCACCAACTACGAGGAATTCATGCGGATGCTGCGGCTGCAGTATCCAAACGAAGAGCTATACGTGAGAATCTCGATGCCGGGCACCGGCGTTTCGGTGCGCGGCACCGCGCTGCCAAACCTGCCGGGCTCGCACCTCAGCGTGCTCACGCCCGTAGGCCGCACCGACACCGAGTTCGTTGGCAAATTCATCAAGTCGTCAAAGGCAACTGCCTACCAGATCATCGGAGGTCAGAATGTGCAGATGCTGGTGGAAAAGGAGGATTGAGTTGACGCACAGAGCTAGTCGTTTATTGCCCGCCTCCGCGCCGCGCCTGTTTGGCGCCATTGTTCTGCTTTCCTTGGCACTGGCCGCTGCGTCGCCCTCGTACGCGCAGCCCGCGAGGAAATGGACTCAGGCCGCCGAAATGGATTTCGAGGCCGGCAAGCGCGAGAACGTGGCCCTCACCAGCATAGGCGAGCTGAAGCTTGCGCGGCTGAAGGACACGATGCTCGATAAGGCGGGCGATCACGTGTGGGCGCTGGCTTTGGACGCCAAGGGCACCGTGTACGCCGCCACCGGCAGCAGCGGCGAGATATACAAGATCGCAGGCGGCAAGAGCGAGCTCTTCTACAAGTCTGAAGAACTCGAAATCCTTTGCCTGGAATTCGACCGCGCCGGCAACCTCTACGCGGGCACCGCCCCCAACGGCCTGATCTACAAGTTCAATCCCGCCGGCCAGATGGAGCTCTACCTCGATTCCGAGGAAACCTACATCTGGGGGATGGCGTTCAATCGCAAAGGCGTGCTGTATGCCGCCAGCGGCGACCGCGGCCGCCTTCTCAAAGTCGCCGAAAAGGGAAAGGCCGAGATCGTTTTCGAGTCGAAGGAAAACCACCTGCTCGACGTTGTCGCCGACAGCAAGGACAACATGTACGTGTGCACCAGCAAGAGCGGGCTGGTCTTCCGGATCGACCCTGCGGGCAAGGCATTTGCCGTCCTTGATTGCGACGACGATGAAATGCACGCGCTGGCGGTGGACGAGGCCGACAACATCTACGTATGCACGGCCGACGGCATGCAGCCGGGCACGGCCGGCCTGGAGCCGCCATCCGGCACGGGCGTGCTGCCGCCCGATTTTCCACCCGGCCCGCCCGCCGCGAAAGAGACCGACGACGGCGACGTCGACGGCGACGATATCGAGCCGCCCGATAATCTGCCCGCGCAGCCGCTTGCACCCGGCCACGTGCCGGCCGGACCGCCCAGAAATCAATCGTCGATTGCACCGCCGATCAACGGCATAAACTTCGTTTACAGGATCACCCCCGACGGTCTCGTAACGTCGCTCATCCGCCGCGAAGGAATGGCGATGATGTCGATGGTTTGCCACGGCGGCCGCATCTATCTGGGCACCTCAAACCAGGGTCAGATACTGATGATCGACGAGAACCTCCAGGAAACGCTGATCTCGCAGGTGGAGCAGCCTCACGTAACGGCCATGGCAGCCGCACCCGATGGCACGCTCTACTTCGGCACGGCCGCCGAGGCCAGAGTGTATCGCCTTGCCGGCAACGTGGCAAAGGAAGGCACCTTCACCTCGATGGTGAAAGACATGTCTTACCCCTCGCAATGGGGAAAGCTTCGCTGGACCGGCGACCAGCCCGACGGCACGTCCATTGCCGTATCCACCCGCTCCGGCAACATTGCCGAGCCCGACAACACCTGGAGCGAATGGACGCCCGAGCGGGCGGGTATCGACGGTGTGAACATCACCAGCCCGATCGGCCGGTTCCTGCAGTATCGTCTAAGGCTCAAAACCAACAACGAAAGCAAAACGCCGCTGGTGAGAATGGTGGAGGCATACTACCTGCCGCCGAACTACAGGCCCAAGGTGATGCGGGTTTCATTGCCCGGCGCATCGCAGAGCGCACCTTCGGAGCCCGGGCCGTCGATGCCGCAAGGCCCGCCCGCCGAGCAGTCCGCCCTGCAGGCCAGTTCCGCCGGCGCACCGCTGCGCGGGCAGGTCGAAATAAATTGGCAGGCCGAAGATCCCAACGGCGACCAAATGCGCTTCGAGCTGTTCTTCCGCGGCGCCGACGAGAGCAGTTGGAAATCCGTGGCAGACAAACTCACCGAAACGCGCTACTTATGGAATACCGTGCGCGTGCCCGACGGCATCTACCGGCTGAAGGTGAAGGCCGACGACGAGCCGTCGAACCCGCCCGCCCGCGCGCTGGCGTCCGAGCTCGTGAGCGAGCCGTTCAGGATCGACAACACCCCGCCCAACGTCGAGCTTAAAACCAGGATCGAGGCCGACGGCAAGGTGCTCGTAACCGCCACCCTCAGCGACGCCGCCAGCCCCATCGACGACGCCGCATACTCCGTCGATTCCGGCGCCTGGGTGCTGCTTACGCCCGACGACGGCATATTCGACAGCCAGAAGGAAAACGTGACATTCAGGACCGAAAGCCTAAAGCCCGGCGAGCATACCATCGTGGTAAACGTTCGCGACGGCGCCGGCAACCTGGGCGCCGGCAAGGCCGTGGTGGTCCTGCCCGAGAAATAAACGCCGGGCCGGCTCCAACGCCGGCCCTTTTTACACATAGCCGCATGACCAACGACAACCCGTACCTCAACAAGATCATCTGCGCAGACGTGCTGGCCGGGCTGGCAAAGCTGCCGGCCGAGTCGGTGCATCTGATCATCACCTCGCCGCCATACAACCTCGAAAAGGACTACGAGCACCACGACGACAACCTGGAGTACCGCGAGTATCTCGACTGGATGCGCAGTGTGTGGGAGGCGGCGCTGCGCGTGCTGGTGAACGGCGGAAGGCTGTGCATCAACATCGGCGAGAACAAGCGCCAGAACATCACCTTCCCCACGTTCAGCGCATTCATCAACCAATGCGTCGACCTCGGCATGCTCTATCGCGGCACGCTCATCTGGAACAAGAACAGCGCCGCCAAGCACTGCGCGTGGGGCAGTTGGAAAAGCTGCAGCAACCCGCACGTCGTGCCCCGCCACGAATACATCATCGCCTTCTCAAAGGGCCAATGTGAGCACGAATACATCATCGCCTTCTCAAAGGGCCAATGGAAGCTCGAAGGCGACAAGGAGCTATGCGACGTCACCGACGTGGATTTCATGGATTACACGCGCAGCGTATGGGTGATGCCCACCGAGCACCGCAGCAAGATTGGCCATCCGGCGCCGTTTCCCGAGGAACTGCCCTACCGCCTCATCCGATTCTACTGCTACCGCGGCAACACCGTTCTAGACATGTTCGGCGGCAGCGGCACCGTGGGCGTGGTGGCCGCGCAGCTCGAGCGAAAGTTCATCCTGATCGACAGCTCACCCCAATACTGCAAGCTCGCGCAGTCAAGGATCGACGAGGCGGCCGGGCTGATGATCGGCCCAACGCAAATCGTGAAGCTGTGACACCGGCGCGAATGGTCAATACCCGGTGAAAACCTCAACAGCAATATTCTCGCGCGGCACGCCCGCCTCCCTGATGGCCTTCTCCATAGCCTCGTTCATGCCCCCGGGCCCGGCGATCATATACCGGCACGAGGGCGGATCCGCCACGTGATCGCGGATGAATTGCGCGTCGATCCGCCGCTTCTCGCCCGGCCAGTCGGGGTCGGCGGTCATCGTCAGCACGAGTTTCAGGTTTCGCATCTCGCGGGCCAGCGCCTGCAGCTCATCAAGAAACGCGGCGGACTCGCGGTCGCGGTTGCTGTAGAGCAGCGTGATCTTGTGGGCGAGGCGCTGCTCCTTCACGTGCCTGATCATGCTGAAGAACGGCGTGATGCCGATGCCGCCCGCCACAAACACCAGCGGCTGCGACGGATTCTCCGGCAGCACGAAATCCCCCGCCACCGGGCCCACCTCAGCCTCGGCCCCCACGGGCATCTCATTCAGCGAACGCTTGAACGCGCTCTCGCGCACGCGGGTGGTCATCGTAATAATGCCTTGCTCGGCCGGCGTGCTCACGATGGAAAAATGCCTGCGCGCGCCGCGCTCGTCGGTGTATGGCGGGTCGATCAGCTTCACGAAAAAGTACTGCCCCGGCCGATACTCCAGCTTGCCGCCCTGCAGGTCGAAGCTCACCAGCAGCGTTCCGTGTGCCACCTCGCGCTTTTCCTTGATCCTTGCTCGCATGGCATTCCTCCTTATCAGACGTTTCGGCGGAGCATCCGCTTGATTTACTTGTATGCCCCACCCCGGCACAAAAAGCTTGACTCCGCCCTCGCGCAGCAGTATCATTAGAGTTGAGAATCGATTTCCGCATAAGGAGATTCAAATGAATACGCTGATGTTATTGGGTCCGGTGGGAACGACAGAGCTGATCGTGATCCTCGTTATCGCCTTGCTGCTCTTCGGCTCGCGGCTGCCCGAGGTCATGCGCTCGCTTGGCCGAAGCGTGGTGGAATTCAAAAAAGGAATGCGCGAAAGCGAGAACGAGCTGCACGATATCGCAAGCGAAGTGGAGCGGCCGGCTGCCGGCAAGCCGGCTGATCCGAAAAGCTCGTGAGCCTGCAACCGTCGCACGCCCGAAAACTCCCTCGCCCGAAAAACGAGTTGACGCGGGCGTGTTTGTTTTGTATAATATGGCTCTTGTTATTCCCTCAGGCGGCATAGCCAAGCGGTAAGGCAGAGGACTGCAAATCCTTCACCGCCGGTTCGAATCCGGCTGCCGCCTCCACGTTCCGTCCGTTTCCTCCCGACAGCGAAACATGTCGTATGCCGGTCTTCGGCACAAGTGAATGCACAGCAAACGCTTGCGGCTTTTTTTACGCGGCCGTTTTCCGCTGGATTCCAGGAAATTCGGGCATGACGGATCGAGCTCCGAACAAAGGCCAAATAGGCGGACTGCCTGAAGGCGTTCCTCTCCTTGAGACGTTGCTTGACAGCACGCACTCCTGGCCTGCATAAACAGGCAGTTCAACTTTGTGCGCCTGAATCGACCCTACGCCGAAGCCGACCGGCGCCCCCCATCATTCTTCCCCGGCAAGAATCACTTCGATCTCTACCCCAACGAAGAAAACGAGCGCATCTTCCGGCGCGTCGTCGAAACGGGCGAGCCCTTCTTCATAAGGGCCAAGCCGTTCGAATATGCCCAGCATCCCGAGCGGGGCGTAAGCTACTGGGACTGGAGCCTGATGCCCATCAAGGACGACACGGGTTTCGTGACGGGCGTGGTGCTCTCCCTCACCAAGTACCAACCTTTCGGCAAAGGTGCCGCTGCTCGATTCAGCCGGGAGCATCTATGCCGTGTGCGGCATCTCGGCCGACATAACCGAGCAGAAGCGGGCGGAGCACCTCCTTCTCAATTATGCGGAAGACGTGGCGGGGACGGCGCCGTTGGCAGTGGTTGGCGTGGATGCCCTTGGCCGCATCCATAGGGTGAACAGGTTCGCCCTTGGGCTTACCGGCTACACCGAGGAAGAGGTGAAAGGCAAGGGCTGGTTCGGCCTGCTCGCGGTGCCCGGCGATGAAGAGCGCCTTCTTCTCCTCATCGCGGAAGCTTTCCAAGGCAGCATGCAGCAGGGCATGCAGGTTGATATCCGCGCCAAAGACGGCCGCCGGATCGCCATGCCTGCACCCGCGTTCGCAGCGCCCTGGACGCCGCCAAAACCACGTGAACGTGCTGCGGTGAATACCTTTTGCTGGCGTGGCGCCTGAAGCCATGACAAAAGGATCTAACTTCGCTTGAAATTCCGGCAGCAATCAACGACGGTCACATTGCCGATGGGCGCTGTGGTGAACGCGTGCACGGCATCCATTTGCATTTGGCGATAGAGCGGCAGAAGATCCCGGATACTCTACGTCTACTTGCCCGCGGCGGCGTTCGGCGCGGCGTATTCAAATGCCCCGATGTCGGGCAGGGCATTGCCATCCTTGTTGCCGTCTACGGGCCTGGGCGCCCCATCCAGGTCGTTGGTGACGCCGGCAAGCTTGGCCCCCGCATCGATACAAGGAGAGTTCGCCTGCAGGTGGCAGTCGTT
>DATLAR010000255.1:0-8823 GCA_035527355.1 Planctomycetota bacterium
GAGCTGTCGGGCCTGACGGCAATAGACGGCACGGGCCTGCTGGGGCCGTCGAGCCGCGGCTCGGCGAAGTACATCATCATACCGACGCGCGAGGCGGCGCCGGACGGCCCAACCAAGTATGCGGTGGGCGGCAGCCTTCGCTACATCGATCACGGGTCGGAGGTGGTGCTGCCGCTGTTCCCGGCGATCATCACCGTGTATCCGGATCCCGTGCTGCAGCTCCGCTACTTCCACGAGCGCGAGGTCTTCGGCGATGATCCGTTCACGGACGAGATCGAGCCGGCAATTCCCTACAACCTGGGCCTGATCATTACCAATGTGGGCAAGGGCATCGCGAAGAACGTGCGGATAGCGTCGGCCCAGCCGAAGATCGTTGAGAACGAGAAGGGGCTGCTGATCGACTTCCAGATCATCGGCACGCAGGTGGGCGACCAGGCGCTCGATCCGTCGCTAACGGCTGCGTTCGGCAACATCGAGCCCAGCAAGTCGGCGGTTGGCAGGTGGCTGTTTGTATCGTCGCTGCAGGGCAAATTCATCGAGTATTCCGCCACATTCGAGCACGTGGATGCCATCGGCGACAAGCACATCTCGTTGATCGATTCGGTGGAAATCCACGAGCTGATCCACGTGGTGCGCGCGGACGCGGCGGACGACGATACGCTGCCGGACTTCCTGGTGAACGACGTTGAAGACGAGCACCACATGCCGGATTGGGTATATTTGAGCAACGGCGCTGCGCTGCCCGTGCAAACGGCGACCGAGGCCGCGGTGGACGTGCAGCAGGCGGGCAACGGCCTGGTGGCTACGCTGACGGCAACGATGCCGGAAGGCTGGGTTTACCTGCGTATACCCGATCCCGGCCAGCATCTGTACAAGATCAACCGCGTGGTGAGGAGCGACGACAGCGAGGTGCTGGTAGACTTCAATGCGTGGCTTACGCACCGCGTGAGGCGGCCCGTGGGCCAGCCGGTTTACGACGAGGATTTCCTGCATATCTTCGATCTGGACAGCGACGGGCAGTATACGGTCTACTATGATGTGGATTGGGCGGCCACGGATCACACGCCGCCGACGAGCTCGGTGGGTGCGCTGGCGGCCCTCACGCTGTCGGAGCAGCTCCAGGTGCAGTGGTCGGGCCAGGACGCGGAGCCGGGCAGCGGGCTAGGCTTCTACGACGTGTATGTGTCGGTTGACGGCGGGCCGTTTGTGCTGTGGTTGTCGCGGACGACGCAGACGGGCGCGATCTTCAGGGGTGCGCAGAAACACAGCTATGCGTTCTACTGCGTGGCGACCGACGCCGTGGGCAATCGCGAAGAAGCCCCCGCAACCGCGCAGGCGTCGACGTATATACCCGACTTCACGCCGCCGACGGTGCTGGTGTACCTCGCACAGGTCAGTGATTCCGGCGTGATCGGCGACGGCCGCACGAACATCGATACACCTACGCTCGCCGGCTACACCGAAGGGCTGGCACACGTGACGCTGGATATAACCGGCCCGAGCGGCTACCACGTGACAGGTTCGACGCAGGCCAGCGACAGCGGCGCGTGGATGTATACGATCGATGAACCCAACGCAATGCCCGAAGGCATTTGCACGATCACCGCTTCGGCCACCGATATGGAAGGCAACAATTCGGTGCAGAATGCGGTGTTCAACCTGATGATCGACCAAACGCCCCCGGTAAGCAATGTAACGCCGTTTGAGAGCGGCGTGCCGCCGCTGTTCATCGTTTACTGGTCGGGGCAGGACCCGTCGGGTGTGATGAGCTACAACGTTTACGCTTCTGTTGACGGCGGGCCGTTTGCGCTGTGGCTGCAGGCCACGCCGAAGGCTTACGGGCGGTATAACGGCCAAATCGGCCACACGTATCGCTTCTATTGCACGGCTCGCGACAACGCGAACAACCCGGAGCAGAAGGAGCCGACGGCTGAGGCCGAGGCGGTAACGGTGAACCTGTTGCCGATCTATGGCGATTCCACGATGGACTGCAAGATCGATATTCTGGATTTGATCTTCGTGCGCAATCGGCTGAATCAAAGCGCGAGCAGCGCCAACAACTGGCAAGCCGATGTGAATGACGACGGCAAGATCAACGTGCTGGATCTTATCGCGATCCGCAACAGGCTGAATCAGCGCTGCCTCGAATGAGCGCAACCGGCGCAGCAGAACTGTATAAGCGAGGCCCGATCGGCAAACCGACCGGGCCTCCTTTTTTGTTTGGTATTGTACGCGTGCGAAAAACGGTGCGGCGGCTGGGCAGCAACGCGGCGCAGACGGCCCTGCAGAAATTCACGGTGGAGAGGACGCTGTGCCCGCAGCCGCCTGATTGCCGCTTTTCCATGCAATGATCGGCGGCGGCACACTGTTGTACAGGTAGACACGCTGTGCGGCAAACGTTACGCAAGCGCCGATTGTCGCGGAGGAGCCGCGAGGGTAGACACGGAGGGAGCCGTTACGCAGATGAGCCGGCAATTTCAGCTCTGGCCGAATCATTTCAGCACTGATGGAAAAGCCTGCTGCACGAGCGGGCATCGTCCACATCCATTCTCAAACATCGCTCCATCCATCTTTCTCTTGCAGCGTCGTACCAGGCAGCCAGCTCACAAGGGGTCTTCGCAACAGGATCAACATTCTTCACAATAGGAGCATTCGATGACACCCGCGATAGTGGCCGACCGGATATGCAAGCGCTACAGGATAAACCATCTGCAGCGCGCCACCACGTTGCGTGAGGCGCTCGCGGGGCTGATGAAGCGGCCTTTCCGGCGTGGGAGGAAGTCGGCGGAGATTTTCTGGGCGTTGCGCGATGTGAGCCTGAACGTGGAGAAAGGCGAGGTGGTGGGCCTGATCGGGCGCAACGGCGCCGGCAAGAGCACGCTGCTGAAGATACTCTCGAAGATCACCTATCCCACCTCGGGCAGCGCCCGCGTGAACGGGCGGGTGGCGTCGCTGCTGGAGGTGGGCACGGGGTTTCACTCGGAGCTGACCGGCCGCGAGAACATCTATTTGAACGGCTCGATCCTGGGGATGCGCAAGAAGGAGATCGACGCGAAGCTGGACGAGATCATCGAGTTTGGCGGGATCGAGCAGTTTCTCGACACGCCGATCAAGCGATACTCGTCGGGTATGCGGCTGCGGTTGGGTTTCGCGGTGGCGGCGCATCTCGACCCCGACGTGCTGCTGGTGGACGAGGTGCTGGCGGTTGGCGACGTGGAATTCCAGAAGAAATGCCTGGACGCGATGGACTCGCTGCACAGCGGGGGCCGGTCGGTGCTTTTCGTTTCGCACAACATGGCGGCAATCGAGAACCTTTGCCCAAGAACGATCTGGGTGGACGAGGGCCGCGTGCGCCAGGACGGGCCGTCGAAGGAGGTGATCAGCGCGTATCTGGCGACGTTTGCGGGCGCGACGACGAACGGCGTAGACTTGCGGGACGTCAAGGCTCGCGGCGGCTCCGGCGAGGTGCGGTTTACCGGCATCGATTTTCTAACGCCCGACGGCGCCCGTCTGAAGGTGATCCGCAGCGGAGACAACCTGCTGGTGCGGCTGCACTATCAAGCCGACGCGCCCGTGCACGGCCCGCATTTCGGCCTGCAAATCTTCACGGACCTCGGAACCAAGATCACCTCGATGAGCACGTGGGCGGCCGGCTTGGAGATTCCATCGCTGCAGGCTGAAGGGCATATCGACCTGCACATCGATTTCCTGAACCTGATGCCCGGCCGCTATTATGTGTCGCTGTGGGCGAAGAGCGTGGGGCTTGTGTCGTATGACGTGCTGGATCATTGCGCGGCGTTTGACGTTGAAACGACCGATTTCTACGATTCCGGCAAGGGAATCGACAGCCGATTCGGAATTATCTTCCTCCCGTGCAGGTGGAAACTCGAAGGTCTGGGCAACTACGACCCAGACGGCCACCCGCAGGAGAAGCAGAAATGAAGATAGCTTTTATCAGCCAGCCATGGAATAAGATGATTCCCCCGGTGGAGGCGGGTTCCGTTGCGATCTGGACATATGAGGTGGCACGCCGCCTGGCCGCCTCGCACGACGTGGTGGTATACGGCAAGGCAAGCTGGCGCCAGCAGCGGGTTCGGCACCACGAGGGCATAGAGTACCGCTATGTATGGACAGGGGCAGATGCGCGGCTGCTGAGGATGATCGGGCGGGTGCCGTGGGCGAGAGGCTCGCGCCGGCCGCTGTTCTCGTGGTGGCTTTACTACCTGGGCTATATCCTCCAGGTGGCCATGGACCTGCAGAAGCGGTGTTGCGACGTGGTGCACATCCACAATTTCGCGCAGTTTGCCCCGGTAGTGAGGGCATTGAACCCGCACCTGCCGATCGTGCTGCACAGTCATTGCGAATGGCTGAACCAGCTCGGACGCCGGCCTACGGCGAGGCGGCTGGGAAAGACGAATCTGATCGTGGGATGCAGCAAGTACATAGTGAACAAGATCAAGCTGCGGTTTCCCAAGCTGGCCAATCGCTGCCGCGTGGTTCCCAACGGCGTGGACGTGGACAGCTTTGCCAACGACATCAGCCGGCGGCCAGGAAAGCGGCTGGTGTTTGTGGGCCGGCTATCGCCCGAGAAGGGCCTGCACGTGTTGCTCGAGGCTTTCGAGAGCGTAGCCAGGCAGCACGCGGATGCGCATCTCGATTTGATAGGGCCATCGACACCGGCGAGCGAGAATATGGAATTCACGGTGAAAGCAGCCAAAGACGATTCCTGCACGGAGCTGGAGGTGTTCCGCGATGTCGACTACTTGCAGCATCTGCAAGGCATGGTGAAGCCTGGCTTGGCCGGCCGCGTGCATTTCATCGGGCCGGTGTCGCATTCGGAACTCGTGGACCATCTGAAGGATGCAGACGTTTTCATCAATCCGTCCTACACGGATGCGTTTCCTCTCACGGTGCTGGAGGCGATGTGCTGCAGCCTGCCGGTGGTGGCAACGAGCGTGGGGGGCACACCTGAGGCGGTGGTCGACAACGAGACGGGCATCTTGATGAGGTCGGGCGACGCCCTTGCCCTGGCCGAAGGGGTGAACCGCCTGCTGGACAGTGCAGGCATGATTCAGGCGATGGGCAAGGCGGCGCGCGAGAGGATTGTCAGATGCTTTTCATGGGAGCGGGTGGCTGAGTTACTGCTGGAAAGATACAGGGAGGTCGTGGAAGAATTATGCGCTCAGGAGGCTGGCTGAGATCGCCGCTCAGGACGCACGCGCGCCGGCTGAGGCGGCCGCCCCGCCGGCCTTGTAAGGTGAAACGCAGAAGCTATGACGAAAGGACCTAGTATTCGATTCCCGCCCGCGCGGGTATGCCCTGCTCGTACGGATGCTTCACGGCCCTCATCTCTGTCACCAGGTCGGCCTCTTCGACGAGGCGTGGCGTGGCGCCGCGGCCGGTGAGGATCAGCTCTACGTTCTCGTCCTTCGCCTCCAGTATTTCCATCATCTCGCTTTCGCTCAACATTCCCTTGCTCAGGCAGAAAACGATCTCGTCGAGGATCACCAAATCCCATTCACCCGAGCTTACTGCGTCTACGATACCCGGTAGTGCCGCCTTGATCGCGTCGGACATCGTTTCGACGTCTTCGGCGTTCTCGATTGACGTCATCGACCAGGGATGTTCGAGGCGCACGAGTCTGAAATCGGGAGCCAGCTTTCTGGCCATGAGCGACTCGCCCGTCTCGAGCGACGGTGGTTTCAGGAATTGGTACATGCACACCTTGGCGCCCCGGCCGAGCGCCCTCAGGGCCTGACCCAGCGCAGCGGTTGTCTTGCCCTTGCCGTTGCCGGTGTAAACCTGTATGAGTCCTTGGTCGAATATTGCCATCGCACGTTCTCCTTTGTCCGTTCAGGATAGGGCTTCAGGCTATGGGCCAAATATAATCCGGCTTCCAGGCCGAAGGCTTCCCTCCATCCATTCTCGACTCGCGCGCCCGCCGTTGCAGTCATCCGTTGGCGCCGGTTTTCTCCTCAGCACAGCCCTGCTTCGCGCAAGAGCTTCTCGATGGCCTCGATCAGCCGCTCGTTTTCGTGGCGCCGCCGCACGGCCACGCGCACAAAGTTCTCGCCCAGCCCCGGCACGGCCGAACAATCCCCAACAAACACGCCGTTTCGCAGCGCGAGCGTCTTCAGCAGACTTGCGGTCAGCTTCTTGTATTCGATCCGCAGCAGCAGGAAGCTCGCGGGCGAGTCGAACACCCGGAATCCCAGCTCGGTGAGGCCGCGCGTGAGAAATGATCGCTCTTGGCTGAGCAGCCGATGCGTGGCAGAGACATAGCCCTGCTCGCCGTAAAGCATGGTGGCCGCCTTCTGCGCCAGGCGATTCACCGTGCATGGCTCGCGCCGGGCGCGGAGCACGTTCACCACCTCGCTGCTCGCCCACAGCATCCCCAGCCGCAGCCCCGGGATGCCGAAAAAAGCGCCGAACGATTTCATAACCACGATGTTCGGACAGTTGATTCCAATCATCGACACGTGCGCCCGGTCGACGAAGTCCATGTATCCCTCGTCGACCAGGAAAAACACCTCCGGATTCTCAGCCGCCCATTCAACGATCTCGTCGAGCCGCCACAACATGCCCGTGAAGCTGCCCGGATTGCCGAGGATCACGAGGTGGTAATCGGCAAGGTGCCGCATCGCCGCCACGTCATGGCGGAAAAGCCTCGCGGGCGTCGCGAGCTTCAGGTCCACTCGCGAGCCTGCAAGCTCGGCCGCGCGCACGTAGTCGGCTCTCGACGGCCCGAGCACCAGCGTGCGGTCCGCGTGGAAATGCCGCGTGATGAGGTGGAGCAGCTCGGTGGAACCGTTGCCGATGAGAATGGTTTGGGGATCGACGTTATGCGCGCGGGCCAGCGCCGTGCGCGCGTCGTCATGGTGCAGGTCGGGGTAGGTGGAGGCCAGCTTCACGCCCTGCTGAAGGACGGTATCGATGCATTGCGGCGGCCCGAGCGGATTGAGGCTGCCGCTGAAGTCGAGCACGCCCGACGGATCGATGCCGAGCGCCCTGCATTCGGCCTCCAGGCTGCCGGGCACCGGCGTGTTGTTTGGGAAGCCTGTGCCTTGCGTAACGTCGGATCTGGTCATTGTCGCGCCTCGTCAAAGGAATCGAGCTCGGCCGCATAGCGCTGCTTGCCGGTTTCATCCACGGTGCGCCAGCGCAGGAACTGCTTTCGGAGCGCGTCGAGGAAGATGAAGCTCGTTTTGCGCCAGGATCGCGGCTCGCCCGTCACACGCGTCAGCTCCAGCTTCAGGGGGCACACGTCGGCGGCGTCGGGCGTGCCGGTCTCCAGCGTCACCGTCTGGCTCACGCCGAGGTCGTAAGGCGACATCCACACGTGCGCCTTGAGGCGGCGCGCATCGGGCAGCCGCGCCACGCCCACCTTTTCGGTCATAAACCGCCCCACGCCCGCCTCGCGATGCGCCCGCAGATACTGCCCGATGAAGGCCATCAGCCCATCCACGTTGCGTGTTTCCACCAGAAACGGCAGCTCGAACTGCATCACGTCGTCTGTTGCCGATGGCAGCCGCCATTTGCGGTCCACCGACGGCGACGCCAGCCGCGAAGCCTTGTGCGCCGGGTAAAGCGACGATGCGATCACCACGCCCATCACCACGAGCATCGCGGTGACAACCGAGCTCGACGAGTAATTCAGCGTCAGGCCCCCCAGCCATCCGGTCTGCGCGCACAACACCGAGAAAACCTGGCCGATCAGGTAACCGATTACACCTCCTATTGTAGCAAAAACGCACGATTCGGCAAGAAATAATGTGCCGATGTGCGACGGTGCCAGGCCGATCGAGCTGAAAATGTAGATGTCCTTGAACCGCTCGTAAACCGCCCCGAGCATCGTGTTCAGCACGATCAGGAATGCAATTGCCAGCGGCATAGCTACATTCTTCAGGCCCGTGAACGACAGCATTCCGGGCACGTTGTAGAAATAGCTGCGGCCCTCGATGCCCACGAAAAGATTCACGGCCTTCGACGCCATGAACCGCCGGATCGTCTCCTCCTGGGCCTCGGCGCCCTTCGCGTCCATCGCCACGGCCACCGACGCCAGCGAAAAGCTGCCCGCCACGCTGCGGCCGAAAGATTTCGCCACGCCGTACGGCACAAGCAGCGTGTCTTCGGGCAGGAAATGCCTGTAGCGGTCGCTGGCCGTCTCCTGCTTGTCTTTCGCTGTCGTCTGCACGATCGTGTAATCGATCGGCGTGATCGGCTCGCCGTTCAGGTCGATCAGCTCCAGCAGACGCTTGCTGTCGATGATGCCCACCACGCTCAGCAGCCGATCGCGCACCAGCAGCGAAGCCTTCCCCACGTCGTCCGAATCCATCTCGAGCTTCTCGGCGACGTCCGACGGCACGATGCATTCGTCTGCGTCCGATTTGCTGAACCATCGCCCGGCCGTAATCAGCTCGTGCACGCGAGTCACGTCCTTCTCGCGCACGTGCAGGCCCGTGAGGGATTTCACCACCGGCCATTCGCGCTCGGGCTCCGCGGGCTTGCCGGCATCGGCCGCCTTCGGCGTCTCGGTGCCGGTACTGATTTCCGGCGGCCGCCGCCCGGGGATCGACAGCCGCAGCGTGCCGGCGTACCAGCCGCGCGGCACCACGGCAAATCGCTCGCCGTACAGAGCATCGAGCGCCGCGTATGCGTCGGGATCCAGCGGCGCCCATTGCGGCCGCTTCGCCAGAATCCCGTTGTAAAGCGCCGGCTGGTTCGCGTCGATCTTGTTGTATCGCGGCACAAACTTCACCGACGTGAACGACACGACCGTGAACGACATCAGCACGAGCGTGGCGGCGGTGAGACCGCTGCGGA
>DATLAR010000256.1:0-18091 GCA_035527355.1 Planctomycetota bacterium
CCACGCCGCCGGCCTGATCCTGGGCAAGCTGAAGCATCCCGAATTCTGGGGGGTGAATCCCGAGCTGCTGCAGCACGAGAGCATGACGCTGCTGAACGCCGTGAACACGCTGGCATTTCTCATCAGCATAAACAAGCTGTCGTTTCTGCATTTCGGCAGCCAGATCAAGGGGCAGTTCGACAATGACTTTCCCCCGCTGATCGGCCCCGAGGGTTTGAAGGAAACGGTGCAGATGTTCCGTGTGCTCGACGACCTTGGCTGGAAAGGCACGGTGGAATATGACTGCCACATGCTGCGCGCCGAGGGCGACCCCGACGACGCGATCGAGTGCCGCAAGCGCTTTGTGCGCAACTGCAGCACGGCCCTCACTATCGCGGTGCAGCTTGCCGAACGGCTGAAAGGCAACTGGGCCGCGCGCCTTGACGAATCCGAGGCCGACCTCGCCGGCATAATGAAGATGTGCAACCTCGACGAGAAGAAGATCGCCGCGATAACCGCGAAGAAGACCAAGTAGGCTTGGCTTTTGGACCCTTTGGTCGAAACTTCTATGCTTCGCCTGTGTGATGACCTGAAGCCGACAGCTTGAGAGGCCGCAGCCCGCTCTATGGTTGCGGCCCCTTCTTTTTCTGCTGGGAAAAAAGATGTGCCCCGGGCAGCCTGGCCAAGGAGAACGGAAGCCATAGGCGCGGGGCACACTGCGAGGGAACCCTTGGGCAAGGGAACCGGTGTCTCTCTATTAGATTAGACGACGCCTGATCTCGAAAGTTCTGTCTTTTTGTGTGAAAGAATGTCAGGTTTTGTATTTGCCGGCCGCAAGAGCCTCGGCATTCGGCGGCTCAAGCTGGATGAAACCGGGCGGCCGTTGCATAGAGTCTTAATCAACGGCCGCCCGCGGGGCCAAGTGTCTGTAACAACAGAAAGGGCCGGCTTACGCCTCAGGTTAGCTTCTGCCAGTATGCGTCGGGCATGTCGATCGCGAGCTGGAGAGCTCCGTTTGCGCCGGCGTAGAGCGGTTCTTCAACGGCGTAGACGTTTGCGCCGCCGAGGTTTTCCAGGCCTTCGCTGAGCCTGGATGCGAGGCCGATGATCTGGCTGCCGCCGCCGGAGAGTATGACGTTGCTGCGCAGCTTCGTCTGGAATTCGGGGTCGAAACTCGCAATCAGTTGGTGAAGGGCCTCGGTGATCTTGTCGAGGATGCTTTCGGTGGCTTCCTTCAGCTCGTCGGTTACGTCGTATTCGGTGGGCTTGCCGGACGAGGGGAAGACGGCTTTGATGCGCTGAACCTCGCCGGAGACGAATGCGTGGCTTTCCTTGAGTTTCTTGATCATGTTTGTGGTGAACTGTGCGTCGGGGTATTTCTTGCGAAGCAGCTCCTCGAACGTCCTGTCGATGAAGTCGCCGGCGCACTGCAGGCTGATCTGGTCCTCTTCGGTGGGCATCGTTCCGTGCATGCGGCAGATGTCGATTGTGCCTGCGCCGATATCAACAACCATGCTGGCGTCGAGCATTCCCATGCCATAGGCAACGGCAAACGGCTGCGAGACGAGCATGACCGCGTCCATGCTGTCTTTCGCGGCCTCGATGAGTGCCTGTTTGCTCTTGATGCTGGCCTGGGCGGGCACGCCGACGACGCCATAGACGCGCTGGTCGCGTTCGGGCTTGGCGATGTGGATCATGTGGCGGATGAGTTCGCGTGCGGCGCGCTTGTTGCTCTGGACCTCTTCGGCTTCCTCGTCCTGCTCCTCGTCGAGTGTGTATTTGAGCACACCTTTTTCGAGAGGCCGGAAGAGGTTGAGCGACAGGCGGTTTTCGAGCGCCTCGGTGCCAAACACGATCTCCTTCTTGATGTGCCGGAGCGCCACCGCGTCTTTTGGCCAGCCTACGTAGCTCTCAACGATCTTGCGAATACCGTTGATCGCGGCGATCGAGCTTCGCGACGTGCCGAGGTCGACGCCCACCAACAGTGCATCCTCGTCTTTCGCAAAGGTGGAAACCTCCGGTTCGTATGCGTTTTCGGTCATTGCAATGCTCCTTCTGTTTGCGGCACGGCCTCCGCGGGCTGCACCGCGGCCTCATCGACGCTCATTTCCGTGCCAGGGGTTTGCAGTTGAACGTTATTCTTGAAAATATCCTCGAGGATTCCAAGGTGCTGCTTGTCCAGGTAATGTTCGGAGCTTCCGCGCCGGTAGTAACGCCTGGCGGGTGCGTATTCGGTCATCCTGGAGGCGATGAGTTCGGCCTTCTCAACGGCTTCCATCAGCCGGCCCATTCGCTTGTCCAGCTCGTCCAGATTGTCGACGGTTGTCTTTGCTCCGCCGATCTGCTCGCGAACGGCCTCGGCGATGGACTTCGACAACTGGTTTACATCGACGGCAGGCTGCACAGGGGTATTTCCAGGTCGAAAGTCTCCGCCAGTGCTGGCGGATCTCCTTTGTCTCTTGAGCTGCTCGATATTGTCAATGGGCATGAACTGCCCAAGCAGGTCGTCGACGTGCTTGAGGCTCTCCTCCTCGATTTTCTGGCGCATCGATGAGAGGAAGGCCTCCGTTCGCCGATCGATTGCATCGCTGATGGCCTGTTTCACGCCATTGGTTGCCGTCCGGCCGTTGCCTTCGGTGGTACCGCGGTTGGAAAGCTCGTTGCTGATCTCCTTCCGAACGATGTTGGCGATGCCGTCGAAAACGTTTGTGAAATCGACGTATGCCCCGCTGTGCATCTTGCAGTTCTTCAGCGCTTCCTCGATCCGCCTGATGTCATCTTCTTCATACCGGCGCTCGGGCGTTGAGCGCTTCTGCAGGGCTTCCTCGACTGCCTGGCGGACCATAGCCGCAAGATCCTCGGTGCCGGGCGCCTGGTGCGTCTCCTTCGGCTCGTGCTCCATTGCACCATCGAGGGCCTGCCGCACGGCCATGTCGATTTCTCGCCGCTCGTCTAGCGCCTGGCGAACGAGCATCTCGATCTCGTCGCGCGGCACTCTGCCTGCCAGCCGATCCGAGGGCGGTTCTGGAGCTTCCTGCTCCTTCGGCGGGCTCTCGATGATCCCAGGGCCCACTTTCCTTCCACCGAGCGCTTTTATCAGCTTGAAGCTGACAGGGTTGCTTCCACTATTAGCGGACATAAACCTCCTCCCTTCTGTTTAGTTCAGAACTCCCTCCAGAACTCGTCAAGACGAGTATCGGATGAGTGCGCGGCGAGTTGAGAAGATGGATTAGATGATTTGAGCGATTTTCTTTCGCTTTCCGGCGCGGCCGCAAGCTCTGCATGCCCTGCAGCCCGTGCGCAGGTAGCGGGAAATGAGGGGGCGATGGAAAAGCCCGCACGCCGCGAAAACATTTGCTTTGCGCCCGCAGGTGCAGGATAATAGTGCAATGGAGATGAAAACACACCAAGCGCTGATAAGAAGGGTGCGCGTCGAAGACCTTGCCGCGATCAACGCCATATACAATGATTACGTGCTCAACAGCACCGCGACCTTCCAGATCGAGCCGCTGCCCGATCATGCACGCAGGGCGTGGTTTGACGACCACCGCAACGAGCAGTATCCCGTTTTCGTGGCCGAGATCGGCGGCGAGCTGGCCGGATGGGCATCGCTTTCGCGCTACGCATCGCGCTGCGCCTACCGCTTCACCGCCGAAGATTCCATCTACATCGCCTGCCGGCACTGCCGCAAAGGATTGGGCCGGCTGCTGCTCGAACGGCTGATAGATGCAGCCGGCGCCGCCGGCCATCACAGCATCATCGCGCAGATTTCCGACCACAATACAGCCAGCATCCGGCTTCACGAGTCGTTTGGTTTCAAGACTACCGGCGAGCTGCGCGAGGTGGGCTGCAAATTCGGCCGGTGGCTGGATATAACGGTGATGCAGAGGCTGGTGCGGGAGGAATCATAGGCTGCGATTCTTTCGTCGAAGAAAACGGCGCGAACGTCGAACATCGAACATCGAACATCAAATATCGAACGGAAGATTTGCCTGAGGGAGCCGCTTTGGCCCGCGCTCACTTTCCGAGGCCGTAGGCCCGGTGCAGCAGCTTGATCGGGTGAATGACTTCGATGCCGGTTCTTTCCTCGATCTGCATTTCGCACATGCTGCATTCCGTGAGCAGGCGGCCCGTCTTCGATTCCTTGATCTCGTCGAACAGCGGACGGCCGATCTCGTTGGAAAGCTCGTAGTTTTTGGCGGCAATGCCGAAGCTGCCGGCCATGCCGCAGCAGCGTTTTGTGAGCAGCTTCAGTTTGAGGCCCGGCACGAGCCTGAGCAGTTCAATGGCAGGCAGGCCGATGCCCATCGCGGCAAGGTGGCACGGCGCGTGATACAGAAACTCGTCGTCTAGCTGTGCGAAGTCGGTTTTCAGCGTAGCGTCGTTCTTCATCTCGCGAAGGAACTCGAAGAACTCTCGTGTCTTCTCGGCCACGGCGGCGGCGGCAGGGTCGGTGGTGTAATGGCGGTATTCGCGCCGCAGGCACATTGCGGCGGAAGGCTCGGTGCAGAGGATCGCGCGGCCGTCGGCGGCGGCTGGTGCAAGGCCGGCGAGGTTGAACTCGATGGTCTTGCGCGCTCGCCGCAGGTCGCCGGCGGTCATCGCCACGATGCCGCATTCCTTCTGCCGCGGATGAATTACATCAACACCATTGTGCTGCAAGATGTCCATCGCGCAGCGGATGATCTCGGGATCGTGAAGCGACGCGAACAGATCGGCGAAGAGAGCGACGCGGCGGACCGGATTCTGCGGGTGCACCTCCTGCACCTTGCGCGCGGGGCGGATGGCCGGCAGGCGGCGGTGCCGATCGATGCCGGTGAATTTTTCCATTACGGCTCGCAGCGGCCGCACGCGCAGCATCATCGAGCCGAACCTGTTTACGAATCGCGGCATCGGGCGGGTGAGCGCAGGATACATCGAGATGAGGCGTTTCACCTTCGGCACGCCATGTTTCCTGCTTTGGCGCGCGCGTGCTTCGTTGATCAGCAGCGACACTTCGGCGAGCGTGGGGCATTCGCTGGTGCACATGCCGCAGTTGAGGCAGAGATCGATCACGCGGGCGAGTTCCCTGCGATTTTCGGGCGTGGGCTTGAGGTGGCCGGCCAGCATCTCGCGAAGGACGGAAATCTTGCCGCGGGGCGAGATCCGCTCGTCTTTGAGCGTTTTGAAAACGGGGCACATCGAGGTTTCGGGGGTGATCGTGCGGCAGGTGCCGCAGCCTTGGCATTTACCGATCAGCCGCGCGTATTCGCCATCTTCAAACACAAGCTCGGTGCTGCCGCTGCTGCAGGCGGCCGCGTATTCCGGGCCGAATTTCAGGTTCTCGCCCATCGCCTGAACCGGATCGACGATCTTGCCCGGATTGAAGATGCCGTTGGGGTCGAAGAGTCTCTTGATCTCCTCGAAGGCGGGGTAGAGGTCGCCGTATTGCCGCCTGAGGAATTCGGTGCGGACCAGGCCGTCGCCGTGCTCGCCCGAAACGGTGCCGCCCAGCGAGATAACAAGCTCGAAAACCTCCTCGGCGATTTTTGCCATCTTGCGCACCTCGGCCGGATCGCCGAGGTTCAGCATCGGCCGCACGTGGAAGTTTCCCTGGCCGGCGTGGCCAAACAGGGCGAATGGGGCGTCGTTCTCCCCCAGAATTTTCCCCAGCCCGCCGATGTATGCCGGGATCGCGGCCACGGGCACGGCCACATCTTCGATGAACGAGATGACGCGCTTTGGCCCGGGCATATTGTAGAGGGTGGGCAGTATCGCTTTTCGCACGTTCCACAGTAGCGTCTGCTCGCGCGAATCGGCGGCGTCAACCGATTTGAATGCCAGCCGGCGCCGCACCACCATTTCATCCTTCAGCTTGCGGGCCTTCTCGCGAAGCGCCGAGCGATCGGCTCCGTCAAACTCGACGAAAATCAGCAGCACCGCCTCACCGGGCAGAAACTTGCGCAGTTCGGCTCGCCGCTCGCGCACCACTTTTGCCGCGTTTGCGTCCATCGCCTCGATCGCCGACGGATCGTATTTCATCATCTCGGGCACGGCATCGGCGGCGGCTTTCAGGCTCTTGAATGCCAGCACTGCAAGCTCGGTGCAGGCCGGCGGGGCGGCAAGATCGAGCTCGGCCTCGACTATCACGCCCAGCGTGCCCTCGGAGCCGCACAGCAGCCGCTGCAGGTGGATGTTGGCTGCCGAAGGATCATTTTCCTCGATCACGCGATCCAGCCGATAGCCGCTGCTGTTCTTGCTGGTTTTGGGCATGCACTTCTTGATGAGCGGCGCGTAGCGCAAAGCGATCTTTGCGGCGCCCACGTACAGCGCGGCTTCGCGGCCGCCGCCTTGCGCCGAGCGCATCTGATCCAGCGGCCTCGTTTCCATGCACACCAGCTCGCCGGTGTCGGTAACGAATTTCAGCCGGCGCACGTAATCGATCGTGGCGCCGTAACGCAGCGAATGCCCGCCGGATGAATTGTTTGCGATCATGCCGCCGATCGACGCGTAGTTGCCGCTGGACGGGTCCGGCGGGAAGCAGCGGTTGTGCGGCTTGAGGAGCAGGTTGAGCGAGCCCAGCGTGATGCCGGGCTGAACGACCGCGAGGTTATCGTCGGGGTCGATCCTCTCGGCGGCGTCCATGTAGCGGGTGAAATCGATAACGACGCCACGCCCCACCGACTGGCCCGCGAGGCCGGAGCCGCCGCCACGCGCGATGATCGGCAGCCCGTGTTCCCTGCAAAACCAGACGGTGCGGATCACGTCTTCGATATGCCGCGGCAGCACCACGGCCACGGGTTCGATTCTGTATATGCAGGCGGCTGTGGCATAGACGGCTCGCGAAACATCATCGGCCAGCACGTCGCCTTCCAGCAGCCTGTCAAGCTCCCACAAGTGGGAGGATTGGTCGTTCATTTGTATCCACCTTCACCTCTTGGCGCCATTATTATACGCGCAGAAGCGGAAAAAGAGAATGGGAAAAGGCCCGGGTGGACGGCATTGTTGGCCTGTGCGGCGGCGGGCTATTGCTGCTCCACGAAGGCTTCGAGCCAGCGCGTGTCGATGGGGCCGGTGATGATGATGTCGGCAAACGCCCAGGTGTCGTCGGGGTCCCACGCTGAAAACTGCACCTGGTAGAAGCCGCTAAGGTCTGGGTTGGCGGCCGGGTCGATGCCGCCGTCATTCGTGGTGATCGAGGTGCTGTCGTACACCCACCGGCCGCTGAATTCGACCTTTGCGGCGCGTTCGGTGATGTCGCATTTCACCTTGTACCAGCGGTTGCGTTCGAGGCGGCCGCCGGAACACTGCCACTGCCACCAATCGGTTGATCTTCCTCCGAATGTGTACATGTTGCGGAAGAAATCGGCGGCGGGTTTCCTGGTGTCGAACCTGCCGTGGCAGTATGCAAACTCCCACATGTACGGTTGCTGGCGGTTGCGGTCAAGCAGCAGCACGCGGCCGAATCCGTGCTGTGCTTTCTCTTCGAGCAGCTTCAGCTTGTATTCGATCTGGAGCGGCGCGCCCTTGAAAACGGGCCGCGCGATCACGTCGAGCCCGCGCAGCACGAGCATTCGCTCGCGGTCTTGATCGCGGACGATCGGCTCCTTTGCCTTGTCGCGCTTCTGTGCGGGCGGCTCGGCCGCCTCGAAGTCTTCGAGCTGCTTGGCAGTCGAGAAATCCCAGTGGAATTGCCAGCGGTTGTCGGAAAGCAGCCGCACCTTTGCGTGAAGCTTGTTGGAGAGTTTCTTTTCCAGGAGCTTCAGATGTGCCTTGGCGAGCAGGTCGTCGACGGCATTGATGTTTCGGCCGGCGAACCATGTGTCGGAAAGGTCGTTGCGGATGCGTTCGCAGGCGGCTTTCACGTCGGCCCATTTATCGGAGCGTTCTGCGGCTTTTGCGTCATCGAAAGCCTTGCTTGCTTCGGTTTCACGAGCCAGGTAGTCGATTCGCGTTCGCAGGCGCTGCACGTCGATATCAGGCAGGCCGGCAAGCTGCACCTCGGAGCGTGCGGCGTCGAAGTCTAGCTGAATGCACATGCGATGCACGGCCCGGAGCAGTGCGGGGTTCTTTTCGGTGCGCTTCCATTGCTGCTCGGCGAGGGCGAGGCGGTCTTCGGCGGTTAGCGTGTCGTACCGCCGCGAGATCGTGATTGTTGTGCCGCCCTCGCGCTCGATTTCCATCATGATCACGACCTCGTCGCCAACGACCTTGTTCCGCACGATCAACTGCTTTTCGTTCACTTCCTTGATGATTCCGGTGGCTCCGGTGAGGGTGAAACGCTTGCCTTTCATGGCTTTCAGCCCCTGGATGGCGTCATTGTCGAGCTCGCGGAGCGCGAGCAGCAGCTTCTTGTCCCACTCGATTTCGAGCCTCGCCTTCATGAAGGCGTCGTCGCCCATTGCGCTGTCGGCGAACGCCTCGGCTTGGCCGGTGCCTTTTTCGCGGATCACTTCAACGAACTGCGGCCAGAAAGCCCGGTGCGTTTTGAGGCTGGCTTCGAGTTTTTCGCGCTCGGCGGCTGCCACGCGTGCGATGCCCTTCTCGGCTTCGCGCGAGTAGGCATCGATGCCCATTGCCTTCACCTTGTTCCACGAGTCGCGTGCGGCCAGGAAGTTCCTGGCGGCGAGGAATGCTTCGGCCTCGGCCTTCAGCTTTTCGTTGCGTTTCTTCGCCTCGTCGCGCATGTCGGAAAGGAGTGCCTCGGCCCGCGCCTTCACCTGCCCGGGCACGTCGTCGCTCGCGTAAAGCTTGGCGAGTTCGATGGCCCTGCCAAATGCCATTGCTTTTCTGGTTTCGTCTATTTTCTTTTCGATCTCGCCAAAGGCTTCGAGGCTGATCTTCAGCCTGTTTGCGAGGTCGAGCTTTTCCTTCAGCTCGGCGGCCTTGCCGGCGGCGGGCGCGGCGGCCGCGGTGTTGGAAAACTCTCTGGCTATTTGATCGCATATGCTTTGCGCGCCGACCAGGTCGTTGGCGCTTTCCAGTGCGAGGGCTTTTTCGTAAAGCTGCTGTGCCTGCGTTTCGGCGTCAGGTTTCGGCTGCTCCTCGGTAGTTGTTTGCGTGGAAGTCTTCGGTTCGGGGTCTCGCTTTTCTGTGCTGTCGCGGCTGAAGATACTGTAGCCGGCGATGCAAACAACAGCAATGGCGAGCGCGCCAGCGATCAGCGGTGCGATGTGCCGCGGCGGCCGCCCCTGCAGGCTCGAGAGCCTGGCCGCGTCATTCGTAGATTGCTGCTTTGCGTGGGCCGCCGCGTGCGCGGGCTGCCTGCCGGCTGCGAGCGCCGAGAGGTCGTCGATGAGATCGGTGGCTGTCTGGTAGCGGTCTGCGGGGTTCTTGGCCATCATCTTCTGGATGATGTGGCAAAGCTCGGGCGAGAGCTTGGCGTTGTGCTCACGCGGCGAGGGTGGCGGCTCGTTCATGTGCTTGAGCATGATCACGGTGGGGTTCTCGCCGGAAAACGGCGGGAAGCCGGTTACCATGTGGTAAAGGGTGGCGCCCAGCGAGTAGATGTCGGCCCGGGCGTCTATGTCGGCCATTCCTTTTGCCTGCTCGGGCGAGATGTATAGCGGCGTGCCCATCGACTGTCCGGCCTGCGTGATGGCCACGTCGTCGCCGGAGCTTTTCGCCAGGCCCAGATCGGCCAGCTTCGCCACGCCTTCGGCCGTTACCATTATGTTTTCGGGCTTGATGTCGCGGTGTACTAGCTTGATGCTGGAGGCGTGGCGCAGGGCCTGCGCCACCTGCAGGGCGATGTCTACGGCCTGCTTTTCAGGGATGACGCCATTGCGCTGAAGCATACGCTTCACGGTTTCGCCCTGCACGTACTCCATCACGAAATAATAGTAGCCTTCGGAAGACTTGCCGGCGTCGATGCCCTGGACGATATTGACGTGATTGAGCTTTCCGGCGGAGTGGGCTTCGCGAAGGAAACGCGCGATGTACTTCCTGTCGCACGAGAATTTCGGATCCAGCACCTTCACCGCCACGATGCGGTCGACGGTGGTCTGGCGTGCCTTGTAGACGATACCCACGGCGCCCTGCCCGAGGCGCGAGATCAGCTCGTAGCCGTTGATCTGTTTCCGGGGCTTCGACGCGCCGGCGTCATTTGTCGCAGCCAATTCGTATTCCTCCGCGGTCCCCTTTGGCTTGCCTGCCTATCTAATTCTATGCCGGCTATTGGTGGTTGTCAACAGTTTAACTGTTCCTGCCGCCGCGCAAAACGCGCATCCCTCACCGGCGGTGAAACTTCCTTGACTGCAAAAAGCTACATGGTAAAATATTCCGTTAGCGTTTTCTTCTGAATGTACGCAAGGACACCAAGAACGAGGACAGGAATATGGCAGACATCATTCGAGTGACGGTGTGGAATGAATTCCGCCACGAGAAAACCAATCCGCAGATCGCCAAGATCTACCCCGAAGGGATGCACGGGGCCATCGCAAAGCATCTGGCCGCGCAGCCCGGCATTACGGTGCGCACCGCAACGCTGGACGAACCGGAGCACGGCCTTACGGCCGACGTGCTGAACAATACCGACGTGCTGACGTGGTGGGGCCACATGGCGCATCACGAGGTGAAGGACGAGGTGGTGGAGCGCGTGAAGGAGCGCGTGCTTGACGGCATGGGCCTGCTGGTTTTCCACTCGGGGCATTTCTCCAAGATTTTCAGATCGCTGATGGGCACCACCTGCAACCTGAAGTGGCGGGAGGTCGGCGAGAAGGAGCGGCTCTGGGTCGTGTCGCAGGGGCACCCCATCGCCGAGGGCCTGGATGAATACTTCGAGCTGCCCGCAACCGAAATGTATGGCGAGTTGTTTGATATTCCGCAGCCCGACGAGCTGGTGTTCATCAGTTGGTTCGAGGGCGGCGAGGTGTTCAGAAGCGGGTGCTGCTTCAAACGCGGCAGCGGCAGGATTTTCTACTTCCGCCCCGGGCACGAAACCTACCCGATCTACTACGACAAGGCGGTGCTGCGCGTAATCACCAACGGCGTGCGTTGGGCCAGGCCCGTTGCCGGGCCGAAGCGCGATTTCGGCAACCGCAAGCCGCTGGAACAGATCAAGTCGAAAGAATAAGATGCATTCGGGAATGTCGGGAAAAAGGGATAGGCCGGCCGCCTATCCCTTTTCCGTTTTCTGCTCCACCGGCTGGCTCAACCACGGAACGATATCGGCCACGCCGCGGGTTTCGTTGAGATTGATATACTCGGCAAACTCGGATTCAAAGCGGATCACAGCGTATTCGGGATCTTCCAGGGATGAGAAATACCCGGCAAGCATGGGGTTCTTGGCCCACATGTCATGCTTCGTGTCTTCCGAGCTTTCCAGGTGCGCCTTGCCGGAAATCGTAACCGTTTCCAGGTAGTCGGGCGTTACAAACAATAGCTGCGCGTTGGGGTTTGCGCCGATCTGCTTCACCTTGCGCGACGATTGCTGCGTGGCAAGATAAAAAACCGCATAATCGTCGGTGATGTCCAGCGTGCCCATGTACCGCGAGCGCGGGCGGTTCTCTTCATCAACCGTTGTGAAGATATAAATCTGCTTGCCCAAGTCCACCACTCTCCTGATCCTCTGCCTGATATCCTTGTCTGCCATCGTTCCCTCCTTGCCTGCTATTCCTGCTTCTTCACCTTCTGCATTCTCACGCGGCCGCACTTTGGGCAAATCCATTTCCGCTGCTTGTGGAAGATGCGTTTCTCCTCTTTCATTTTGGTCTTGCAGCGGTCGCAGTACATTGATTTTTCCGCGGTGGTTCGGCCGTTTCATTTTCGGCAGTAGCCGAGCGCGGTGAGGGCGTATCCGGTTACGAGCACCGGATCGCTCTCCATCCAGCGGTCTTGCGTGTTCGTCCACGAGCCGTCTTTGTTTTGCAGGCCGAGGATCTTGGCCGACAGCTCGGCCCGCCAGTCATGCTTGCGGCCGTCTTCCGTCTCAATGGTGTCAACGTCCAGCTCGCCGAGCGTTCTGGCCATAGTCATGAAATAATAGAACAGCCCCATCTGGCCCACGCCCGGGTTCTCGTCAACCGTATAATTCTTCGAGATCCAATCAAATGCCGCTTTCACGCGGGCGTCGTCTTTCTTCAGCCCGCAGAACACGAAACCCTTGAGCAGCGCGTAAGTCATGCTGCCGTAGGACTTGTAAACCGTGCGGCCGTCGGGCAGGGTGACCACTCCGGCTTTGCTTTCCTTGGGCGCGTAGAAGCCCCCGCCGTCATCCGTCGAGCCCATATCGTTGCTTTCGCTCCGGTTCTGGCAGCGGCTGAGGAACACTATTGCCCGCTTGTATGCCTCGTCATCTTCGGTCAGGCCCGATTCCTTCAGGGCGTTGAGCGCAAATTGCGCGTTCGACAGATCCGGGGCCACCTTCCCCATTGTCTCGGGCTTGCTGGAGTAGCCCCAGCCGCCGAATTCCCAGTTCTGCGCCGTGAAGTCGCCGTTTGCCTCCGAAAACTGCGCCCGCACCAGGTAGTCCTGCGCCTTCTCGATGGTATCGGCGTAGGCATTCGCGTCGACGGCGTTGAGCGCCATCACCGCGAGAGCGGTGCGGTAGATCGCCAGCATCTGCTTGTCCTGGTTGATCGAGCCGTCTTCGCGCAGGTTCTTCACCAGGAATTCCGCGCCCCTCTGCGCCATGCGTTTTGCATCAGGGCCCGAGGCGTATGGCCCCGCCGCAACCGAATAAACGGCAAGGCCGGTGAAGCCGACGTCGGGGCTCTTGCCGAACGAGCCGTCTTGGCTCTGGTTCTTCGCCAGGAATGCGATGCCGTCTTTCGCCGCCTGCTCGGACGTGCGTGCCGACGGCCCCGCCTTGTCCGATTCTTTCTTGCCACAGCCGCCAACAGCCAAGCCAAACACAAAAGCCATCACGAACAGTAAGCGGATCGTCTTCATCGCAAATTCTCCTCGAGCATCAGTCCTTTTTCGTTCTGCGAATCATTGAAGCGCCAAAAAACACGGCACCGGCCGCGCAATAATACAGCGCCGCCCACCACCACGCCGGGTAACGGTAGAGATGATCGGGGCCGATGAGCGAATTCGAATACAGCGACACCTCAGACCGCCGCGACAGCAGGATGTCGTAGCCCGTGGCCGAGCCTGCCACGCAGATCAGCGGGTTGGCGGTTACGGCCGCCTGCATCAATGCGGCTTTCGCCGGCGCGCGAGCTACCGCGATTGCGGGGTTTGCATAAAAAACCGTGCCCAGCATCATTGCCGCCACCGAGTAAACCACCAGCAGCCTCGCGGCCGGCGCCGCGTGCAGCCGCTGAACAAACGCGCCGATGCACACGAGCAGCGTGCCGAAGCCGGCCAGTATGCCGGCTGTCTTCGCGGCCCAGGCCAACGGCGCCCGCACGCCGAGCAGCGGCGGCGCAATGGCGGCGATCAGCGCAGACGCGGCTATCACGCCCAGAGTCTTCAGCAGCGAACGCGCCACATTCTGTATCGGTTTTGCACCGCCGCAAGCCGAATGGAAAAACGGCGCCACGCACGCCACAACCAGGCACTGGCACAGCAGCATCACCCGCACAACCGCGCCCGCTTCCGCACCAAGCGCCCGGCCGCCCAAGTATGCCAGCAACAGCCCGGCCGCCGGATAGACGGCGAATGTGAGGACGAGATATGCGATGTTGCTGGCCAAAATTCCTTTTCCTGCGGTCATCGGCAATCAATCAATGCAAATCTCGTGCCGGACCTGCGGCCCGAATGCGGTATTGTGCAAGTTGTTGCGTTAGTTTATGTTACGACGATCAGGCCATTCGGCGGGGAAGCAGATGCAGCGCAGATCGTAACCAGCCTCGTACGAAAACTGTACAGCTACCTTTCGCCGGCCTCGGAGCCGGCAGAACCCAGCCCGCCCGAAAAATACTTCTCCACCGCCCAGCGATACCGTGCCGGAACCCGGCCCGAGCGGACCGCTGCCTTCGCCTCAAGCGCGGCATCCACCGGAAACAGCGGAATACTGCCGATATCCGCCTCGAGGTCTCCGCCGGCCTGATGGGCTGAATCGACCACATTCCGCCCCACGGCCCCGTCGCCCGCCTTGCCGGTCGCTTCCTTCACGGTCGCGAGCTTGCCTTTCAACTCCTTCAGCTTTGCCAGCTCAAACTCGGCCGTCTGCTCGGCAAGCTGCCCGGCCAGCTTCGCTACCGCGGCCGCGAGTTCATCGTCTGTGCCGCTCTTGAGGGCCGCAAGCGCGTCATCGGCAGCTTTTGCGAGAGCTTCATCGGATCGGAGCCGCTCTGCCGCTCGCGCCAACGCGGCGGCCAACTGGTCGCGGGCATCCTGCTGCTCGTGAAGCATGCGCCGCACGTCTTCGGCCGAAACGTCGGCGCTGTCGATCTGCTTGCGAATATCGTCAAGCGACTCGGCCTTCGCGAGAAGGCTGTCAAGCCGCGCGATCGCGTCGTCCAGCGGGGCCTGCGAATTGGCGATCTTCTCGAGCTCATTGTGCAGCTCGGGCGGAAGTTCCACGCGGATGTATTTCGAGCCGCCCGATAGGATTTCGCTCAGCTCGCTGTGCATGACCGGCGAACGCTCGGCGCGGCCGCGCTGCGCGGCGCCGAGTATGAGCGCAATAGTGCAAAACAGCGCCAGGCCGGTGATGGGGGCAGAGCGCGGAATGGAAACGGGGCACGCGGCCCACGCAACTATGCCGCCGGCCTGCAAACGGACGTCCTTGGCGAGCGCGGCCAGCATGGCAGGCTCGGCCGACGAAGCCTGCACGCCGAATGACACGAGCGACGACAGCCTCTCGTGCAGGCCGAGGCGGAGGTCTACATAGAGCGCCGCATCGAAACGGCCCGGCCGGCGAAGGAAGGTTTCGGAGGCGGCAATAGCGAGCGCAACGCCCACGATCACAGCCGCAGCGCCCGCCGAAGGAATATGCGCCGCACCGACCACAACCCCGAAGAACAGCACCGGCAGCATCAGCAGCAGCGCCGCGAGGACGTTCCGGCTGGCCGATGCGAGGAAACGGCGCACGATCAGCCTGCGCCCGACCGCGTCGAGCAGGCGGTCCAGTTCTTCGTTTCCTGTTGTTTGTGGCTTGCGGCTCATTGCTGTATTCCGTGCCCCCCAACGTAATAGACGAGCGGCCGGGGGCGAGAGTTCATTTGTTTCAGCCGGAATATGTTAGCACAACTGACGGCAGGGAATCAAGACTAACCGGTGCGGAAAATGACGAAACCAGATCGCCCCACGCAACGATGTTTTGTAAGAACACCGCACATGGAGCGATCTGGTTCGGCCGCAGAGCGGCGAGGCAGGAAACTACTTTGCCTCGCCATTCATGCAGAAATAGCCGGTATCAAGATTGTACTTCTTGAAGACCTCGCACTCGCCGCAGTCGCATCCCTTGGCGGTCATTGTCGGCCTGCTTGCGCTCTCGCCCGCCGAGCAGAAAACGACCTCGTCTTTCTTGCATTGCGGGTGCGTGGGGCAATCCGTGCATTGGCAGTAGCTGATCGTCATGTCGTTGTACGGCACGATCTTCGACTTCTGGTGGATTGCGGTCTTGATTGCCTCTTTGATGCCCATCTGATTTACCTCACCGTAGGAAACAAGGATCAAACCTTCCGGATAATCAACACGCGCAAAGCGCGAGACGGCGCCCGAAGCGGCCGCGCAACTAGCCGGAATCCGCCGGGCGGCCGGCGTGGGCTTCCACGGGTGCCACCTCGATTTCCATGCCGTCGTACGCAGGCACGATGCCGCCTGGTTCGAGGGCCTTCGCAAGATCGTCGTGCAGCAGCCCGCCGTTGTGCGAGAAATGCGTAGCGATGAATTTCACGTCGTCGCCTATGATCCCCATGTAATGCATCTTCTCTTTCACGCGCATCACCGCTCGGATGTTCAGGTGGCCCTTCACGTCGTCTATAGTGCCGTTCGTGCAGTCGATCACCACCGCGTTCAAATGGTGTCCCGCCAGATGATCCCACGTTTCATCGAGGAACAACCCGGTGTCGTAGGCCTGGAAAACCGTGGCCCCGCCGAATTCGATGATGTAGTTGAAGCATTCCAGTGTGGGCGAGTGTGCTGCGAGAGCGGCTGTGATGATGCCGTGGTCGTTGACGTGTATGGTCTGCCAGCGCGTAACGGCATGGAAATTCAGCCGGCAATCGTCCCACTGGGCCTCGATGGCGGCGTCGATGATGCGGCGGGTGGTCTCGCTGCCGTAAACGTGCAGGCGACGCGCGTCCCACGGGTGCGCAAAATGGCGCCGCCGCCACAGCAACTCGTTTGCGTACAGGTGGTCCCAGTGCGGATGCGTGATGAGCAGGTGCTCCACGTCGAACAGGTCGATGCTGTTTTGCTGGCAATGGCACAGGATATCGGGCGGAAGATCGATCATCACCTTGTCGTCGATCAGCAGGCACGAGCGCTTACGGATGTTCTTTCCGCCGGCCGTGCGTGCTGCCCTGCATTGATCGCAGCGGCAGAACGCCGCCGGCCAGCCTTCCGCGGCCGCTGTGCCAAGTATTCGCAGCTTCATCATCTCACTCCTCGTGTGAAAATGATCGGTCCTCCGCCATTTTCAACAACCGCAGACTACTGAACGTTGCTGCGTGCTCCCGGCACGGGCTGCATTGGGAACCAATTGGAGAGCCTGGCGAACACTGCCGCATTTACAGAAGCATTTTACTGAGGCAGGCAAATCCGCAAGATTCAGACGATCCCGGCTTGAGTGGAGTGCGCGTCCTAACGGCTGTTCTCACAATACTTTACAAAGCCGCTGTACAATCTGCCGTAAGCTATTTCAGATTCCTTTGAAACCATCCGCTTGACATTGGAAGAAATCGGGTGTATAATTACCACGGGTAGATAGCCGATACTCTAGTGCAGACTCCAATCATCGCGAAAGAGGGAATGATGAACGCACATGAAGACGGCGACAAGACGGCTTCATCGGGCAGGCAAGGCCACGTTGCAAATACGTTGCGCTTCGACATTGTGGCAGGCGTTTTCACGCGGGGCAGCCGAATGCCCAGCCACTCGCAGCTCATCGAGCGCTTCGGCGTGAGCGGCGCAACCATTCAGCACGCGATGAACCAACTGGTTCGCGACGGTTTCCTATACACGCTCCCCCGCAAGGGCACGTTTGTGGTGCCCGATCCTCCGCACCTCTGCCACTACGCAATCACGTTTCACACGCAGCCGTCTCAGCCGTCGTGGCCCAATTTCTGGGTGGCCCTCAGCCGCGAGGCCATGGCAATCCAGCAGGCGGGCTCGCGTCAGCTTTCCATGTTTTATGGAATCCACGGGTGGTCGCCAGGCAGCGACTACAGCAAATTGGTGGACCTCGCCAGGCGCCACCAGGTGGCCGGCCTCCTTTTCACCAGCAGTCCGCACTCGCTCGTGGGCACGCCGCTGTTGAGCGAGCCGGGGATACCCCGCGTGGCGCTCACGTCGGAGACAAAGTACGAGGGAGTCAGTGCCGTCGACCTCGAGTTCGATTCGCTCGCGCGGCAAATAGCTTATGCGTTGCCGGCGGGTGCCCGTCGAGTAGCCTTGATCACCACGCCAAGCTTCCCTAACGATTCGCTGAAGGCCATCCTTGCGCAATACGCCGAAGGCATCGAAACGCGTTCCGAGTGGACGATGGCCGTGCGTGTCGAAGATGCCGCCTGGGCGCGCAACACCGCACAGATGCTGATGCTGGCCGACCGCCGCCGCCGGCCGAACGTGGTGATAATCACCGACGACAACCTCGTGCCGCATGCCACCGCCGGAATCGCGGCATCGGGCCTGTGTGTGCCCGACGACGTGCAAGTGATCGCCAACACCTGTTTTCCGTGGCCTACGGTGAGCGCCGTGCCGGTACGCCGGATCGGCTACGACGTGCGGCTCATATTGCAGACGTTCATCGAGTTGATCGACACCAAGCGTGCCGGAGGCGATCCGCCGCCGCTGACCATGATTCCCGCCGTGTGGGAGGAAGACATGGCCGGCTTGCAGTCCAATGGTGCCGCGGCCGCAGAATCACGAGTTGTGCCGGCAACCTGACTAAGCTGTTTCTTGAGTTTGGCGGTTTTGGGATGCAAAGGAATGCATCTCGGGGGCAATGGCACATCGACGTGCCGCAAAGCAAATCGGTCAAAAGACCGGGGAGGTGCATGACTACATGATGACTGGC
>DATLAR010000257.1:0-4808 GCA_035527355.1 Planctomycetota bacterium
CGGTCGACGGAGTCGCGATTCTGCCCATCGTCACCGCCAACGGCACCGACGGCAACAACACACGCACCGTCACCGTCAACCTGCCGATTACCATCGCCGATGTGAAGATGCCCCAGAGCGGCCCCTACGTCAACCTTATCAGACTCGATGCGAACATGACCATCGGCAGGGTGTCCGAGCTCCAGACGTGGATGGGCGCCTCCGTGATCAATGTGCCCGTCGACAAGATACTGACAATCGGCGACAACGGCACAATCGCGTTCAACATTCCCACCATAACCGGAACCGGTGTCGTCAAGAAAGTCGGCACGGGCCAGGCCAACGGGGAATACGGCAACGCGAACCGCTCGTTCCAGGGCCAGCTCATCGTTGAGGACGGCACGTTCTACACCTCGCAGTTCCCCGATGCGAACCAGCTCACCGTGAAAGACGGTGCCACGGCCAAGTTCAACGGCCTCTGGTGGTGGGATCGCGCCGCAACCATCACCGGCGCGGGCTTCGGCGGGAATGGCGCCATCTGGCTTGCAGGCGGCAACGCAGACCACACCGCCGGGATAGCCCTTGACGGCGACGCGACCATCAACGTGAACGCCGGATCAACGCTCACTCAGAGCGGTTCCATCAGCGGCACCGGCTCGCTCACCAAAATCGGCGGCGGCAAGCTGACCATCGGAGGCGTCAGCACCTTCGTCGGCGACCTCATCGTCACCCAAGGCACCGTGGCCATCGAAAGCTCGGCCACAATCGACGACATAAAAGCCATCTACCTCGTGAGCGGCGGCTACCTCGACATCGCCGGCGGCCAGAATGAGGCCGTGATGGACCTCTACTTCAACGGCGTGCTGCAGGCTCGCGGCACCTGGGGCGCCAGCGGCAGCGGCGCCATGAACATCAACAACAGCTTCTTTGCCGGCCGCACGGGCGTCCTCACGGTAGGACCCGCCGTGCCCGTCATCACGCTGTTCCAAGCCGTCGACCAGACCAGCGGCAGCAAGCTGCTCACCAATTCCGCCACGGTCGGCATCAACCTCGCGGTTGAACTGCCCGAAGGCGTTACCGTCGCGGCATACGTCGTCAGCCAATCCGCCGTCAAACCGGAAACCTGGCCGACCGAAGCCATCGTCCCCACCGCCTACACCTTCGAAGGCGGCACGTCCGAGGGTGCGGTAACCCTCTACGTGTGGGTGAAAGGCTCGGACGAGGGCGTAGGCAGCGCCAGCGCGACCATCCACTACAGCACGGCCACACCGGCCGTGAGCAACGTGGCCGTGGCCGCCGGCGCACCCGGCATGACAGTTGCCACGTGGACCACCGATGTAGCGGCCCAAGGCGCGATCCAGTTCAGAGCCATCGGCGCCACCGAATGGACCACCGTGAGCGAGAATGCCGTCCGCACGGCGCACAGCATCACGTTCACCGGCATCGCATACGACGGCACGGTCTACCAGATCGTGGTGGTCAACAACGAGATCGCGCAACCCGCGTTCTTCTACCCGCAAACGTGGCCCATTCCCGGCGATGCCAACCTGGACTGCCGCGTGAACATCCTCGACCTGATCTTCATCCGCAACAGGCTGAACCAGCAGGTAACCACAGCCGACAACTGGAAAGCCGACGTGAACTCGGACGGCAGGATCAACATCCTCGACCTGATCTTCGTGAGGAACAGGCTGAACACGATGTGCCAGTAAGCAAGGCTTGCCAGTAGGCAAAGCTTGCCAATACGCAAGCACTCGTTGGCTGTAAACCAAAACGCGGGCGGGCTAGCAGTAGCCCGCCCGCACAGTTTTGTAATCAGGATATCTGGGCGATCGCGAAGGCGTGCTGAAGCTTGGACCTGAGCCGGGCGGAGCGCCTCAGAAGGCGGGGGGCGAAAAGCAGTAGTTCAGGGTAAAGAGTCTATGGCCGCTGTTCCAGGCTTGCCTCCAGCGTGGCGCCGAGCCCGCCAAGCTCCTCGGCCAGCCTGTATTCGGTGAGGTCGTAGTGCAGGGGTGTAACCGACACGAAACCATTGCGCACGGCGTGGACGTCGGTGCCTTCGGTTACATCGGTGCTGTCGATGCGGCCGCTGATCCAGTAATACACGTTTCCGCGCGGATCGAAGCGTTTTTCGAAGCGCTCATCGTAGCCGGCGCGGCTCATGCGCGTGATCTGGATGCCGCGGATGCGATCGGCCGGCAGCGCGGGGATATTCACGTTCAGCAGCGTGCCGCGCGGCATAGGCTTGTTTCGGAAATGTGCAAAGACGGTGCGCACCACACTGGCGGCGGCTGAGAAATCGAGCGTCTCGCCCAGATCGAGCGAAAACGCAAAAGACGGCAGGCCGAACATCGCACCCTCGAGCGCCCCGGCCACCGTGCCCGAATAAAATACATTCACACCGAGGTTCGAGCCGTAGTTGATGCCCGAAATCACCGCCTCGGGCATTTCCGGCAGCAGCTCGCGAACTGCGATCTTCACGCAATCGGCCGGCGAGCCGTTCACCGCATAGCCGAAAAACTCGTCCTTCTGCATGAGCTTGCGGACGCGCAGCGGCAGGTGCAGCGTAATTGAATGCGCCGCACCGCTCTGCTCGGCCTCGGGCGCCACGATCACCACCTCTTCAGCCCCGCGAAACGCATCGCGCACCGCCGAAAGGCCCATCGCCGTCACGCCGTCGTCGTTGGTCAGCAGTATCATCGGATTTCGTTCCTCGCAGCGCTGATGAAAGCCCGGCCAGCCTCCTTCCGAGCATAACACATTAGCGGCAAAGATGAAATGGGAATTGAGGGAAAAGGGAAACGGTGAACGTGCGGACAAGGCTATAGCTTGTTGTTCAGGCACTCGCAGAAGAGGCTGAAGTGAGGCAGCAGCTTCTTCAGCGTCTCGGGGTCAAGCTGCCCCAGCAGTTGGAATGATCGTTTTCCTTTCCTATACTCGCGATCTCTGCCACATCGCCTTGTGGCATTCTCGAGTGCCGCCTGCACGTCGTCCTTCGGCCGCTTCTCCAGATCGTTTACAGGAGGCAGGGCGCCCTTGTTGAAATCCTGTCCGAAGAAATGCTCGACGGCATCTCGATCCGCAACGATCCACGTTTCCATGCATTGCACCATGAGGTGGAGCTGATCGTCTTCCGCATTGCCGGGTTTGTCCCAGCCATCCAGCTTCTTCAGATGCGCCCAGAGATCGGCGCCGGCGACTTCGGCTTCGCTATCCACAAGCAAGAGCGGATACTCGTCAGGTGCCGCGCATTTCAGGGCCGTCTCGAAATCGCTGAAAGCCGCTTCTCTTTTGCCGCACGCTACGATCCGGGGCATCCGTCCTTCAAAGCCGGCCTTCTCGAGCAACCGGGCGAATCCTTCGCGGCATCTCGTCTTGATGGCGCGGCTGTCGCCTCCGCCTTCGACGTATAGCTTGACCTTCACCAGCGCGTGCCTCCGATCTCTCCCTTGGTCCACAGCTCGCCCAGTGAATACTTCTCGAGCCAGCACTTGATCTTCTCGCTGTCAAGCCTTTCCATCACCGTGGCGCCCTGGTGCTTTTCGCACACGATCACCGACTCCGCCACGTTCGTCAGCTCGTCGACCAACCTGTCGGAGTGCGTCGTCACGATCAACTGGCAGCGGTCGGAGGCCTCTATGAGCATTTCTGCAATCTTTGGCAGCACATCGGGATGAAGGCCCAGCTCGGGCTCTTCGATGCAAACCACCGGCGGAGGATTCGGGTGGCATAGGATGGCCAACAGGCACAGGTAGCGCAGCGTGCCGTCTGAAAGCCGTGTGGCGGGAATGCTGAATCCGTCTTCTTCGAGAAACAACTGCACCCACCCTGCCGGGAATTGCACGTTGAAATCCCTGACGCCCGGATAAAGGTACGACAGCCTCTCAAGCAATTCGTTCCTGGCTTTCGGGCGGATGGCATTCAATACGTGGGCGAGATTCTCTCCACCTTCGGAAAGGTACTCACTCGACAGATCGGCCTTCTGTGGCATGCGGGGCATCGTGGACCGTCCGAAAGACCACTCCCGATACAGGCGGAACCGGCCGTACAGGTTGCTCAGGTACGCAAGGATGGGGTAAAGCTCGGGGTTTTTCACCTGTGAGAGTACGGACTCTTCGGGGTTGATTGCCTCTATGCCCAAAGGTCTCTCCTCGCGCGCTTGCTCTTCTCTGGGCTCTTGTCCTTCCGCCAGCCGAATGCGACCTCCTTCATTCCTATAGTAGAACCGAGGCCGGACACGACCTGTGAAGGGATACTCGTTCTCTATCTTCTCCGCTACTATCTGAAATCGCTGACCATACTCCCAGAACGAAATCTCATGGCGAATGGGCATGTCCGGCTTCCGAGTATTCTCGATCACTGCTGCAATCGTCGCGATGGGGTTTTTCTCCCCTTGCCAAAGCCAGTCCCTCAGGCCTCCGGTCCCTCTTATGGGAGCCGCCAGTTCCTTCGGGGCCGCTTGCAGCAGGCCTATCGCCTCCAGGAAATTCGACTTGCCGCTGCCGTTCGGGCCTATGAGCACATTTAGCGCGCCGAGCTTCAGAGGCTTTGTTTCCGGGCCGAAGGAAAGCAGATTCCGAAGGCAAATCTCGCGTATTACCTGTGCCATGTTTTCCACTGCCTCCTTTCGTGGCGGATTGCCGGACCATCCGAGATCGCTGCAACCAATGATAGGCTATGAGGGCATTGCTGATTATACCCAAGGCGCAAACGAAATCAAGCACGAACTCCCTCCACGGAACTCCCTCCACGGCAGATTGAAAAAGTGCGAAAGGAGATCGGGCGGGTAATCGTCGGGCAGAAGCAGATGATCGACCGCCTGCTCGTGG
>DATLAR010000258.1:0-2416 GCA_035527355.1 Planctomycetota bacterium
CGGACTGGGCTGTACGGCACTCCGGCCCTTCAGGCCTTATTCGGAGTTGAATGAAGAATGGATGAAGAATGCAGACGGCGACCGCTGCGCGTTCGAGTATACCTTTTATACGCGAATGCCCACGAATTGTTTACACACCCGAGTCGGCACAGCCCGCGTCTCGCGGGCGCCGTCGGAGGATGCCTCAGCCTGCAATCGTGTAGCACAGCCGCCCTCGGCTGTGTCTGTATGGATTCATCCCTCGCTGAATCATCCCCACCGGGCTTGCCCCGGTGGAAAGAATGATCCATGAGCCAAGGATCATCGGCTACACCGACACGGCCGAGGGCGGCCGTGCTACATTGGCTTCTTGCGCTCTTCCCCCATTTCAGGTTGACTTTTCCCGCGTCCTTGTGATAATAGTATAGCGCAAGAAAAAGGACTTCTCTCGCTACAAGGAGATATGCAATGTCTGAGCGAACAAAAAAGAAGAATTCCGGCATCGCCATCGCTCTCGGCGGCGTGCAGTGCGAGCCGTTCGACCTGTTTCTGAATTACCGCGGCAACCGCTTCAGCTTGCGCCGCCAAAGCCTGCAAGTAGATTCGATCAGCGACGGAGCCGAAGGCACCGATTCGCTCGGCGCGTGGTCCGAGCAGATAGTGAAGGTGCTGCAGCCGGCAAAATTCGCGCCCGAGCAGCGGCTGATCATCCGCCGCTACGCCGAGCTCGATATCGCCGCGCTCCGCCTCGAAAATGAGATCGAGCTGCCGATGCTCGACACCGACGCGGTCGCAGGCATCTCGTTCGACCTGCCCTCCGCCGGCCCGGGTTACATGACACACCTCTTCATGCACGAGTTCAAATCGCTCGGCCCCGGCTACTTCTTCAGCACCAGCACGTTCACCAAGCGTTTCCCCGAAAACCTCGACGGCATCGACTGGGGAAACTTTGCCATATGCCAGGCGGGCGGCGGCCGATACATGGTGATGCTGCCGACCATCGCCCACGGGGCGTCGGCGCGCATTGCCGTCACCGAAGGCCGCGCCGGTTTCGTCTCCACCGGCCTCGACTCGTCGAAGGTCTATCGCAGCATTCCGCTGGGCATCATCGCCACCGGCCGCGATCCGTATCAGCTCGTGAAGGACGCGTTCAAAGCCGCACGGGAGGCCAGCGGCCTCGCGTTCAACCTGCGCGAGGAAAAGCCGCTGCCCGACATCTTCAAATACTTCGGATGGTGCTCGTGGAACGCCTTCGGCCAGGCGGTGAAGGCCGACGACCTGCTGGCGATGGCGCGCGACATGCAAGAGCGCAGCGTGCCCGTGGGCTATTTCCTGATCGACGACGGTTGGCAATCGGTGCGCGACGCAAAGCTCACCGGCTTCGACGCCAATGCCGAAAAATTCCCCGGCGGCCTGGCGGCTGTCGCTAGCCGGTTGAAGAGCGAGTTTGGCGTGAAGCACGTGGGCGTGTGGCACACGCTGCAAGGGTACTGGGACGGCATCGATGCATCGGCGCCCGATTTCGCCGCCAACCCGCAATGGTTCTGGTTTGGCCGCAACCGCCGCCACTGCCCCAATCCCATTGACGAGCACGGCCGGCATTTCATGGCCGAATGGTACCGCCGGCTGCGAAGCTGGGGCGTCGACTTCGTGAAGGTGGACAACCAGGGCGGATTCCGCGAGTACTTCTACAACATGCTGCCGCAGGGCGAGGCGATGCAGAAGATGCAGGCAAACCTCCAGAACGCCGCAAAGGACGCCGGCCTGCCGATCATCAACTGCATGGAGCAGCACCCCGAATGCTACTACCATTACTACTGGTCGCGCGTGGGGCGCGTGAACACCGATTTCTTCCCCGAGGGCGACGAGCCCACGAAGGAGAACCGCGACATCGCCCGCCGGCACGTGCAAGACGCGCTTTACAACGCGTTCTGGTTCCAGGAGATCGTGCATCCTGACTACGACATGTTCCAAACGCACCACAGCGCGGCCAACTGCTTCGCGGCACTCAATGCGCTGTCGGGCGGCCCCCTCTACACCACCGACGTGCCGAAGAAAATGAACCTCGAGCTGATACGCAAGGTTACCAACGACGACGGCACGCTGCTTCGGGCCGACCAGCCCGGCCGCCCCTGCCTCGAATGTATCACCGCCGAGCCGATGAGCGGAGACGTGCCGCTGGCGGCATTTGCAAACGTCGGCGGCAGCGCCGTAGTAGTAGCGATGAACATCTCCGACGTGAAAAAACTGAAAGCTCAGATCAAGCTGAAGGGCCTGCAACTGCCCCTTGCGCCCAAGTACGCCGTCTACTCGCACTTCGCCGGCACTATGGCTATTGCGTCGGCCGGGCAGGTGCTGAAGGCCGACCTCGCCCGCATGCAGGTCGAGGTTTTCACCGTGGCGCCTGTCAAGCTGCGGTTCGCGCCGTTCGGCCTGG
>DATLAR010000259.1:0-6283 GCA_035527355.1 Planctomycetota bacterium
TTCATCATCGCCCTGATGCGCAGCCGGAGGGCGTTCAGGCGGATGAAGCCTTCGGCGTCCTTCTGGTTATAGACCGTATCCTTCTCGAACGTGGCGAATTCCGGGTTGTAAAGCGATTTCGGCGACTTCCGCCCGGCCACCGTGCACGTGCCCTTGTACAGCTTCAGCCGCGCCACGCCGCTCACATTCTTCTGCGTCTCGTCTACCATCGCACGCAGCAGCTCCATCTCGGGCGAGAACCAATAGCCGTAGTAGATCAGCTCGGCGAAGCGCGGAACCATCGAGTCGCGCAGGTGCATCACCTCGCGGTCCATCGTGATCGACTCGACGGCCCGGTGCGCGGCGTGCAGAATGGTGCCGCCGGGCGTTTCGTACACGCCGCGGCACTTCATGCCCACGTAGCGGTTTTCCACCATGTCGACGCGGCCGATGCCGTTCTCGCCGCCTATCTCGTTCAACCGGGCGAGCAGCAACGCAGGCGACAGGCGCTGGCCGTCGACCGCTACCGGGTCGCCTTTTTCATAAGTGACCTCGACGTATGTGGGCTTGTCGGGTGCGTCTTCGGGTGCGCGCGAAAGCACAAACATATCCTTGGGCGGCTCGCGCCACGGGTCTTCGAGGATGCCGCCCTCGAAGCTGATGTGCAGCAGGTTGCGGTCCGAGCTGTAAGGTTTCTCCACCGTTACGGGCACGGGAATATTATATTTCTTTGCGTATTCGATCAGATCGCGGCGGCCGGTGAAGGTCCACTCGCGCCACGGCGCGATGATGCGGATGCCGGGCTCGATAGCGAAAAACGTGAGCTCGAAGCGCACTTGGTCGTTTCCCTTGCCCGTGCAGCCGTGGCTGACGGCATCGGCGCCTTCCTTCTTTGCGATCTCGATCTGCTTCTTCGCGATCAGCGGCCGTGCGATCGACGTGCCCAGCAGATAGGTGCCCTCGTAGATTGCGTTTGCCCTGAGCGCCGGGAAAACGAAATCGCGGACGAATTCCTCGCGGAGGTCTTCTATGTAGATTTTGGAGGCGCCGGTTTTCACGGCCTTCTCGCGCAGCGGCTCGAGTTCCTCGCCCTGGCCCAGGTCGGCCGCAAACGCCACCACCTCGCATCCATAGTTTTCAACAAGCCAGCGGATGATTACAGACGTATCGAGCCCGCCGGAATACGCGAGCACCACCTTTTTCACATTCTTGTCCATTTGCTGATTTCCCCGTGCGGGCGGCATTGCCCGATGAAGGAATTATAGCACACGCGCGGTGATGAATCAAGCATAGCGCCAGGCGGAATGTGGTAGCCTGCCAGTGTTCAATTTCCGGCCTTTTCAGCCCCGAATGGCATTTCGCGTCGATAGTGGCCGCGTGATTGCAGCGGGAAATGCACCTGTCATTCGGGCAATAAGCATGCTCCCGGGCATAATCGGGGGTTGACTTTGCCGCCAAATATGCTAAAATAAGTCGGTAGGCTTTTTTATTGGGCGGTTCGGCTGCCGCTGGCCGTCCATCGGTTCAAAACAGGAGACAGTTATGGCTAATGAGGCTCTGCAGGCTGAGTTGGCTCGCATCCAAGGCGAGCTGGCGCAGCTCAGGGATTCTCTTTGACCTCGCTTCAAAAGAGAGAGAACTCAAAGAAATCCAGCAGTTGATGGAGGATCCCGGCTTTTGGCAGGATCAGGAAGCAGCCCAGAAGAAAATGGGGCGGCTGAAGGTGCTTAGAGCGACCATCGAGCCGGTTCGCGAGCTGGAGGCGATGCTCGAAGAGCAGCAGTTGATGTTTGAGCTTGCGGAGGAGGAAAACGATGCGCAAACGATTGCCGAGGTGGAATCGGCCGCGGTTGTAATGGCTGGCAAGCTCGAGCGGCAGCAGTTTACCACGATGCTATCGGGCCCTTACGATTCGAAAAACGCATATCTCAGCATACATGCCGGCGCGGGCGGCACCGAAGCCTGCGATTGGGTGGGGATGCTGCTGCGGATGTATTCGCGCTGGGCGGAATCGAAGGGTTACGAGTTGCGAATGGTGGACAGCCTGGCGGGCGAGGAAGCCGGGTATCGCAGCGTAACGCTGCACGTGGTTGGCCCCTATGCCTACGGCTATCTGCGGCCCGAGATCGGCGTGCACCGGCTGGTACGCATATCGCCGTTCGATTCGGCCGCACGCCGCCACACGTCGTTCGCATCGGTCGATGCCGTGCCGGATATCGACGAGGTGGCCTTCGAGATAGACGTGAAGGACCTCCGCATCGACACCTTCCGGGCGGGCGGGCCGGGCGGCCAGCATGTAAACGTTACCGATTCGGCGGTGCGAATAACGCACGTGCCTACCGGAGTAGTGGCCGCCTGCCAGAACGAGCGGTCGCAGTTTCAAAACAAAGACACGGCGATGAAGATGCTCCTGGCGAAGCTGCAGCGGCTGCACGAAAAGGAGCGCGAACAGGAGCTTGCGCAGCTTGTCGGCGAGAAGGGCGAGATCGCCTGGGGCAACCAGATAAGGTCGTACGTGCTGCAGCCATATACGATGGTTAAAGATCACCGCCTTGGCATCGAAACGGGCAACGTGAACGCGGTGCTCGACGGCGAGATCGACCAGTTCATCGAGGCGTACCTCAGGCAGAAGCGTTTGGCACCATCGGCGGCATCATCGAAATCGGGCAGAAAACTTGACAACGGAAAAGCATAGATCACTGGGTTTGCCGGCATCAATGAAATCACTGAAGAACGTGGACCCCGAGATATACGAAGCACTGCGCGGCGAGGTAGACCGCCAGCGCTACACCATCGAGTTGATCGCGGCCGAAAATTTCGTGAGCGAAGCCGTGCTGGCCGCCAGCGGCTCGATCATGACCAATAAATATGCCGAAGGCTATCCGGGCGCACGCTACTACGGCGGCTGCGAATTTGTAGACGCCGTGGAAAGGCTGGCCATCGAGCGGGCAAAATCCATCTTCGGCGCCGAGCACGCGAACGTGCAGCCGCATTCGGGCACGCAGGCAAACATGGCCGTCTTCTTCGCCGTGCTCAAACCCGGCGGCACCGTGCTCTCGATGGACCTCGCACACGGCGGGCACCTCTCGCACGGCGCACGCAAGAGCTTCTCGGGCCAGCTTTACAAAGTGGCGACCTACGGCGTGAACCCCGAAACCAAGATGATCGACGTGGACGACATCCGCCGCAAGGCGCTCGAATGCAAGCCCGGGCTGATAATCGCCGGTGCCAGCGCCTATCCGCGGTTCATCGACTATGAGGCTTTCGCCTCGATCGCCAAACAGGTGGGCGCATACCTGCTGGCCGATATCGCCCACGTGGCCGGGCTGGTGGCCGCCGGGCTGCATCCAAGCCCCGTGGCGTGCTCCGACTTCGTGACGGCCACCACGCACAAGACTATGCGCGGGCCGCGCGGCGGAATCATCCTGTGCCGGAAAAAATTTGCCGCGAAGATCGACAGCCAGATATTTCCCGGCATCCAGGGCGGGCCGCTGATGCACACTATCGCCGGCAAAGCCGTAGCGCTCAAGGAAGCACTCAACGGCGCCTTCAAAGACTACCAGGGCCAGATCCTGCACAACTGCCAGGCGCTGCTGCAGGAACTCAAGGGCCGCGGCTACACGATCGTTACCGGCGGCAGCGACAACCACCTGTTCCTCGTCGACCTGCGAAACCACAACATCAGCGGCAAGCTGGCCTGCACATTGCTCGACGAAGCCGGCATCACACTGAACCACAACCTGATCCCGTTCGACCCCAAGCCGCCTTCACAAGCAAGCGGCGTGCGAATCGGCACGCCCGCCGTAACCACCAGAGGAATGAAAGAACCAGAAATGAAGAAGATCGCCGCGTGGATCGACGACGTAATAATGCATCCCGACGACAGCGCTCTTCGGCACGAAATAAGGCACAACGTGCGGAAGCTCTGCGAGCAGTTTCCGCTGTATGAGAATTTGCACCACGAGTGACCGCGCCCGTTTTGAAGCGGCACCCGCTAAAGCTCAACCATAGGCACGTTTAGAGATGGAGCTGACAATGAAATCGAGTGCAACTGTCCTATTTGTCGCGGCCCTGATCCTTGCGGCCGGCTGTATGGTCACCGAGAATGCCCGTATGCGCGAGCCAGGCGGCGGCAGCGGCGTAAAGCCGATCGACGGCACGCTAGACACGTTTACCGTGCTCGAGGGGGACATCGCCGGGGCGCTGCACAGCGGCCTGAAGACCACCGACAACGCGGTAGACAGCAGCTACCATTTCGCCGCCGGGCTGGCCACGTCAGACCCCGAGCCCGATTTCGCCGGCCTCGACAAGGCACGCAAGGCCGAAGCCAAACGCCGCACCGCACGCCGCGAGGTTATCGAAAAGATTGAAAAGCCCAAGATTGACATCAATGCGCCCTTCCTCGAAAAAGACGTGCTCGACAAGCTCGGCATGTACATAGTGTGGAGCACGCCGCTCGCCGAAGAGAGCATCGAAAACATCTGGGCGCAAGACGACATCATCCTCCTCATCACCAGGAACCACAAGCTTCTGGCGCTCGATCTTTACAACGGCTATGCCCGCTGGCGCTACGACCTCACGCGGCCGCTTGACAACCGGCCCACCTACCGCGGCGAATTCGTTTGGGCATCGGCTGGCAGCACCATACACGCCATCGACGCCGAAATGGGCGCCCCGAAGTGGAAAACCAAAACTACCTTCCCCGTCACATCACCCATCTTTGCCGTCGATGAAACGCAATACGTCGGCTCCGCCGACCACGCCCTTTACGTGCTCCAAGGCCCCAGCCGCTTCCCGTCCTGGAGGTTCGGCACGTCCGGGATCATTGTTTCACAACCATTGGTAAACGATGAAATGCTTTACGTCGGCTCCGAAGACGGCCGCGTGTTCTGCTACAATTCCCTGAAACGCGAAGTGATGTGGCATGTGAAAACGGGCGGCGAGATAACCGGCGACCTGATCCAGGACGACCAGTACGTGTACTGCGGGTCGGAAAGCTTCAACGTTTATGCCGTGGCCAAGATCACCGGCGCAGTGGCCTGGAAATTCCACGCCCAGGCACCGGTTCGCAAAGGCATGTGGCTGGCCGGGCCGAAACTTGTGCTCGCACGGGCCGAAGGGTACGGCCTGTATGCCATCGACAAGGAAACCGGAACCGAAAAATGGAAACTGCCGAACGGCCTGAAGCCCGTGGCCTTGGGGCGGCTGCTTTACGTGCTTACCGAGAGCAACACCATCAAGGCCGTCGATCCGGAAACCGGCGAGATGGTGTGGGAGCAGTCGATCTCGCCATTCGCGCACGTGCCGGCCAATACCAGCACCGATGCGATCACGCTGTGCTCGCAAAACGCGCAGGTGTTCCTGATCCAGGAGAAGAACGGCAAGAGCCTGAAACCGGTGAAACCGGCTGATCCACAAGCCCGGCCAATCGCCGGAAGGGCCGCGGCCGACGGTTCGTGAGCGGCCCGGAAGCATCCGGCGGCTCGCACATTTACGATGAAAACGGCGGCCATCCCGGCAGCAATGCATTCGGCTGGCCGCCGGTTCTTTTCGCCCGGAGGATTTTGGCAATGATGCCGAGAGTGCGATTTGGAAAGACGTGTTTGGATGTGGCGCAAATCGGCCTTGGCGGATATGCGTTCGGCAATGTAAACAGGGCCCAAGGCTGGGACCCCTACTCGGCCGCCGGCTACGCGCAGGCGATCGATACCGTGAAGGCGGCGCTCGACGCCGGTATAAACTTCATCGACACCTCGCCCGGCTACGGCGGCGGCCAAAGCGAATTGGTTATCGGCGAGGCGATTGAGGCGCGGCGCGACAAGGTGGTGCTCGCTACCAAGGTGCCTCACAATGGATCACCCGACGACTTGCGGGCCAGCGTTGACCAGTCGCGCCGGCGGCTACGCACCGATGTGATCGACGTGCTCCAGATCCACGGGCGAATGTTCATCCGGTCGGACATCGACCATATTGTAAACGACGGTATTATGGATGCGATGCTGGATTTGCGCGCCAAGGGCATCGCGCGGTTCATCGGCTTCACCACCGAAGAATCCTGGTGCGGGCGGCCGCTGATCGCAACCCACGCGTTCGATATGGTTCAGCTCTGCTACAACATCATCTATCAGTCGGCGGCGCGGCACGCGCTCAACGAAGCCCGCCGGGAAGACATGGGCGTGGCGGTGATGCGGCCGCTCACCTCCGGCGTTTTCCAGCATATCGCCGGGCTGATCGCCCCCGAATGGCAGCAGGCTAGCGACCTTAACGAGGTGGCGCTCAAATTCGTGCTGTCCGACAGCCGCGT
>DATLAR010000260.1:0-11670 GCA_035527355.1 Planctomycetota bacterium
TACACATACGGACACAGCCGAGGGCGGCTGTGCTACACATACGGACACAGCCGAGGGCGGCTGTGCTACACATACGGACTTGGCACTTCCTTCCCCGCCCTGAGCTAATCGTCCCAGCCGGAGGAAGCACACATTTGCACCTTGCACTTTGCACCTTGCACCTTGCACCTCTTGACCTTGGACTTTGGACCTTGGACTTCCCCGTAATGGCGCCGTTTCCATCGGCTCGGCGGTATTATCTGATGACGGTTTACCGTTTCTCTGTGGCCCGTATCCAGGAGCAGGTTATGGAAAAAACACAACAAAAACCGAAAACATTTCATCAGGACGACTTTGCAACCAAGCTGCGTGTGCCGGAAGGGACGAATTACGTGGAGGCACACAATTACGAGCAGATCAAGGAGGCCCTGGAGAAGGGATGGGCCGTTTACGCCGAGTCATGCGACGGCCGCGCTTTCGTCTGGCGCGACGGCGACAAGTTCTACGGCGAGCTTTTCTTCTGCAGCCCTGCCAAACCGATGGAGTTCAAAGACATCGAGGCCGCGGCCGATTTCGCGTCTGGGCTGTGCGAGGGCAACCAGAGCGCCGGCGACTGACCCGAGCCGCCCAAACACAAAAAGCCGGCAGACGATGCCCGTTCTTCCCTAAAGTTCCGCTGTTTTCATGACGATAGTGTCAGTGGGTAATCCGGACGATAGCCGGAACGGGTGTGCCAATATATCGTTACCAGTATTGACAGCCGCCCCTACTGCTGGTATAATGGTTCGGGAGGGCGTCTTGAGAATCCTAGGTGTCGATCCCGGGCTCGTGTCCACCGGCTATGGTATCGTCCAGACCGTCGGCTCGCGCTGCAAGCTAGTTGAAGCCGGTGTTATCCGCACCGACGAGAAGCAGCCTTTGCCGTTGCGAATCCTCAAGATACATGACGAACTCCGGCAGGTGATGGACGAATTCCCGCCGGATGCCGTGGTGGTTGAAGACCTTTATACGCACTATCACCACCCGACAACCGCAACGCTGATGGGGCACGCCCGCGGTGTCGTATTGCTTGCCGCCGCACAGGCCGGCGTTGGCGTGGTCAATTACTCGCCCACACGAATAAAAAAGGCTGTAACCGGAAACGGCCGAGCCGGCAAAATCCAGGTGCAGAACATGGTTCAGGTGATCCTCGGCATCACCCGAACCGAGCAGCCCGACCACGTTACCGATGCCCTCGCCGCGGCGCTTTGCCACGCAAACGTTCTGTCTCGCAGCTTTCTTGCTCAGGCAGCTCACAGGTAGAGCACCATAAACCCGAGCTGGGGCGACTATTTGATCTCAAGAATTAAAGGCACACTTGTAGAAGTTGGCGACGAAGCCGCATACGTAGAGACCGGCGGCCTGGTCTATCAGGTTCTTGTCCCGCTGAACTCTACCAGTACGCTCGGAAAGATGGTGAATGACGGCAAGGCCGCCGGCAGCGTCTCATTTTACACCATCCATTACATCGAGGGCGGCATCGGCACCGGCCACATGCAGCCCAGGCTCATTGGATTCCTGACCGAAGAAGACCGTAATTTCTTCCAGATACTGACTACGGTGAAAGGCGTGGGCGTGCGCAAGGCATTGCGCGCGCTCAGCATCCCCACGCGGCAGATCATAGCCGCCATAGAAACCGGCAACCGCGCAGTGCTCGTGAAGCTGCCGGAAATCGGCGCACGCACCGCCGAACGCCTGATCACCGAGCTGAAGGGCAAGCTCGCTAAATTCAACGTGGAGCCGCCGCCCGAAACGGCCGCACCCGGCGCTGACACCGAGCTTGCAGACGCGGCAAGGCAGATTCTGATGCTTTCGCTGCAGTTCTCGGAACCCGAGGCCGATGCCATTATTGCAAAGGTGCTCGCGGCCAACAAAAACGTGAAGACGGTACAGGAGCTGCTGCAAGAGGCGTTCAAGCACCGCACCATTTAGCGTGCCGCCTGCGAATGATCTCTGAAAGCGCGGCACCAGCGCCGGCAAGGCCAGAAGATGACGCGTGAAAGAATTGTAACCGGCGCCTCGCTGTCGCCGGACGAAGAAACCTTCAACTGGACGCTCAGGCCCAAGCGCCTCTGCGACCTCATCGGGCAGAAAGCCATGGTGCAGCGCCTGCAGATAGCATTGCAGGCCGCCGCCCAGCGAAAAGAGCCCCTCGAGCACGTGCTGCTCTACGGCCCGCCCGGCTTGGGCAAAACCACGCTGGCGCACATCATCGCCGCCGAAACCGGCTCGAGGCTCGTGCAAACGTCCGGCCCCGCTCTCTCGCGGCCCGGCGACCTCATGGGCATCCTCACAAACCTCGAGGAAAGGGATGTTCTTTTTATCGATGAAGTCCACCGCCTCCCCACTGTTGTTGAAGAGTTCATGTACCCGGCGATGGAAGATTTCTGCATCGACTTCACGCTTGACAAGGGAGCCTTCGCGAAACCGATCAACTTCGCCCTCAAGCGCTTCACGCTCGTTGGCGCAACCACCAGGGCCGGCCTGCTCACAAACCCCTTGCGCGAGCGTTTCGGAATCTTCCACCACCTCGATTTCTATCCGCCCGACGAGATCGCCCAGATACTCGAACGCTCGGCGAAGGTGTTGGGCGTGAAGGCCGAGCACGACGCGCTCGACGAGGTGGCCAAATGCTCGCGCGGCACACCCCGAATCGCGAACCGCCTGCTCAAGCGCGTCCGCGATTACGCCCAGATGCTGGGCGACGGCAGCATCAACAAGGACTGTGCCGTGAAGGCGCTCGCTATGGAGGGGATCGACAGGCAGGGTCTGGACATTCTGGACCGAAAATACCTGACGACCCTCATCAAGCAGTATAACGGCGGGCCGGCCGGCGTGGAAGCCATTGCCGCCGGCCTCAGCGAAGAGACCGATACTCTAGTCGATATGGTCGAGCCCTACCTGCTGAAGGTCGGCTTTATCAGCAGAACGAACAAAGGCCGGGTGGCCAACGGCCCAGCCTACAGCCACCTGATGCTCACGCCCCCCAAGCGGCAGCCGCAGCACGGGCTGTTCTGAAGCAGGGAGCTGTGTTGGCAGAAGCCGTACTTTGGCCGGATGCGGCCGCCGAGACGCTTTTCCTGAGGCTGGTCCGCCTTGGAAAAGCATGGAACCGTGGTGTTTTCCGTGTGGTTTTTCGCCACTTTTGGCGTCCGAGAATTGTTAACTTAATGTAGCGTCCGGAAGCATCACACCTATGGACCAGACTCATTGACAAGTGCCAAAGCGTAAAAATGCGATGAAGTTTTTAAACTTTTCCGTGATCAATGACACTATACTATAAGAGGGCACAGCTTCCGGGGCGCGTTAGTCCCTATTTGGTAATTGCACGAGGAGCTGCGTAATGATCTGCAAACGACCAGGTTGCAATAACGAGATACCTTTGGGCCGGCGAAAATATTGCTCCAGCGAGTGCAGCAAGGTGATGAACAGGAAAACGGCTGCTTTGAGAGCAGAGGAAGCTTACAAGCAGTCGATCAAGTTCCGCCATGCGAAAATGGGCATCCGCTCGTGCCTCTGCTGCGGCAAGATGTTCCTGTCGGAAGGCCCGTGGAACAGGATCTGCCTGAACTGTTCCGAACGCAATGCCTCGGTCTCCGCCAAGTCATACGGTGCCTCGGTCAGAGGCGGCGTTGGCGGCGGATTTGAAGACTCCGATGGCGGAAGCGGCGGAGGCGGCGGAGGCGACGTTTGACCGGTTCCAGCTCCAGAGGTAATCGAGACCGCACCAAAAAAACAGCCCTGCATCCGACGGAGGATGCAGGGCTGTTTTTTTGCCGAAAGAATGCGAGCTCACGCAAACAGCAGGAGCCGGATTTTGGAACCCAAAGATAGAACCCGAGGTCTGAGCATGTTGCCAATAGCAATCGGCGCCGTCGCTGGGGCGGTAGTTGGCGGGGTAATAGGATACCTCGGCCATTGCAGGAGCGGCACGTGTCCGCTCACCAGCAATCCGTACATGGGCGCGATCTACGGCGCAATCGTCGGAGCGCTCATCGCGTCGATGTTCCGCAGGTAAGCCACACCCACAACCGGGGGCGGCTGTGCTACACACTGCCATCCGGCACTCGGCACTTCTTCTCAGTACGTTATCTCCACCGAGACAACCTTCGGGATCTCGCCGAATCCTGCAATCTTCAGCCCTTGGGTGCTCTTGCCACCCTTGATTTCAAGCTCGTCTTCGATCACGATGGTTTTGCCGCTGATCACCACCGTCACCTTTACCTTCACTTTGCCGTCCGGGATGCTGAGGTCTTTCAACCATAGCAGCGCAAAGGCCGCCGCCTGCTCCACGTAATACTTGCTTGACGGCAGCTTGGACGTAGTAGTTGCGCGGCCGCCCTTGGAGAAGAATGCGGTGCAGCCGCCGAACAAAAAGCAGGATGGAGCATTCGCAATGCCCCGCCCTGCTGAAAAATCAGGAAGCACGCCAAGAAGTCAGAAGACAGAAGTCAGAATTCAGAATTCAGAAGACCGAAGACCGTGCCCTCACAGAATATCGGCCATCGTGTACAGGCCGGGCCTCTTGCCGGCGATGAATTTGGCGGCACGGAGCGCGCCGCGGGCAAACGTCTCGCGGCTGTGGGCCATGTGCTTCAGCTCGATGCGCTCGCCCTGTGTCACGAACATCACCGTGTGGTCGCCCACGATGTCGCCGCAGCGCACGGCGTGTATGCCGATCTCGCCCTGCCGGCGCTCCAGCGGCTTTCCGTAGCGGCCGTACACGGCATCGGTGGCGAGCGAGCGGCCGGTAGCGGCGGCGATTTCCTCGGCAATTTTCAGCGCGGTGCCGCTCGGGGCGTCTTTCTTGAACTTGTGGTGCGCCTCCACGATCTCGATGTCGTAATCCACGCCCAGGCTGCGGGCGATCTCGGCGGCGATCTTGAACACGAGATTCACGCCCACGCTCATGTTTGGCGAGGCGAGCACGGGTATCTTCTTGCCGGCCTCGGCCAGCTTGCCCTTCAGGCTTTCGATGCCGGTGGTGCCGAGCACGAGCGCGATGCCGTGCGCGGCGCAGAAATCGAGCTGCCGGCCCGAGCCTTCAGGCGTGGAGAAATCAATCAGCACGTCGATGTCGGCCGGCGGCTCGGCCGTCAGTTTCACGCCCAGTGCGCCCGCGCCCTGCTCGAGCCCAACGTCGCGGCCGATGCCCGGGCAATCGGCCCGCTCCACCGCCGCCGCGAGTTTCAGCTCTGCATCCGCCTGCACCAGCCTCACAAGCTGCACACCCATCCGCCCCATTGCGCCACTGATACCAACCTTGATCATAGTTCCTTTTCTCCGATGAAATGCCGCGAAACATCAGGCCTTCGGTGAGAGCACAGTCTCGTCATTTTTCCACAGCAGGAAGGCCTGGTGTGCCGCCACCGCCAGCAAGACGCCTTGCCGCGCAAGAATCGAGCCCCAGAAGAGAAAATGCGGCGAGCCGAGCCGCGTGAAATAATCGAATTCAGCCTTCTGTCGGAATGTGCCATAAATGCTGGCATAGAAGCCCGAAAGACCGGCATTGCCCAGCAGCACCAGCAGCGCGCACAGCCCGAAACCCGCCGCGCCCGGATACAGGATGCAGACGAGCGGCATTGCCCACACGATGAAATACGACGAGAACCCCTTGCTCAGCAGCAGCAGCGTTAGCAGCATCAGCAGCAGCCCTCGGCACACGTTCAGCTCTCGGCGCCGTTGCGATGCAAGCGCCATCACAGCGGCCAGCGCCACGGCGAGCATCGGCAAAGTGAGCAGGTTCACCTTTCCGCAGCCCGGCAGCGAACGTGTGAACTGCACCGTGGCGTCGTCGTGCGCGTCGTAGACGCGCGTGAATTTCGCTTCGCAGAGCTGGGGCGCGAGCATCTCGGGCATGTTCGCCAGAGGCTCGCGCGTGGCGCGCGGGGCGAACGCCAACGCCCACACGCTCTCCCACGCCGGTCGGTCGGCCGTCCACCGATAGGTAGACATGAATATCCTGCTGTTTGAAGCGAGGAACGGCGCCGCAATCAGCACGCACACGCCCAGTGCAATGGCCGCGTATTGCAGGCCGCGCCGCAAGCCCAGCATCGGCAGCGCCGCCAGGATCAGCAGCCCGGGAAACAGCTTCGTCATGATCCCCACGCCGCACACTGCGGCCGACGCCGCGCTGCGGCCCTTGATCAGCAGCAGCAGCCCCAGCAGCAGCAACGCGGTGGGCAGATAGTCGAACTGATCCATCCACGCGCCCAGCAGCACCATGCTCGACGGCCGCCAGACGGCCGCCACGAATGCCAGCGCCGCCAGCGCCGCCGCGTGCACCGGCAGCGCTACCCTGTCGCGCAGCACCGTTCGCGCGATCTCAAACACCAGCGCCGCCTGAGCAAGGATCAGGCAGATGTTGAACACCTGCCACGCCGCCTCGAGCCGGTCGGCGGGGATCAGCTTCCATGCCGCGTAGAAAAGCGCGGGGAACACCGGCGGGTAAGGCGTCCACACGTTGAAAAAGCCATGCTTCTCCATCAGCGCGCCCATCGTCTGCCACCAGACGACGTTGAGCATGGGCTTGGGCACCTCGCCCCACGCCGCCCGCAGGATCAGCTCCAGCGCCACCATCCCCGCGAGGATCAGCAGCAGGTGCGCGATCAGGCGGAGGTGTGCATTTGAAATGGAATCGGATTTCTGGTTCAACAATGATCCTGCGAAAAACGCCCACGCTTTCTGGTTCAGCAATCAAGTATACGAACTATGCCCGCAAAATCAAAAGCAAATGGGGATCGATGGCCCAAACACGAACCCGCATTCCGGCTGTTCATGAAACGAAGACCCGCCTTGATTCGCAGCGGCTGGGAAATTATACTATCCTTGCAGATGGCACGGGTGTTTCCACACTTCAGCATAAGGACCAGAGATGAAAGACAGCATTATCGACGGCTCAAAACCGCGGCTCACGCACCGCGAGCGGTTTCAGCGGCTGATGCACTACCAGAGCGTCGACCGCGGCGTGCATTGGGAATTCGGCTTCCTGGGCGAGACAATCGACCGCTGGCACAATGAGGGGCTCGCCCGCGAGATCACGGCCGGCGAAGGCCCCGGCTCGATCGAGGCATACTTCGGCGTCGATCCGTGCAGCGGCGTGCCCGTGAATTACGGCCTCATCCCCGAGTTTACCGGCGAGACGAAAGTGCTGGAGAAGACGGCCGACAAGCAGACGCTGCAGTATCCCGACGGCACAATCGCCGAAGTTCAAACGCACGGCACCAGCACCATCCCCCATTATATCAAGATGCCCATCGCCAACCGCGACGACTGGAAACGGTTCAAGGAACGCCTGAATCCCGGCGATCCGGCACGCAAGTATGACTGGAAGAGCATAGGCCAGCATCTGCTTCGATGCGAACTGCCCGTCTGCATCAACCTGGGCAGCTATTTCGGGGTCCCGCGCAACTGGATCGGCTTTGAGAATCTGGCCATGATGTGCTACGACGACCGCGAGCTCGTAGAGGAGATAGTGGAGACTCTGACGAACCTGCACATCAGCCAGCTCGAGCCCGCACTGAAGGAATGCAGGGTGGACTATGCCGGCGGCTGGGAGGATATCTGCTTCCGCGGCGGGCCGATGATCAGCCCGCAGATGTTCCGCGAGATCGTGGGGCCGCGGCTGAAACGCGTGTGCGATCTGCTGCGCCGCCACGGCTGCGACGTGATCATTACCGACTGCGACGGCGACGTGCGGCCGCTGATCCCGGTGTGGCTGGAAAGCGGGCTGAATTGCATGTTTCCGCTCGAGGTGCATCCCGGTTCCGATCCGGTGGCCATCCGTAAGGAATGGGGCCGCCAGATTCTGCTTCGCGGCGGAATCGACAAGCAGCGGCTGTCGAAGGGCAAGAAGGAAATCCTCGCCGAGCTGAAGCGCGTGGAATGCGTAGTCAACGACGGCGCCTACATTCCGGGCGTGGATCATCGCGTGCCCGAAGATGTGCCTTACGAGAACTACAAGTATTACATCCGCGAGAAGCTGGCATTGCTGGGCTGGCGAAACGACGAGGTGGCGCAGGTGTGGCCGATCAGGAACATGAAGTCGACGTTTCATGGCTGATGGCAGGCAGACACAGCCGGGGGCGGCTGTGCTACACAATCCACAGCCGGGGGCGGCTGTGCTACATCATGCCTTTCCTGATTTCACCGCGACGTCCTCCGGCAGGAGGTCGTACTGCTTCTTGAATGCGTTGAAACTGTCCTTGTCGTAAAGCACGAACCGCACTTCCTGCAGGCTCGTCTGGTGCTCCATATCCCTGAGGTAATTGAAGACTACGGTGAGCATGTCTTTGGCGCAAGACGCGAGATGATAGCCACCGATGCCGGTGCCGATGGCGGGAAAGGCGATTGATTTGATTTTCTTCTTATCGGCGAGCTTCAGTGTGTTGAGCGTGGCGGAGTGGAGGGCGTCGGATTTCACCTGCCCGCCCAGCCTCATAGCGGCCGCGTGAATGACGTATTTGCAGGGCAGTTTTCCGCCGGCTCTTGTAGCTACGGCCTGCCCAAGCTCGACCGGTGCAAGCTTTTCGCATTCGGCCTGGATTTGTGCTCCGGCTTTCTTCAGGATCGCGCCGGCCACGCCGGCACCGAGCACGAGATCGGTGTTGGCGGCGTTGACGATCGCCTCAACGCCCTCCTCCGTTATATCGCCTTCGACAAGGATGATCTTGTCCTTTATCATCGTTTTCCTCCTGAGTGAAATGCGTTTGTTCACACCCTATTATATTAGCGGAAGGAAACACGGATGATCCGCAGATTTCGGGCGGCGAGAGGAAAAACCATCCATATGCAGTGCCGACGCTACGGGCACGATGTTGAGCGCGCCGCTGGCTTGTCCGGTGTTTTCCTCAACCGCCGGCAGTTTTCGTCCGAAGACGATTTCGGAGGCTAATATGCAGAAGAAGGTGGATTGGCGGATTTTCGCGGGGGCGTTGATAGCAGTGTATGCGGCGGCGGCAATCGGCAGCTTGTTTGCCAGAACGAACCACTGGTATGGTTCGGCGAAGCCGTCGATCACGCCGCCCGATTGGGTATTCCCGATGGTTTGGGGCGTGCTGTACCTGCTGATCGCGCTGTCGATTTACCTGATGTGGACACGATCGACGCGCGAGCAGAAGCTGCTGGCGGGTTCGCTGTTTGCACTGAACCTCGTGTTGAACATGCTGTGGACGTATTTCTTTTTCACGATGCAGCAGCCGGTGCTGGCTCTGATCGACCTTGTGCTGATCCTGCTGTCGATCGTGGCGCTGGTGCTGATCCTGTGGAAGGTGGACCGGCGGGCGTCGCTGCTGCTGGTGCCCTACGGGCTATGGGTGGCGTTTGCGGGTGTGCTCAACCTGCTCGTCATCGTCGGCAGATGAAATACTATTTGGGAGTGCCGGCGGGGATGGCCCTTTTCACCTCTTCGTATTCTTTCTGGTTCACCGCGCCGCCTTTCAGACCGCTTTCCTGGATGTAATTCTGGGTCAGCCCGATGCGCTCCTGCGGCCCGGGATGCGTGGAAAGGAAGACCTCCATCGACGAGGGCTGTTTTTCGGAGAGCTGTGTGAACAGTGTGAGAAGGTTTACCATGCCCTGCGGATCATAGCCGGCTTTCACCATGTAATCCACGCCGGCGCGGTCGGCCCGCCGCTCGTCGTCCCTGCTGAACTTTAGGAATGTGAGGTTGCTGGCGACCTTTCCGAGGAGGTCTTGCCAGGCAGAGGGCTCGCCGCCGAGCAGCACCTGCAGCAGGATTCCGGCGCCCACTTCGCGGCTGAGTGCGGCCATCGAGTCGCGATGGGCGATGTGGGCGGCTTCGTGCGCCAGCACGGCCGCCAGCTCCGATTCGGTTTTCATCTGCTTCAGCAGGCCGGTGTAGATGTAGATGCTGCCGCCGGGAAGGGCAAACGCGTTGATCTCGTTTGGGCTGTCGATCACCTTGAAGGTGTAGGTGACGTCTTGCCGGTGCGCCTGCGAGGCCACTTTGTTCCCCACGTCCGACACGTATCCGCTCACCTTCAGGTCGCCGAGCAGTTTATTGTTTGCCTCCACCTCCTGCTGCACCTGCTCGCCAATTTCGATTTCCTGGGCGGTGGTGAAGAGAGTGAAGCGTGCGCATCCGGCGGTGCCGGCCGAGCAGATGATAAGAACAATGAACAATGCGCGCTTGCAGTAAAGCATCTTTTGATCTCCGTTTCGCTTGCTGCCTGCGCCGCCGGAAAAGCGGAACTGCAGGCTTGGATGCCGATTGTAATATAGCTAAAGCAGTGCGCAAAATCCAATAGAATCTTGCTCCGACGGGCCGCTGCAGGTATAATGGAAAGCGGCGAGTCTGCCATAGGAGATCTATTCGATGCCTTTTGCCACAGTGGAACAGGCTCTTGAGGAAATCCGCAAGGGCCGAATGGTTATAATCACCGACGACACCGATCGGGAGAACGAGGGTGACCTGGTGATGGCGTGCTGCTTCGCCACGCCGGAATCGGTGAATTTCATGACACGCGAGGGCCGCGGGCTGATCTGCGCCTCCTGCCCATCGGAGCGCGCCGCGCACCTGAGGCTCGGGCCGATGGTGGAACAGAATGCCGAGTGCATGCGCACGGCGTTTACGGTGTCGGTGGATGCCGCCGCCGGCACCACTACGGGCATATCGGCGCACGACCGTGCAAAGACGCTGCAAGTGCTTGCCGGCGCGAAGAGCATGGCCGAAGACCTTGTGCGGCCCGGTCATATTTTTCCGGTGGTGGCGCAGCCGGGCGGCGTGCTGAAGCGTGCCGGCCATACGGAGGCGTCGGTAGACCTTGCCCGAATGGCGGGGCTGGAGCCCGTGGGCACCATCTGCGAGATCCTGAACGAAGACGGCACAATGGCCAGAATGCCGCAGCTCGAAGTTTTTGCCAAGAAGCACGGCTTGAAGATTTGCACGATAGCCGACATCATAGCATACCGTTTGCGCAAGGAAGAACTGATCGCGCACGTTGCGTCGGTGCACCTGCCTACGAAATGGGGCGAGTTTCAGCTTCACGCGTTTCAGTCGAAGATGGACAACACACTGAACCTGGCGCTGACGGCGGGCGACATAGGCCCGGCGCACGAAAAGATACACGAGCCGGTGCTGGTACGCATCCACTCGGAATGCCTCACGGGCGACGTGCTCTGCTCGATACGCTGCGAGTGCGGCGACCAGCTTCACGCGGCAATGGACCTGGTGGCCAAGGAGCCGCGCGGGGTGGTGGTTTACATGCGGCAGGAGGGCCGCGGAATAGGCCTCATCAACAAGCTGAAGGCCTACGCCCTGCAGGACACCGAGGGGCTGGACACGGTGCAGGCAAACGAGAAGCTGGGCTTTGCGGCGGACCTGCGCGACTACGGCATCGGCGCACAAATACTGCGGAACCTCGGCCTCGAGAAGATCAGGCTACTCACCAACAACCCGCGCAAGGTGGCAGGCATCCAGGGCTACGGGCTCGAGATCGTGGAGCGCATCCCGATCATGATCCCGCCGCACCAGGCAAACCGCCACTATCTGAAAACCAAAAAGGAAAAGCTCGGCCATCTGCTGGATGGATGCGAGCTGTAAGGCCTTCCACCTCCATACAGGAAAGCAACAGAATGTCTATCATCGAAGAAAAGGCGGTAGTATTGTTCCAGGGCGACAGCATCACGGAT
>DATLAR010000261.1:0-6530 GCA_035527355.1 Planctomycetota bacterium
CCCCGCATCCATGCCTGAAGGTGGCTTCATACTCACCTTCAACAACGATGACGCCTGCATGCAGATCGACACGTTCCAGATCATTGACAAGACAACCAGCGAAGTGCTCTGGGCCAGCGAAGCCGAAGATGGCGTGTGGGATCCCGCCACGCTGCCCTTCTTCAAGGTCACCTTCCAGTGGTATTCCGGAACCGACGCCCACCTGGGCGACGCCAGCCCCGCCATCGACGCGGGCGACAACTCATTCCTCGGCGCCGGTGATACCGTCGATCTCGACGGCGCCGAGCGCATCATCGACGGCAACGGCGACGAAGTCCCGACCGTCGATCTCGGCTGCTACGAATACCAAGGCCCGACCGGCGGCTCAATCGTCAGCTTCACCGTCAGCGATGCCACTTCAGGCAGCACGCTCGTCACCAACGACGCAACCGTAGCCGTCGAAATCATCACCGCCACCGTCGAAGGCGTAACCATCGATGGTTGGCTGATAACCGAAACCGATGTCGAACCGGCCGGAGATTGGCTGCCCGCCGCGCCGACGACCTATGAAATCCAGGCCGCATCCGGAGCCGAAGTCACGCTCTACGCATGGATCATCGACTCCATCGGCAAGGTCAGCGGCAAGTCGGCCTCATTGTACTACAACACTGCCGCACCCGTCGTATCCAATGTCGTCATCAACGACAACGGCAACGACACCGCCACGGCGACTTGGACGACCGACATCCCGGCCGAAGGCTCGCTCACCTTCAGCAAGGTCACCGGCGACACCACGCCCGCCACCGTGCCTGAAGGCGCGCTCGGCACCGCTCACTCGGTGGGCTTCCCCATCGCCGCCGGGCTGAACTACAAGATCATCCTCACCAACAACGAGATCGCCTCGGCCCCGATCTACTGGCCGCAGCTCTGGCCCATCCCCGGCGACGCCAACGGCGACTGCCGCGTGAACATCCTCGACCTCATTTTCATCCGCAACCGGCTGAACGCGGAGGTGAGCACCGGCGACAACATCAAGGCGGACGTGAACCTCGACGGCCGGATAAACATCCTGGACCTGATCTACGTGAGGAACAGGCTCAACACGATGTGCCCGTAAAGCACATCCGAAGAACCAAACAGGTTACAGCAAGGGCGCCGCAATCCGGCGCCCTTGCCTTGTACCCGGCGGCGGGCGACCGGCGGTCATTCCTCAAAGGCTCCAATTCGTTCTTGCATTCAGGCAGAACTGCTGTATAATCCCATGTAGAGGCGTAATCGCTACCGGAGGATCGCCATTCGCCCCTGAGTGAACGGCAAGTTCACGAGGAATGCCTTGAAACACACGCTCGTTATTCTTGCAGTCTTGCTCTCGTGCCTGCCAGCCGCCACACACGCGTTTGGTGCTCAAGATGTCATTACCGAGCCAATCGGCAGGTTTGGTCTTTTTTCGCTGCACGCAGCCGCGTATTCGCCCGACGGCAAGCAAATCGCCACCTGCGGCATCGCCGGAGCTTTTCTCTGGGATGTGCAGACGGGAAACATTGTCCAAGCATTCACCGGGCACACGGACTATGTCGAGTCAATCGCCTTCTCGCCAGACGGCACAAGAGTGGTCACGGGAAGCGACGACGGAACCGCTCGGCTATGGGATGCGGCCACGGGCGTGCATATCCGCACATTCGCCGGGCACAAGGGCTGGGTCGCTTCCGCTGCTTTCTCGCCCGATGGTACGAAAGTGCTGACCGGGGGCTCGGACAACACCGCCCGGCTGTGGAATGCTGCCACAGGGGCGCGAATCCGCAGGTTTACCGGGCACAAGGGCTATGTTGAATCTGTCGCCTTCTCGCCCGACGGCACGAAAGTGCTCACTGGAAGCTGGGACATGACCGCCCGGCTGTGGAATGCCGCCACGGGCGCTTGCATCCGCACATTCAGCGGACACACAGGTTGGGTCTCTTCCGTGGCCTTCTCGCCCGACGGCACGAAAGTGCTCACTGGAAGCTGGGACAAGACAGCCCGGCTATGGGATGCGGCCACGGGCGCTTGCCTTCACACATTCAGCGGACACAATGGCTGGGTATCTTCGATTGCCTTCTCGCCTGATGGCAGGAAGGTTTTGACCGGTAGCTTTGACAAGACTGCCCGGCAATGGGATGCCGCCACGGGCGCTTTCATCTGCACATTCACCGGGCACACGCGTTATGTCCATTCGGTTGCCTACTCGCCCAACGGCACAAACGTGCTCACGGGTAGCTCGGACCATTCAGTGCGGCTGTGGAATGCCGAAACGGGTGAGCACATCCTCATCTTCGCCGCTAATGATAACCTTATCACTGCTGTCTTTTCGCCTGACGGCACAAAGCTGCTCACTGGTGGGGGCAATACAGCCAGGCTGTGGAATGCCGCCTCAGGAGCGAACATGCGTACATTCACTTCGCACAAGGCTTTGAACACTTCCATCGCCTTCTCGCCCGACGGCATGAAGGTGTTTTGCAGCGGGGTTAAGATCCCTCGGCTGTTAGATGCCGCCACAGGTGCGCAGATCTGCACTTTCACGGGGCACACTGACGACGTCTCTTCCGTCGCGTTCTCGCCGGACGGCACGAAAGTGCTCACCGGAAGCTGGGATAAGACAGCCCGGCTATGGGATGCCGCCACGGGTGCTCGCATTCGTAGATTCGTTGGGCACACGCACGCCATATGGTCCGTCGCATATTCTCCGGACGGCACGAAGGTGCTTACCGGAAGTGTGGACGGAACCGCCTGGCTCTGGGATGCCGCCACAGGCACTCAAATCCGCACGTATGCCGCGAACGGGAAGGCCATTCTCTCTGTTGCCTTTTCGCCTGACGGCACGAATGTGCTTACCGGAATTGACGATGGGGCCGTCATGCTTTGGGATGTTGCCACGGGCGAGCACATCCGGGCATTCGACGGGCACACGAACGTCATATGGTCCGTCGCGTTCTCTGCGGACGGCAGGAGGGTGCTTACCGGAAGCGGAGATGGCACCGCCCGGCTATGGGATGCCGCCACGGGCGCTTGCATCCGCACCGTCAGCAGGGAGGGAACGATCTTCTACTCTGTCGCTTTCTCGCCGGACGGCACGAAGATCCTTACCGGCAGCGGTGACGGCATCGCCCTGCTGTGGGACGTGTCGCCCGTAATGCCGCCATAGCACCCTCGATTCCAACACACAATCTGATATCAATACATGACAGCGGGACGGAGCGCCGGTTGGCGCGTCGCTGGTCACTTTGATGGCGTGGGCGCCGCCTGCACTGATTATGTTATTCCGCAGCGCAACGTCTTTCGCGTCGCTGAGCAGCAGGATTCCCGTGCCGGCGGGCTGGTGGATGGTGTTGTTGCGGATGTGCGACGGCCGATAGCTGGAGACAATCTGACCTGCCAAGGTGATCCCGCTGGTGCTGTTTGCATAACAAATGTTGTTTGCAAGCTCGATGAAGGCGGAAGCGAGGATGCCCGTGCCGTTGGAGTATGCGATGTTGCCCGAGGCGCGGGGGAAGCGGTAGTAGCCCGTATTGCCTGCTATTGAGATGCCTATGTTCGTGTTGTTGAAGGCCCTGTTGCCGGTTACCACGGCCCAGTCGCAGCCGTAGATGCCGATGCCCCCCGATTGCGTATGGCTGTGGGCCACGTTTCCGCTGATGAGCGTGTACATTGAGCCGTAGATGCCATAGTTCGAGTTTGAGTAGACGGGTATTGCCGCTGACGGTGATGGTGTTTGCGCTGGAGCTTCCGGAGGCGTAGATGCCAACGGTCAACCGGCATGGCGCGGCCTGATTGCGGCGCGGGGATGCCCCGGCAGCAAGGCGTAGTTATGTTTATTGTGACGGCAGGCGCACCGGAATGCAGGCGATACGTGCAACGGACAAGAGGAGAAGCCCGGGAAACTCCTCTTCCTGCAGGTGCCCCGCTATCTGCATAATAGCACATTATTCAGGTATGTCAAGCAAAAATCCGCTTTCCCACGGCCCCGGCCGGCGCGGCCGCACCGGATGGCGAATCGGTGCCCGTGCGCCATGTGCGAAGTTGCTCCGCAGCCGCTTCGTTGTCGGCCAGGTACAAGGCAAGGGCGCCCAGCCGGCGGCGCCCACCCGGCGGGCGGCCACAGGGCGAGGCATCCCTTCGCCCCTGCAATACAGGCTTGTTTTCGGAGCGCGCAAACGATAGAATTACGTATCGGCCCGAAAGAAAGGAAGGCTCCCTGCATTTCATGCCGATAATCCCAACCGGCGCCCTCGGCACACCAACGCCGGCACGGCACAAGAGAAAAAGGAAACTATGTCCTTCAAGCATACCATAATCGTTATCGCTGCATTGTCGGTGATGCTTTTCTCCACCACTATCCAGCGCGATTTCTGGTATCCCGACGAGCCCGATATGGCCGAGATCACCCGCCTGATGCTCCGTTCGGGCGATTGGATAAGACTTCAACTGTACAACGGAACATTTGCCGATTACCCGCCGCTGTTCTTCTGGGCGGCGGCCGCAATGGGACGGCTGTTTGGCCTCAGCGAAGTAGCGCTGCGCCTGCCCACGCTGATGTCGGCCGTGGCGCTCCTGGTGATCAGCGCGCTGTTTGCGAAACGCCGCTTTGGCGAGCGCACCGCCTTCTGGAGCGTTGTCGTCCTTGGCACCGCCACGCAGTTCGTGTGGCAGGCCGTGAACATGCACGTGGACATGCTGTTTGCGCTCCTCATTGCGGCATCGCTGTTCTGCTACGACCACGTCCGCAGCACCGGATCACGCCGCGCAAGACTGCTGCTGCTGTGCGGAACGGGGCTGCTTTCGGGCCTGGCCGCGCTTACCAAGGGCCCGGCCGGCATCGTGCTGCCATTTGCCATCATCGCCGCCGACCATCTGCTCCACAAGGAATACCGCTCTCTGCGGCGGCTGCTGGTCATTGGCGCGGCGGGCGTGGGCGTGTTCTGCATATGGGCCGCGATCTACGCGGCACAAGCCGGCCAGTCCAACCTCATCTATTTCATCTTCAGGCAAAACATCAGCCGGTTCCTCACCGGTTTTTCGCACTTGCAGCCGTGGTACTACTACATCACTAATGTCTGGATCGACCTGGCCCCGTGGTCGATCTTCCTCGTATTCGCCATCCCGTTCGCTTGGAAGGCAAGCCGCAAAGGCGACCGTTCGGTTGCCTTCGTTCTTCTCTGGCTCGCGGTCATCTTCATTTTCTTCAACCTGTCGAGATCAAAGAGGCAGGTGTATCTGCTGCCGCTGTATCCGGCGGCGGCAATGCTGATGGGGCACCTGATCGCCGACCTGACCGCCCGAGCAACGGCACGCGAAGTGCGAATCTTCCGCGCAGCGCTCCTGCCAATCGCCTGCGCATTTGCCGGCATCGGCTGCGTCCTGCCGCTTTTCCTGTCAAACCTTCGCACGCGGTTTCCCGAATCGCACGGAATCAGCATCCCCATCGTGCTCCTCTCGCTAACATGCCTGGCCGGCGGCGCCGCAATGATCGTGTGGCTGTGCAGGCGCCATGCCGTGCAAGCCCTTTACACAATGCCAATAGTCTCCGCCGCCATGTGCGTGATCGGCCTGGGATGGTTTTGCCCGCTGCTGGATCAATCAATCTCGGCAAAGGAACCCGCACACTGGCTCGCCTCGCAAATCAAGCTCGGCGAGGTGCTCGCGTGTCTCCGCCCCTTTCCCGTGCTGCACAACGAGTCGTCTGTTCTATCTTTTTACGGCGGATTCCCGGTTGAAGTGATTACCGACGACGAGGACATCAGCAACTATGCCGCCCGTCACCCCGGCCATATCCTCCTGATCGAAGACAAAGACATGCCCTGGGCCTTGGATGGGTTTAGCTCGCGGATGCTCATTGTGAGGGAAATGCACATCGGGCGCAACCATTTCCTCGCAGTGCGGCTCTCGCCCGGCGTCAACAACCGTCGCAGGGGGCTGATACGCCTCCCGAAAAAGCTGTGATCGGCAACGCGCGGCGCACCAGGCATTCACAAGCCAGTTCTGAGAAACCGGCAAATCCGAAACCGGCAAATCCGAAAACCCTGTTGACACCATCCGATTCAATTGCTATAATAACTCGTGGAATCAAAGGGGGATTAGCTCAACTGGGAGAGCGCTTGGCTGGCAGCCAAGAGGTCACGGGTTCGAATCCCGTATCCTCCACCAAATCGCAGAAGACCGGCAGCGGACAAGATAAGTCCCCTGCCGGTCTTTCCATGTCAGAAGTCGGCCACAGTCAAGGGAATCTCGAAACATCCCCTGCCGAACAAGGGACAGAACCAAGCGTCCCCCCGCCGTCTTGCGGCCAGTTTCAGAGCACAACCAGAGCACAATCAGGGCGCCCAGAGCACAACCAGAGCACAATGGCGGAGCCTCTGCCGGTGGACTTGCAGCTTGTGGTGGGGGCCTGGGAGCGGCTGCCCGACGTGGTGCGGGCTGCTATCGTGGGGATGGTGAAGGGGACGGTGACGGATCGGTAAACGTTGCCGCCTGTGCCTCTTGCGCCTGCCGTCCGTGCTTTCGCGCCTGCCAACGGCACA
>DATLAR010000262.1:0-4215 GCA_035527355.1 Planctomycetota bacterium
GCCGCTGGCAGGCAACAGGCTGGCCCTGTGGACTCATAACAACGGCATAATGGTGGCAAAGGTGAGAGTTTCCTGCAGCAACGCCGGCTCGAGGGAAAGCCCCGAATTCCGGCCGGCCGCTATTCCCAAAACGCCCTATGCTGTTGCACAGCAGCCGCAGCCGAGATAGTTGGATCGGCTCGGCCGCATGAAGACATGAATAAAGGCGGAAACCGCGCACTCGCGATTTCCGCCTCGTTCTTTTCAAGTTTCCTCAGGGGGCTCTTACCTCGCCCGCATATACAGCAACTGCCTCTGGCGAGACTGGATAATAGGACGCTTGTTGGCGCCTGCGATGGTTTCGGCTGCCTTGATATAGGCGGCCTCGCCGGCTGCTTGCGCCTCAAGCCACTTCGCCTGGGCGTCGAGAGCCTGCTGAAAAACGCCCTTCTCTTCAGCGCCCAGTGCGGCCAGCATTTCGGCGGCAAGGGCGGCATTTGCCTCCTTCAGTTCCTTTTCGCGCTCGGCGATGGAAGCAGGATTGGTGTAATCGCGCTCCTGCTTGTATATCTGGCTCTGGCTTGTCTGAAACTTCAGTAGCGGCTCCCTGAGCTTCGCGCGCAGGCCCGGCGTGGAGTCGATGAAGCGGTTGACGAGCTGGTTCTGGTCTGCCGGCAGATGCCTGAGCATCATTTCGTTTCTTGCCTTCTCATTATCGTCCTTGGGATTCGGGTAGAAAAGGCCCTGCAGCGTTGCCCTGAACTCGTCGTCGCCCTCGATCAAGGCGTCGGTATATGCCTTCTCGACGGCCAGCAGCTCTTCGAGCTGCTTCTGCTTGTCGGCATCAAGGCCGGCCTTTACCTCGGCGGTGTATTTCTCTTCAAGAGCGATCTTCACTTTCTTCATCTCTTGCGCGTAATCCTGGTTGTACCCTTCGACCAGCGCATTGGTTTCCTGCATCTCCTGCGCTTCCAACGTGAGCAGGCTCATCGCCACCTGGAGGGCACTGCATTCGCTTCTGCCGCCGTAGCTCATCTGCATTGGCATCGGCGGTCGAACGGAAACGGCCTCGGCGGGCCGCACCGGCTTGGTGGGTGCCTTTTCTGGTGCCTCTTCCGCTGCCTTTGCCGCTGCCTTTGCCGCTGCCTTTGCCGGTGCCTTTGCCGCTGCCTTTGCCGGTGCCTTTGCTGGTGCCACCTCGGTGGCCTCGCCTGCGAACGCAACACTTGAACACACCGCCAATACTCCCAGCCAAACGATGACAGACTTCATCATACATATTCCTTTCATGAAATTGCGCCCACGACATGACGTCTATGAATTCAACGTGTGCATGAGGATAACATAATCCTGTCCTTTAATCAAGATCGAATCTGCTTGAAATGAGTAACGGAAACCACGCGGTCGCGGTTTCCGTTATTCTTGCAGCTTGGACGCCGCCGATTACCTGCCGTAGAATTTCTTCATGTCTGCCAGACTCATCGGCTTGTAGTCTTTGGCGTGGTTGGCCGTGCCGAAATCTATCATCTTGCTCTTGATAACGTTGTAGATCGCAGTGCGGCCGTATCCGAGGTATTTGCGCTGATCGAATTCCTTCGGGTTTTCGGCCAGGAATTTCCTGAGGGCGCCGGTGTAGGCCAGGCGGCCGTCGGTGTCAACGTTGATCTTGGTTACGCCGCGCTTGATGGCTTCCTGGATGCTCGGGATCGGCACGCCCATCGTCTTGTCGAGCTTGCCGCCATACTTGTTCACCTGGTCTACCAGCTCGGCCGGCACGCTCGACGAGCCGTGCATGACGAGGGCGGTCTTCGGCACGTTCTTGCGCACGCCGTCGATCAAATCCATCGCGAGCTTCGGCTCGTGTTTGAATTTATACGCGCCGTGCGATGTGCCTATGGCCAGTGCGAGGGCATCCACGCCGGTCTTCTGAACAAACTCGACCGCCTGCTCGGGATCGGTGAGCAGCACCTCCGACGCAACGGTGTCTTCTTCGATGCCGCCAAGCGTGCCGAGCTCGCCTTCGACGCTCACGCCGAGCGTGTGCGCGAAATCTACCACCTCTTTGGTCACGCGGATGTTGTCTTCAAAGGTGCGGGCCGGATGCTTGCCCTTGGCGTCCTTCACGTCGTAGTCGATCGAACCGTCGATCATCACGGAGGTGAATCCCAGAGCGATGGCTTCCTTGCAGACCTCGAGGTTGGGGCCGTGGTCGAGGTGCATAGCCAGCGGGATGTCGGGGTTTTCCTCAACCGCTGCAAGCATGAGGTGCTTGAGGTAAACCATGCTGGTGTATTCGAGGGCGCCGCGGCTGGCCTGGAGGATAACGGGCGACTGTGTGTCTTTGGCCGCCTTCATTATCGCCTGGATCTGTTCCATATTGTTGACGTTGTACGCGCCAACACCATAGCCAATCTTCTTGGCTTCGTCGAGGATTTGCCTCATTGGTGTCAAAGGCATATCGGCTCCTTCATGTGCTTTGACGGGAATAAAATGCTCCACAGGAAAAAGAAAATTATAGCCAGCGCCGACGCAAAAAACAAGCTGTTTTCCCGGGGCGCTCATCCGATTTGATTTGATTTTGCCCGCGGGCCGGGCTATACTGGCAGCGAAAGGAAAAGCGAACGTGGACTTTGCCCGAATGATACCAGACGGATTCCAGGCCCGGCGCGCCGGCCGCCGTTATATCGTGGCGCTGCCGCAATACCTCGAACCGCTCGCCGCCGCCGAGCTTGAAGCCCTGCCCGCCGCCGCACACGGCCGAGGCACCATCTGCCGCCTCGCTACGCCTGACGGAAATCTGCTGATCCGCAAATGCCATCGCGGCGGGCTGCTGCGCCTGATCAACCGCGACCGCTATCTCACGCCGCGCAGGCCGATCGACGAGCTCCGCCTGTGCCGCGAAGCCGCCGCCCGCGGCGTGCCCGTTTGCAGCGCCGCCGGGGCCATCGTCGAACGGCGGGCGCCGTTCTGGCTGTGCTGGCTGGCCACCGAGGAGATCGAGGAGGCCATCGACGTCGGCGAATACCTCCGCAGCCTGCCGGCGGCGCCCACGCCCGAGGCTGCCGCCGAAAAGCGCCGGATCATCGATGCCGCCGGCCGGGCGATCTGCACAATGCACGACGCCGGCCTCTACCATGCAGATTTGCAGGCCAAAAACATCCTCGTCCGCCGAGGCAGCAGCATCGAACTGTTCTTCATCGACCTCGACAAGTCGCGAATATGTCCGGCCGGCCTCGCCGAGCCGATGCGTGCCGACAACCTGCGCCGGCTCAACCGATCCGTGATGAAAACGCAACCCAATGCCATTGATGATCTGGAGCGGCAGCGATTTCTCGCCGCCTATCGCTGCGGCAACGCGCTCTTCGGCGACACCGCCGCTTTCATCACGAGCTGCAAACGCCACGCCGCACGGCATTCGCTCTGGTGGCGGCTGTTCCGATAATCAACCACGAATGCCGGCTTCCTTTGTGGTTCAACACTTGCTTTGGGATTCCTGACGTTGAATGCAGAGCGCCTGAAACCTGCCGACCGCATCCTGCTGATAAGGCTCAGCGCACTGGGTGATGTTGTTTACGCTCTGCCGGCGCTCGATGCGCTGCGCCGTCATCTGCCGAAAGCATTCATCGCCTGGGCGGTCGAGGAAGCCGCCGCCGGCTTGCTCAAGAACCACCCGCAGCTCGACGAGCTTCTGATAGTGCCGCGCAAAAGCGTACAGAGAGACGTGAAATCCGGCCACGTCATCCGCGCCGGCCGCACGCTGCTGAAACTGCGCCGCGAGCTGAGATCAATGCACTTTGACTGGGCGATCGACCTGCAGGGCAACCTGCGCAGCGCAATTGTCGCCCGGCTTTCCGGCGCCCGCCGAATAGCCGGCTTCGGGCCGCCATGCAGCCGCGAGCACAGCCATCTGCTGCTGAACTGCCCCGTGCGCGCAATCGACCCCGCAATCCACAAGATCGACCGCGGCCTGCACCTGCTGTCGCGGCTGGGCGTGCCGGCCGATCAGGCTCGCGGCGTGATCCCCGAGCCGCCCGAAGACGCCAGGGGCACCGTGAGCGCGCTGCTGGCGCAGGCCGGTTTCCATGGCGGTTTTGCACTCATCCATCCCGGCGTCAGCAGGTTCGGTTCATTCAAACAATGGCCCGCCGAAAAATACGTGGAGCTGGTGAAGATGCTCCAGGAAAGGCATATCGACGTGATGCTGTCGGCCGGGCCGGGCGAGGAATCGCTCGTGCG
>DATLAR010000263.1:0-11538 GCA_035527355.1 Planctomycetota bacterium
GTTTCAGCGCGATCTGAAGTCGGCCGTCGCAAACTTGTCAGAGGTGGCCGACAGGTCCAAGGGGCTGGCCGACCAGACGCGGGAGTCGCTGAAAAAGATGCAGGAACTGCTTTCCTCCATCCAGAAGTTAGTGGAGGGCGAGCAGGTGAAATCGATGCTCGATAAAGCCGACAGCGTAATCTCTTCGCTCGACAAGGGAATTTCGGCGGAGAAGCTGGAGCAGACGCTGACAAGCGTGAACAATACGGCCGAGGAATTCGGGCAGCTTGCAACACAATTGAACCAGATACTCGAGAAGGAGCGCGGGCTGCTGTCGACGCTGCTGAAGGACGAGCAATTTGCCGCGCAAACGCGAGAAGCGGTGCGCGGGCTGCACTCGAGCACACGCGAGCTGGAGAAGGTGCTGCCAAGCCTTGCGGCGGCCGCCGAACAGGTGCGGTCGCTCAGCGACTTCCTCGCCCGCCATCCGTCGTCGGTAATCTTCGGCCGCCCGAAAGACGCCCCGCCGCCATACATCCCCCCGCCGCTGCCGGAATGATTGCAGGCTTCAGGCTTTGGGCGGAACATAACCTCTTACACACTCCAGCCCCGGCGTGTGCCCACGGCAGGCCCCCGAATCGGGGCAAACCGCATGCGAAGAATTACAAGTTCCCCCCTTGACAAATGCCGCCCGATATGGTAAACTGTGAATAATATAACAGCGTGAGGTTTTTCACCGGTACAGATATTCCGCAAATTCACGTGAACAAGATGCATAAGACAATCGGGCGACTGAGCTTGTACAGGCGGCTTCTGAACGGACTCGTTGCAAGCGGCGTCAAAAACGTTTATTCCCACGAGCTCGCCAAAATGGCCGGCGTAACCGCCGCACAGGTGCGCCGCGACATGATGGCCGTGGGATATTCCGGCAGCCCCACCCGCGGCTATGATGTGCGGGCACTGGTCGAGAGCATCGGCGAGTCGCTCGACGCCCCCGAAGGCCAGGGCGTGGCGCTCGTGGGCATCGGAAACCTCGGCCGCGCCATCATGGCCTACTTCACAGGCCGCCGCCCCAGGCTGTCGATCGTGGCCGCTTTCGATAGCGATCCGGCGAAAGTCAATCGCGTGATCCACGGCTGCCGCTGCCACTCCACGGCCGAAATGCCCGAGGTAGTGCGCGACCTGGGCATCAAGATCGCCATCATCACCGTGCCGTCGTCGGAGGCGCAGGCGGTTACCGATGCGCTGGTGCACGCGGGCGTAACCGGCCTGCTGAATTTCGCGCCGTCGCCGCTGAGGGTGCCGCCGGGTGTTTACGTTGAAGATATCGACATGACAATGTCGTTGGAAAAAGTAGCTTTCTTTGCGCGTCAGAGTCTGAAGCTAAAGGAAATTGCGAAGTGAGTAAAACCGATATCGAGCTCATCTTGAGCAAGTATCAGAACGGCAAGCGCGACGTGCTGATCCCGATCCTCCAGGAAGTCCAGGAGCAGCAGGGATTTCTGTCGCGCCAGGCCGTGATACGCGTGGGGCGGCACCTGGGGCTGCCCGCAAGCAAGGTTTTCGGCGTGGCCACCTTTTACAACCAATTTCGCTTCCAGCCCAACGGAAAGTATCACATTCAGTGCTGCCGCGGCACGGCCTGCCACGTGAAAGGCTCGGCCGCGGTGCTCGAGGCTATCGAGCTGGCGCTCGGCATCAAGGCCGGGCAAACCACGCGCGATGGCCTCTTCAGCCTCGAAGTGGTGGCTTGCATGGGCGCTTGCGGGCTGGCTCCGGCGATCAACGTCAACGGCGAGTTCTTCGCGGGCGTCGCCGCCGACAGCGTCAGGGAAATAATCAATTCGTATAGAAAGGCCGACAACGATGGCAAGACTGTCTGACTTCAAATGCTGTGATCGCTGTCGACACGGCCATGACCACCTCTGCCCCAGCAGGGTGCCATGCTTGCTGGATGGGCCTTTCTGCCACAAGAACGACGCATGCAGCAAAGCACGCACAGAGCAGGCCGCACGGCTGCGCCGCGAGGCGCCCGAGAAGCCGGTGCTTTATGTAGGCACCGGCACCTGCGGCCTCGGCGCGGGCGCGGGCAAAACACTCGCCGCGATGAAACAGTATCTCGCAGCCAACAAGATCGACGCCCGGATCATCGAAGTGGGCTGCATCGGCCTTTGCGTGGCCGAGCCGATCCTCGACGTGCAGCTTCCCGGCCACACGCGGGTGTCGTTCGAGAAGGTTTCAGGCGAGAAGGTGAGCGGCCTGCTGACGGCCGCGATGGCCGGCAATATGGCGCAAGCCCGCAAGGCGGCGCCCGTCCTCGGACAGTTTCGCAGCAGCGAGGCGGCCCCGTGGCCCGATGTGCCCTTCCTCGACGAGCATCCGTTCTTTGCACCTCAGAAACGATGGGTGCTGCAGAACGTGGGCGTGATCGACCCGTCGCAGATCGACGAATACATCGCGCACGGCGGATACCGCGCGTTTACGAAGGCGATCAAAGACATCACCCGCCCCGAGCTTTGCACGCTGGTGGAAAACAGCGGCCTGCGCGGGCGCGGCGGGGCCGGCTTCAACACCGGCACCAAGTGGAAATTTGCTCTCAACGCGCCGGGCGAGCAGAAATACCTCGTGTGCAATGCAGACGAAGGCGACCCGGGCGCGTTTATGGACCGCGCGGTGATCGAGGGCGACCCGCACCGCGTGCTCGAGGGCATGGCCATCGCCGCATACGGCATCGGCGCCACAAAGGCATACGTTTATATCCGCGCCGAGTATCCCCTGGCCGTGAAACGCATCGCCGCCGCCATCGCCGAGGCAAAACAGTATGGCCTGCTGGGACAGAACATCTTCGACAGCGGCTTCAGCCTCGACGTGGTGATCAAGATGGGCGCCGGCGCGTTCGTTTGCGGCGAGGAAACCGCCCTCATCCACAGCATCGAGGGCAAGCGCGGTATGCCGCGGCCCAGGCCGCCTTTCCCGGCCGTGCGCGGGCTGTTCGACAAGCCCACGGTGATCAACAACGTTGAAACGCTGGCAAATCTGCCCGGAATCGTCAGCAACGGCGACGCGTGGTTCAGCGCAGTGGGCACCGCCGCGAGCAAGGGCACCAAAGTCTTCGCGCTCTCCGGCAAGGTGGCCCGCACCGGCCTCGTGGAGGTGGCCATGGGCACGAAGATGCGGCAGATCATCTTCGACATCGGCGGCGGCGTGCCGAACGGCAAGGCATTCAAGGCCGCGCAGATCGGAGGGCCGTCCGGCGGCTGCATACCCGAGCAGCACGTCGATATCGAGGTCGATTACGAGTCGCTGAAAACCGCCGGCGCAATCATGGGCTCGGGCGGCCTGGTGATTATGGACGAAGACACCTGCATGGTCGACATCGCCAAGTTCTTCATGGATTTCATCCAGCGTGAGAGCTGCGGCAAGTGCATACCCTGCCGCGAAGGCACAAGGCGTATGCTCGAAATCCTCCAGCGAATAACGCGCGGACGCCGCAACGAAACCGGCATCGAGGCGCTCGAACGATTCCAGGGCGTGATGTACTTAAACCGCCTCGCCGAGGTGATCAAAGATACCAGCCTCTGCGGCCTGGGCCAAACCGCACCTAATCCGATCCTCAGCACGCTGAAATGGTTCCGCAGCGAATACGAAGAGCACATCTACGAGCGCAAGTGCCGCGCCGGCGTGTGCAAGGAGCTGCTGTCGTACCGCATCGATGCCGCAAAGTGCAAGGGCTGCACCGCGTGCGCAAAGAAGTGCCCCGCCGATGCCATAATGGGCACCGCAAAGAGCCCCCATTACATCATCCCGGACAAGTGCATCGGCTGCGGGACCTGTGTAGCCACGTGTCGATTCAATGCCGTCATCGCTGAATAGGTGGGATTAGAAACCGATGAACATACAGGTTAACAACAGAACGATAGAAGCAAAACGCGGTGAGACCATACTCACCGCCCTCAAGCGGGCCGGCATCAAGGTGCCCACCCTTTGCCACATGGAAAACCTCCTGCCATCCGGCGCCTGCCGCATGTGCGTGGTGGAAGTGGACGGCCAGCGCAGCCTCCTGCCTAGCTGCGCCTTTCCCGTGGCCGAGGGCATGAAAATCCAGACACACTCGCCCAGAGTCGTCAGGGCGCGCAAAACCATCGTCGAGCTGCTCCTTGCCGGCCACCCCGACGACTGCCTCTACTGCGTGCGCAACGGCTCTTGCCAATTGCAGGAGCTCGCGGGCGAGCTGGGCGTTCGCGACCGCCGCTACGCCGGCGCGAAGACCGAATCGAAGATGGACACGTCGAGCGCTTCGCTCGTGCGCGATCCCTCAAAGTGCATCCTGTGCGGCAAGTGCGTGCGGGTCTGCGAGGAAATCCAGGGCGTGTCGGCTATCGACTTCATCAATCGCGGCTGCAAGTCGCGCGTGGGAACGGCCTTCGACGAGGGGCTGAACGTCTCGAGCTGCATCAATTGCGGCCAGTGCGTGATGATCTGCCCCACCGGCGCCCTGCGCGAGCAAAGCCACATCAAGGAAGTTACCGAAGCCATCAACGATCACAACAAGATCGTAGTGGTGCAGCACGCGCCGGCCGTGTCGGTAACCCTGGGCGAAGAGCTTGGCATCAAGCCCGGCACCGACGTGTGCGGCATGATGACAACCGCACTGCGGCAGATGGGTTTCGACCGCGTATTCGACACGAGCTTCAGCGCCGACCTGACGATCATGGAAGAGGCCACCGAGCTGGCGCACCGCGTGGCAAACGGCGGCGTGCTGCCGATGTTCACCAGTTGCTCGCCCGGCTGGATAAAATTCGTCGAGGAATTCCATCCCGATTTCATTCCCAACCTCTCGACGTGCAAGAGCCCGCAGCAGATGCTGGGCGCGATCATAAAGAGTTTCTACGCAGGCCGCGAAGGCATCGACCCCAGGAACATCTTCAGCGTGAGCATCATGCCCTGCACCGCCAAGAAGTTTGAGGCCGAGCGGCCCGAAATGACCCAAAACGGCCTGCCCGACATCGACGCCGTGCTCACTACGCGCGAGCTGGGCAGGTTGATCCGCCGGCAGGGGCTCGACGTGAACGCTCTCGCGCCCGACGCAGCCGACACGCCCTTCGGCGAGCACAGCACCGCCGGCAAGCTCTTCGGCGCCACCGGCGGCGTCATGGAGGCCGCCGTTCGCACGGCACATTACCTGCTCACCGGCGAGGAACTCGCCGAGCTGAAAGTTCAGCCGCTGCGCGGCCTTGAAGGCGTGAAAGAAGCCCGCGTGAGAATCGGCGACCTCGAGGTCGGTGTCGCCGTCGTCAGCGGCCTCAAAAACGCCGCAAACCTCCTCGATTCCATACGCGCTGGCCGCAAGGACCTCCACTTCATCGAAGTGATGACCTGCCCCGGCGGCTGCATCGCCGGCGGCGGCCAGCCCCTGGGCACAAACACCGATGCCGTCCGCCGCAGAATGCAGGCGCTGTACGACATCGACCGCGACGGCGTGCAGCGCGTGTCGCACAAGAACGAATTCGTCCAGCGGCTCTACAAGGAATTCCTCGGCAAGCCGCTAGGCGAGAAGAGCCATCACCTGCTTCACACAAAATACGCGAAGCGAGAGGCCATTCTGTAACAAATGGAAAGCCAGCAAAGCACAACTTTTATCAAAACGATCAAGGAGCGCTGCCGCGTCTGCTATACGTGCGTGCGCGAGTGTCCGGCCAAGGCCATCCGAATCGTCGAGGGCCAGGCCGAGGTCATGAGCGAGCGATGCATCTGCTGCGGCAACTGCGTGAAGGTGTGCAGCCAGCACGCCAAGGAGGCGCTCGGCTCGATCGACGCGGTGAACCTGCTGCTTGCTGGCGGCGGCACGGCGGCTGCCTGCGTGGCGCCCAGTTTTCCGGCCGAGTTCACCGGCGTTGCCCCCGAACGCTTTGCCGGAATGATCCGGCAGCTCGGATTCCGCCACGTATACGAAGTGGGCTTTGGGGCCGATCTCGTGGCCGAACGCTACCGCCGGCTGCTCACTGAGAACAGCAACAGCCGCTACATCGCCACGAGCTGCCCCGCGCTCGTGGAATACGTGGAGCAGTATCAGCCCGAGCTTGTGCCGTCGCTGGCGCCCATCGTCTCGCCGATGGTGGCCATGGCACGCGTGGTGCGGCGGCTGCACGGCAATGATGCCAAGGTCGTCTTCATCGGCCCTTGCATCGCGAAAAAGAAGGAAGCGGCCGCTGCCAGCATCGTTGGCGACGTGGATGCCGCAATCACCTTCCTCGAGCTTCGCGACATGCTCGCCGCCAGAGGCATCACGCCCAAAACGGCGGTGCCCGTCGATTTCGATCCGCCGCGCGCCGGATACGGCTCGCTGTTCTCGGTGAGCCGCGGCCTGCTGCAGGCGGCCGACATCCAGGAGGACCTGGTGGCCGGCAAAGTGATCGCAGCCGACGGCCGCACCAATTTCGTGGAGGCGGTCGAGGAGTTTGGCGCGGGCATGCTCGACTCCGGCCTGCTCGAAGTGCTCTGCTGCAACGGCTGCATCATGGGCCCCGGCATGAGCAAAGGCGGCCATCTTTACGCGCGGCGATCCAGCGTAAGCCGCTACGTCAGAGACCGCATGAATTCGCTGGACACGCAGCAGTGGGCCGCCGGCGTCCAAAGCTTCGGCGACCTCGATCTCTCCAGAACCTTCGCCGCAAACGACCAGCGAATCCCCGTGCCCGGCGACAACGAACTGGCAATGATCCTCGCTCGAATGGGCAAGCTGAAACCCGAAGACGAGCTGAACTGCGGAGCCTGCGGCTACGACACCTGCCGCGAGCACGCGATCGCGATTTACAAGGGCCTGGCCGAAAACGAAATGTGCCTGCCATACACCATCGAGCAGCTTCGCAACGCGTACACCGAGCTTGCAATATCCAGCGAGCAGCTCGAGAACGCTCAGCAGGCGCTGATGCAGTCGGAAAAACTCGCCAGCATGGGCCAGCTAGCCGCCGGCATCGCACACGAGGTGAACAACCCCCTGGGCGTGGTGCTCATCTACGCGCACCTGCTGCTCGATGAATACGGCAAAGACCCCAAGATGCAGGAAGACCTTTCCATGATCGTGGAACAGGCCGACCGCTGCAAGCGCATCGTCTCCGGGCTGCTGCACTTTGCACGGCAAAACAAAGTGGTGCTGCAAACCACCGACCTCCGCGAGCTCGTCGACCGCGCAATGAAGGCAGTGCACATGCCCGACAACATCGATGTGCGCATCGAGCACGAAAACGGCAGCCTCGCCGCCGAGATCGACCGCGACCAGATCGCCCAGGTGCTCACAAACCTCGTGAGCAACGCACAGGCTGCCATGCCCAACGGCGGCACGCTCACCATGCGCACCGGCGGCAACGACACCTCCATCCGCGTGAGCGTGATCGACACCGGCATTGGAATTCCCAAGGAAAACCTCTCGAAGATTTTCGAGCCGTTTTTCACCACAAAACACATCGGCACGGGCACCGGCCTCGGCCTCTCTGTCACCTATGGTGTCGTTAAGATGCACCAGGGCGACATCTCCGTCGAGTCCAACTCCAACCCGGCGGCCGGCCCAACCGGAACCACCTTCACCGTTACCCTTCCAAGAAAGGGACAGCAAGAATAGCTGCGAAAACCTTAAACTGGAAACCGAGATGGCAAAAACAATTCTGATCGTAGACGACGACCCCGATTACCTCGCGCAGATGCAGATGCAACTGGAAGCCGCCGGCTACCGTGTAGTGCCGGCCGACGGCCTCGCCGCCGCGAAAAAGGCACTCGAAAACCAGAAGCCCGACCTCGCCCTCGTCGACCTCATGCTCGAGGAAGCCGACGGCGGTTTCGCACTGTGCTACCACATCAAGAAAATCGACCAGGCGATCCCCGTGTTGCTCGTTACCGCCGTGGCCAGCGAAACCGGCCTCGACTTCGACGCCGCAACCGACGAGGAACGCTCGTGGGTGAAAGCTGACGGCCTGCTCGCGAAACCCGTGCGCTTCGAGCAGCTCCAGCGCGAGATCAAGAGGCTCCTCAAAGAGTAGCACTGGCTGCGCCCCGACGCCCAATGGAGAATGGCATGGCAGACACACTGAGAATCCTCGTTGTAGACGACGAGCTCGGGATGCGCCTCGGCATCGCCCGGGCATTGCGCGATTTCGCCATCAGCCTGCCCGATGTCAACGGCGAGGTGCGTTTCGCCGTTGAACAGGCCGACAGCGCCGAAACCGCACTGGACATGATCGCCGAGGCCCGCCCCGACATTCTCCTGCTCGACTACAAACTGCCGAACATGAGCGGCCTGGAGGTGCTAGATCGCGTGGGCGCCGGCGGAACCGCCGACGGCACAACCGGCGAGATGCTCACCATAATGGTCACCGCGTACGCCTCGCTCGAAACCGCCGTCAGCGCCGTCAAACGCGGCGCATATGATTTCCTTGCAAAGCCCTTCACCCCCGACGAGCTTCGCAGCACCGTGCGCAAGGCCGCCGGCCGCCTCGTTCTCGCAAAGCAGGCTCGCAAGTTTGCACAGGAAAAACGCCAGGTTCGCTTCGAGTTCATCTCCGTGCTCGCACACGAACTCAAAGCCCCCCTCGGGGCCGTCGAGGGCTACCTGAACATCGTGAAGGATCGCTCGGCCGGCGACGACCACGCGGTGTACGAAAGGATCATCGACCGCAGCCTCATCCGTATTTCGGGCATGCGAAAAATGATCGCCGACCTGCTCGACCTCACGCGCATCGAGTCCGGCCAGAAGCAGCGCGAACTCACCAGTGTCGACATCATCGACGCCGCGCATGCCGTTCTCAGCAACAATACCGCCGAGGCCGCCATGCAAAATATTACCCTCGCACTCGAAGCCACGGCGCCCATCTCGTTCAACGCCGACCGAAGCGAGATCGAGATCATCCTCAACAACCTCGTGTCAAACGCGATCAAATACAACCGCGACGGCGGCCGCGTTTACGTGCGCATTCGCAACGATGGCCAGAAAGGCGATCTCGTCATCAGCGTGGACGACACCGGCATCGGAATGTCGCCGCAAGAGACCGCAAGACTGTTCAGCGACTTCGTTCGCATCAGAAACGAAAAAACCAAGAATATCCTCGGCAGCGGGCTTGGGCTGTCTATCGTCAGAAAACTCGCTACGCTCTACGGCGGCGACATTTCCGTCAGCAGTCAGCCCGATGCAGGCAGCACGTTTACCGTGGTGCTCAAGCAATCGTAGCCGGCAACCAGGGCCTCGCCGCTATTCTGTGAAATGCAAATGAACGAACCGAAAACACTGGATCGCGCCAGGATACTCCGCTGGCTTTTCGAAGACGACGAGTCGCGGCTCGGCGAGCTCTGGCAGCGGGCCGACGACGTCCGCCGGCTGAACGTGGGCGATGCCGTGCACCTGCGCGGCCTCATCGAGATATCGAACATCTGCGCCCGTTTGTGCTGGTACTGCGGCATTCGCGCCGGCAACGCCAAAATCACCCGCTACCGCATGACCGAAAACGAGATAATGCACTGTGCCCGGCAGGCGGTAAGCTTCGGCTATGGCACCGTGGTGCTGCAATCGGGCGAAGACTACGGAATCGGCACCGATTGGCTGGCCGGTGTCGTAAGCCGCATCAAGGCCGAAACGCCGCTTGCGGTTACGCTCAGCCTCGGCGAACGGCCCGACGCCGACCTTCTGGCGTGGCGCAAGGCCGGCGCCGACCGCTACCTGCTGCGGTTCGAAACGTCCGACCCCGAGCTTTACGCTACGATTCATCCCGATCTGCCCGGCAAGCGATCCGACAGGTTCGCCATCCTCCGCCGGCTTCACGAGCTTGGCTACGAGGTGGGCAGCGGCGTGATGATCGGCATCCCCGGCCAAACCTACGACACGCTCGCGCAGGACATCGAAATGTTTTCGATCCTCGAGCTGGACATGATCGGCGTGGGGCCATACATCCCCCACCCCGATACGCCGCTCGCACGGCAACCGGGCAGCCCGCAGCGCCAGGTGCCCGCGACCGAGGAGATGACATACAAGGTGCTGGCGCTGGCAAGGCTCGCGCGGCCGCGGGCAAATATCCCGAGCACCACCGCACTGGCCACGATCAACCTCGAACAGGGCCGCGAGCTCGGCCTCGCGCGCGGCGCAAACGTGCTAATGCCAAACCTGACACCCGTCAAATACCGCGCGCTCTACGAAATCTACCCCGCGAAGGCCTGCATCCGCGAAACTGCCGGCCAGTGCCACTGCTGCCTCCGCCAGAGGATCGAATCGATCGGCCGCACCGTTGGAACCGGACGCGGCGATGCCAGAACACAAGAGCCTGCCGGCCGGCAGGTTCGCACGATACAGGAATAGCCGCAAATGTGCGCAATGCCTTCAATGAAGCTCAGCAATAGCGCGAAAGACTTCATCGACGACGCCCGGCTCGCGTCGCTGCTCGACGGCCCCCGGCCCGACGCCGCCCGCGTGCGCGACGTGATCGCCAAGAGCCTCGCAAAGCAGCCGCTGAGCGCCGCCGAAACCGCCGCACTGCTGAAGGCCGACGCCCCCAAGCTTGTCGATGAAATCTTCGAGGCCGCCCGCGAGCTGAAAAGAAACGTCTACGGCAACCGCATCGTGCTTTTCGCCCCGCTCTATATCGGCAACCATTGCGTAAACGACTGCCAGTACTGCGGCTTCAAACGCTCCAACAAGGATGCCGTCCGCCGCACGCTCGAGCTGAGCGAGGTGGTGCGGCAGGTGGAAAGGCTCGAGAGCGCAGGCCACAAGCGGCTGATACTCGTCTTCGGTGAGCACACCGACTATGACGCCGAATTCATCGCCCGGTGCGTGCAAACTATATACGACACCCGCGTGGGCCGCGGCTCGATCCGCCGCGTAAACATCAACGCCGCACCGCTGGACGCCGCCGGATACCGCACCGTCAAGGCCGCCGGCATCGGCACCTATCAGATTTTCCAGGAAACCTACCACCACGAAACCTACGCAAGCGTGCACCCCGCCGGCACCCGCAAAGGCGATTACCTCTACCGGCTCGACGGCCTCGACCGCGCGATGGAGGGCGGCATCGACGATGTCGGCATCGGGGCGCTCTTCGGCCTCTACGACTGGCGCTTCGAGGTGCTGGGCCTCGTAAGCCACGCCCTTCACCTGCAGCAGCGATTCGGCGTGGGCTGCCACACAATCAGTTTCCCGCGGCTGCAGCCGGCCCTCGGCGTGAATATCGACGCCACGTGGAAGGTATCGGACGAAGAATTCAAACGAGTGATCGCCGTGCTGCGCCTCGCCGTGCCATACACCGGCCTGATCCTCACCGCACGCGAGCGGCCCGAGCTGCGGCGCGAGCTGATGGCCTTCGGCGTGTCGCAGATCGACGCCGGCAGCCGTATCGAGCTCGGCGGATACACCGAGGCCGGCGACAGTACAACGCAGCGCACCGAACGCGAACAATTCGAGCTGGGCGATATCCGCCCGCTCGACGTCGTGATGCGCGAGCTGATCGAAGACGGCTACGTTCCCAGCTTCTGCACCGCGTGCTACCGCCTGGGCCGCACCGGCGAGCATTTCATGGAATTCAG
>DATLAR010000264.1:0-2189 GCA_035527355.1 Planctomycetota bacterium
TTTTCGGCGGACAAGAAACCGGTGGTGGTGTGGAATTGCACCCGCCGCTGCAACCTTCGCTGCGTGCATTGCTACGCGCACTCGGCCGATAAGCACTACGCCGGCGAGCTTACCACCGGGCAGGGAACCGCCCTGATAGAAGACCTTGCCGAATTCGGCGCGCCGGTGCTGCTGTTCTCCGGCGGAGAACCGCTGATGAGGCCGGACCTCTTCGAGCTCGCCAATCGCGCCGTGACACTGGGCATGCGCGCCGTGATTTCCACAAACGGCACGCTCATCGATCAACGCACCGCTGAAAGGCTCCGCGACGCCGGCCTGAGTTACGTTGGCATTTCGCTCGACGGCACCGAGCAGGTGAACGACAGCTTTCGCGGCATCGCCGGCGCCTTCAGTATGGCCCTCGCCGGCATCCGCAATTGCATTTGCGCCGGCATCAAGGTGGGCCTGCGGTTCACCATCAGCAAGCGCAACGCCGGCGAAATACCCGCGATGTTTTCCCTGCTCGAAAACGAGAATATCCCGCGCGTTTGCTTTTACCATCTCGTTTACGCCGGCCGGGGCACCAAGCTCATAAACGAAGACACCGATCACACCACCACGCGGAAGCTGGTCGATACGATCATCGATCACACCCGCCGCCTGCACAGCAATGGGCAACCGGTGGAGGTGCTCACGGTCGACAATCACGCCGATGGCCCATACCTGTATCTGAGGCTGTTGCGCGAAAGCAGCCCGCGCGCGCCAAAGGTGCTCGATCTGCTCCTGATGAACGGCGGCAACTCGTCTGGCAACGGCATCGGCTGCGTCTCGTGGGACGGCTCGGTGCACGCCGACCAGTTCTGGCGGCACGAGTCGTTTGGCAATGTGGCCGAGCGGCCGTTTTCACAAATATGGAGCGACCTCTCGAACCCGCTGATGGCCAAGCTGAAAGACAAGCGGCCGCACCTCACCGGACGCTGCACGCGCTGCCGCTTCCTCGATGCGTGCGGCGGAAACTTCCGAGTGCGGGCCGAAGCCGCCACCGGCAACCTCTGGGCGCCCGACCCCGCCTGCTACCTCACCGACGAGGAAATCTCGGGCGGGGGGGACACGTGAACCACCCGCAGGGCTCAAACAAAGCTCCAACCCACCTGCCACGCCTCATCGGCTGGGAGAACCAACCCGCCGAAGAGCCGTTCTGCGTGCACCAGCCCAAGGCCAAGCCGCACCCGCAAAGTGAAATGGACGCCATCGACACCGCGATTCTGTCGTCCATTCAGGCCGGCCTGCCGCCCGACGAGCAGCCGTTTTCCGCACTCGCCCGGCAACTGAACCTGCCCGCCGGCGAGATGCTCGCCCGCGTTCAGCAGCTTCAGGATTCCGGCATCATACGACGTATCGGCCCCGTTTTCGATACGCAGCGCCTCGGCTACAGCTCCACGCTCGTGGCCGCGCGCGTGCCCGCAGACCGCCTGCTCGACGTTGCCCTGCTGGTGAATGAACTGCCCGGTGTAACACACAATTACCGCCGCGAGCACGACTACAATCTCTGGTTCACCCTCACTGCCCGCTCGAAGGAGGAAATCGACAACACGCTCGCCAGTATTCGCAAACGCACCGGCATCGCCGATATCTACAGCCTGCCGGCTGTCGCTGTTTACAGAATCGCCGTGAATTTTGCACTGGGAACCGGCACGGCGCACACGCGGCAATCGGGCGTGCCCTCGCAGGCACCGGCAATCCTCGGCGAGCACGACAGGCACCTGGTCCGCCTGCTGCAGGAAAGCCTGCCCGTAGTGGAGCGGCCGTTTGACGCCATCGCTCTGGCGTGGGGCCGCACGCCGGCCGATGTAGTGGAAAGGATTCGGGAGTGGGTCGCTAGCGGTGTTATTCGCCGGTTCGGCGCCGTGGTGCGGCACCAACGCCTGGGCTATGTGGCAAACGGAATGTGCGTGTTCAACACGCCGGCTGAAAGGCTTGACGAAGCAGGGCGCCGCCTCGCGGAATGCGAGATGGTCTCGCACTGCTACAGCCGCCCGCCGGCCCCCGGCTGGAGCTATAACCTGTTCGCGATGATGCACAGCACATCGAAAGAACACGTGCGCCGGCAGGCGGCGGCCCTTGCACGGGAGCTTGCCATTTCCGATCACGACGTGCTGTTTTCCACCGAGGAATTCAAGAAGGCATCGATGCGCTTCTTCGCGGAATGA
>DATLAR010000265.1:0-11541 GCA_035527355.1 Planctomycetota bacterium
ATAAGAAAAATGATGTCAATGCATTCGTGGGACACCGCGTCTATGCACGTGAGCTTCGTGGGCCCCCGGTATCTATGCATATGAGCTTGCCTGGCATCGGCCCGGCAAGCTGTGTGGAGCCCACAAATCGTTTACGGACCCTGACGGATATTGGGGCAAGTTTTCTGTTTGAATGCCCGTTTGCATGTGGTAAAATGGATTGTTTGGTTGATCTTCAGAGGGGAGCAAAATGCCGTCATTCGATAATCCGTTGATCGTCCAGAGCGATCGCACGATCCTGCTCGAGGTAAACAGCTCGCGGTATGAGGAAGCCCGCGACCACGTGGCGCGGTTCGCTGAAATTGAAAAAAGCCCCGAGCACATACACACCTACCGCCTCACTCCGCTGTCGCTGTGGAATGCCGCCGCCGCGGGAATGGAGGCCGCCGAGATCATCGCCGCACTCGAGGAGTTCGGCAAGTATCCCGTTCCACAGAACATCCGCCAGGAAGTCCATTCATATATCGCGCGCTACGGTCTGCTGAAGCTGCTTCGCGTTGACGACAAACTGGTGCTGTTTTCGGAAGACCCGGTGGTGATTACCGAGGTTTGGAACAGCAAGAGCGTGCGGCAGTACCTGCTGGAGCTTATCGGGCCGGACAAGGCGCTGGTGAATCCGCGGATGCGCGGGCACGTGAAGCAGGCGCTGATCCGCATCGGGTATCCGGTGGAGGACCTCGCGGGCTACGTGGAGGGCGACCCCCTGCCGATGGGGATGGCCGAGGTTACCGTGGCCGGCCACCCGTTTCACCTGCGGCATTACCAGCAGGAGGCGGCCGACGTATTCCACGCCGGCGGCTCGACCCGTGGCGGCAGCGGTGTGATCGTGCTACCATGCGGCGCCGGCAAAACCGTGGTGGGCATGGCGGTGATGTCTAGAGTGCAGACCAATACACTGGTAATATGCACCAGCCTCACGGCGCTGAACCAATGGTCGCGCGAGCTGCTGGACAAGACAACGCTGAGAGAGCACCAGATCGGCGAATACAGCAGTGTGAAAAAAGAGCCCAAGGAGGTTACGCTCACCACCTACCAGATGCTCACCTACCGAAAGCGCAAGACGGATGAGTATCCGCACTTCGAGATCTTCAACAAGCGCAACTGGGGGCTGATCATATACGACGAGGTGCACCTGCTGCCGGCGCCCGTGTTCCGCATAACGGCCGAGATACAGGCATGCCGGCGGCTGGGCCTCACGGCCACGCTGGTACGCGAAGATCACAAGGAAGACGACGTGTTCAGCCTGATCGGGCCCAAGCGCTACGACGTGCCATGGAAAGTGCTGGAAAAGCAGGGATGGATCGCAACGGCGAAATGCATCGAAATCCGGGTGCCGCTGCCGTCGGACATGCGCGTAACGTACGCCACGGCCGATGGCCGGTCGAAATTCAGGCTGGCGTCGGAAAACCCGCTGAAGATCGAGGTGGCCAGGAGGCTCATCCAGGAGCATCCCGACGATCTGGTGCTGATAATCGGGCAGTACATTTCGCAGGTGAAGCAGATCGCAAAGGAATTTGACGCGCCCATCATAACCGGCACCACCCCCAACCGGCGGCGCGAAGAGCTTTACAGGAAATTCCGCGAGCACGAGATCAAGGTGCTGGTAGTGTCGAAGGTTGGCAACTTCGCTGTAGACCTGCCCGACGCAAACGTGGCGATCCAGGTTTCAGGCACGTTCGGCAGCCGCCAGGAGGAAGCCCAGCGGCTCGGGAGAATCCTGCGGCCAAAGAAGGAAGGCACTATGGCATACTTCTATTCGCTGATCACGCGCGACACGCGCGACCAGGAATTCTCGGCAAACCGGCAGCTTTTCCTCACCGAACAGGGCTATTCATACGAGATACGCGATGCCCAAATCGAACAATTCCAAGGAGCCGGCAAAGCTCAGCATTGACCAGTTCCTGAACTCGAAAAGCGTTTACAGCTTGCAGCGGCTGCTCAGCTTCTGGTCGAGAAAAGAGCAGCCGTGGTATTCGAAAATGGAGCTGATCCGCGAGCTGCGCAGCCTGATGCTCGACAAGGAAGTAGTACAGAAGAGGCTGCAGTCGCTGAAACCGGCAAGCCAGTCGCTGCTGCGCAACATCATCAAAGGCACTTCATCAGACCTGCGAATAGGCGAGCAACTGGCTTTCTACGACGATCTGGAGAAGGCAGGGCTGATCGACCGCTTCTTAAGCGTGCAGCGCTTCCAGGTGCTCGAGCGCAACCCGCAGGTGGTGATTCCCGAAGACCTCAAGCCCATCCTCACCGCGGCGCTCGAGATCGACACCCGCCCGTTGCCGGAGATCATTTCGCTTTCCGCCTTCCTCCACTCGCTTCCACCCCAGCCATACGAGGCGCTGGTGGCTCCACTGCTGCAAAGCGCTGAGCGCGATGGCTCTCGCGAAAAAGACTACCGCCTGCTCATCGACCCGAAGCAGGTACGCGGGCGGCTCGCCAAGCTGCCAAACGCTATGCAGGAGATGCTGCTTCTGGGCATATCCCGCAATGGCGGGATCATCGAGCTCAAAGCTCCCGCCTCGCGCTCCGTTTCCGAAACACGCTCCAAGCTCGAGAAACTGCTGCTGGGCACAGTAACCGAGCTGCCGGTGTACTTCCTCAATCATCCGATGGGGCTGGTTTTCACGGATGTCTCGAGGGCGATGCTGTCTACCGCAACAGCCGCACCTGTGAAGATCGAGGGCAGGATCGAGCGCGCCTCGGTAGCTCTGGGCGAAATGAACTCGATGCTCGGCCAGCTTGCCACCGAAGGCGCCCGTGTGAAGCAGGACGGCGAAATATACCGCAGTTCGATTCGGCGCCTCGCATCTTCCATTGACGAAGCCGCCTTCAACGGAGACGTGGAGGACCTGGCCGAGGAATACATGGCCCTGATGGCGCGTATGCACCTGCTGCACGAGCGTGACGGCGAGCTGGTGCCAACAGAACAGGCGGGCAAATGGTTTCTGATGCCGCCCGAAGAGCAGTTGCATGCGATCATAGACACAGTCCCGTCAATGCTCCATGGCATGGTGCCGCATATTTGGGACACGCTGCTAAACGAGCTTTCCAGCCTGCCCACTGGCAAGCATACCTACGCCGGTGAAATGATGGCATGCCTGATCCTCACACTGCTGAACGAGATTGCCGCAAATCCGCAGGCGGCCGAGAGCCTGGAAGCCTGCGGCAGCATGGATGGCCTCAGGCACAAAGTAGTGCTATGGCTGCATGTGCTGAGTTACTACGGGCTGGCCGACACGTTTTACTCCCAAGAGCTGCACGAGGTGAGACTTACCGAATTGGGCGCAGCAGTCTTGGGCCGGAAGCTGCCGCCATGCCCTCCCGAACACGAAAAGATCGTGATCGTCAACCCCGACTTCGAGCTGATCGTGTTTCGCCACGGGCCGGCGTGGCGCGTAGTCAATGTGCTGTCGAAGTTTGCCACACACCGCAAGGCCGACCAGACCTACCATTACCGGATTACGCCAAAGGACGTGCAGTCGGCCGTGCTATTCGGCATGACAGCCGACGACATGCTTTCATTCCTGGCCGCGCACTCGCGCACGGCGATTCCGCAGAACGTGGAATATTCCCTGAGGGATTGGGCGGCAAAGGTGCACGTGACTCACAGCTTTCACGCGATTGTGCTGGAGGCGAGGGAACCGCACACACTTGACGTCATGATGGAAGACGCGCTGGTCAAGCCTCACATCCTGCGTCGCCTATCCCCCACGGTGGCCGTGCTCAAAACACGGATCACGACCAAAAGGGTGCTCAACCACCTCCGCGAGAACGGCATCTTCCTGAAGAGCTGAATTCCCGCCCGCGCAAAATCAGCGACTAAAACCTACACAGCCAAAAAACTTCATCAACGTTTGTTTCTGTACTCTCATGATCGCAAGCCGAGAATGTAAATGAGATTGATGGGGCGGTGGATTCCAGCCCCGGCGAAGTGTGGTGTCGCATTTTCGGGAGGAGGCCGCGTGGTAAGCAGAAAACTGGAAACCTGCTCTTTCAGTGATATTACCACCAGGAACCCCAACGTGCTGGCCGCAAGAAAGCTGGCCGAGCATGCCGCTGCCGTGGACCAGGGCGCCTTGATAATCGGGGAGCCTGGAACCGAGAAGGATATTCTTGCCGCCGCCATCCACAACGCCGGCCCGCGAGCCGGCAAACCTTTTGTGGCGCTGGACTGCCCATACGCGGCGGCTGCGTTGCTGGAAGGCGCAATGTTTGGCGGGCAGATCGATGCCGGCCTCGCGCCCCTGATGAAGAAGTGCGCGGGCGGCACACTCTTTCTTCAGGAAGTGGGCGCCCTGCCGCTGCCCGTGCAGGCACGAATCGCTCGAGCAATGCAATCCGGCAGGCTCGCACTCGACTCGGGCGAGAACGTGGCGTTCGACTGCCGCGTGATCGCGTCAACCTCCGAAGACCTTCGCCCTGCCGTTGAAGACCGCCGATTCCGCCATGACCTTCACGACGCACTCGCCGTAAACACGCTGTTCATATCTTCGCTGCGCCACCGCAAGGACGACATTCCCCTGCTCGTGCACAAGTACATCGATGAATTCGGGCGCTCCCTGCACAAACCGCTTAACAATATCTCGGACGAGGCGATGAACGCACTCGTCCGCTACGCGTGGCCCGGAAACGTAACCGAGCTGCAGACCGTGATCGGCAGGAGCGCGGTGCTCGCAAAAGGCGAGATGATCCTCAAGGACCACCTGCCCAAGAGCATCCAGCGTGCCACCAGGGAGAAGAAACCCGCACTCCAGGATAACGACGTGCTGCCGCTGGCAACGATCGAGAAGAGGCACATTCAGAGAGTGCTGGACTACACGGGATGGCACAAGGTGCGCACCGCCCAGATACTCGGCATCGACCGCAGCACGCTGTACGACAAGATACGACGCTACAACCTTGCCAACCCCGCAGAGAAACTCGTGGAACTGTCGGAAGCTGACAGGAGCTTGTAGTATGGAAGTTTTGACACGCGAACAAGGCGCCCTTTGCCTGGTAAAACTGGCCGGCGAGATGGCCCAGAACGCCGACGCCGAAAAGCTGCGCGACAACATCTCGCGCTCCGTTAACGAAGGCAAGCGCGATTTCCTGATCGACATGGGCGACCTGAACTACCTGGGCTCGCCCGGCATCGGCGCTCTAGTGAGCGCGCTCGAGAAGGTGCGACGCTCCGGCGGAAACCTGAAGCTTGCACACCTCCAGGGGCAGGCGCAGAAGGTGCTGGCCGTAACCGGCCTCGACAAGTTCTTCGACATCTCGCCGCTGGAGGCAAACTCGTCGGCCACGCTGGCCGCCGCCGAGGGCTCCACTGTTGAGGCCGTGAAAGCGGCAAAAGAACAAGCCGTGCGAACACTGATCCAAGTGCCCAGCAGCGAGGCCAGCATGTCGGAAGCCGGCCGCCGTTTTGCCGCGTTCCTCGAAGGGCTGCAGCTCGAACAGGCCCAGCGGTTCGACCTGCAGGTGGCCTTCAATGAGGCCCTGGCCAACGCCGTGGAACACGGTAACAGATCGGATGCGTCGAAATGTGCAACCGCAGAATGCGCGGCCACCAAAAGCGCCGTGCACCTGCGCATCACCGATGAGGGGGAAGGCTTCGATCCGAAAATGGCCGCCGATCTCGCGGCCGACCCGTTTCGCGACCGCGGCCGCGGAATGGTGCTGATGCGCACCCTGATGGACGACGTGACCTACAATGAAAAAGGCAACTCCGTGAGCATGACCAAGTATCTGTCACACCCTTCTTCTGACAAACAGGGCAGTGAGAATCACGGCCAGATACGGTAGAAGCCCAAGCGGAGATGCCTGCGCGAATGCGGGGGCTGCCGAGCAGCCCCCGCCTGTCTTCTCACGCTCGCGAGCACGCCTGGCCGATTCGTACCCCAGCTTTGGATCGTCGAGCGCAGGATCAAGCTCTATGGCCCTGCGATAAAATTCCTCCGCCTCCCCAAACCGCCGCTGGTGATACCTCACGTGCCCCATTCCCAGGCAGCCGCCGGCGTAATTCGGGTCGGCCTTCATCGCCCTGCGAAACGATTCCTCGGCTGCCTCCATCTTCTCGCGGCTCCACAGCACCATTCCCAATGCCTCGTGCGATTCGGCGCTGCCCGCGTGCAGCGACACCAGCTTTCGGGCATAGCTCTCGGCCATGCCGTAGTCGCGCCTGCCCACGAGGTGCTGCACTCGCTGGTAAAGCGCGCCGAAATGCGCGGGGTCTATGCGAAGGATGGCATCGAGGCAGCGATCAGACTCGCGGTATTGGCCCTGCGAGTCATATAGCAGCACGAGGTTCCAGTGCGGCGCGATCCAGCCGGGCTTCAGCACCGCCGCGGCGCGGTATTCGCGTTCCGCGGCTTCGGGCTTTTTCAGGCGGTAATAGACGATCCCCAAAGCATTCCGCGCCGAGGCGTCGGCTTTGTCCAGCTTGATCGCAGCCTTCAGCGTATCCTCTGCGTCAACCAGCTTTCCCTGGTCCATCTGGCAGGTGCCGATGTGCAGCAGCGGCCGGCTCCAATCTGGGCGCAACTCGATTGCCTTGCGGTATAGCTCGATCGCGCCGGCGTAGTCTTTGCGGGATTGGCAGAGAAAGCCAAGGCTGTTGAACGCGTCGGCGCGGTTTTCCGGCGTGATGCCTCCGCCGCCTGCGATGATCCGCGCATAGATGCTTTCGGCCTGCTTGTCGCGGCCAAGCCGGCGGTATGCGCGAGCCAGATCGAGCGCCGCTAACGCGTCTTCAGGATCGGCGGCAGCCGCCTGCTCGAGGACCAGCAGTTCGCTCTCGTGCGGGGCGGCGGTGTCCGTGTCTTGGGCGCTTGCATGGCAAAGCAGAAGAATCAATAGGAGGAGCGGAAGTCGCTTCATTTTACTTCCGGCTCTTTGTCTTTGCAGTGCGTGTTGATGAGCAACAGGTTGGACTGTGCTTCCCTCCTGTCGCGCGTCGACACTGCCCGCTTGAGCTGTTCATCCGCCACCTTGCGTGCATCGTCGCACCTTCCGGCCTCCACAAGCGTGTTGATTCTCAAGGACGTCCACGCGGAGGTATTCACCCCGCTTGGCTGGTGCTCGATTGCGGCATCGAGGCATTCGATGGCTTTGTTGTGCATGCCCTTTCTTGCGTAGAGCCTTGCGAGGAAGATCATGAGATCGGCCTTTTGCCTGGGCGTGGCTTCCAGCTTCTCGGCCTGCTGGTATTGCTCGAGGGCTTCGTCATACTTGTAGAGCCGCTGATAGGCGCTGCCAAGCGAAACGCGCGTGTCGAATTCATCTTTGACCTCGAGTGCGCGTGCGAGCATCCTGATGGCCGCCTGGGTCATGCCGCTTTCGAGGTACACTCTCGATAGCTCCTTATAGACGCCCCGAGTCGGTTCGCTGGCGTGCATTCTGTCGGCCAGTTTCACCATGGCTTCCACGCGGCCCATGGATGCATACAACGACACCAGCCTCTGCGTGTGCTGGCTCTTGCCGGGGCCAAACTCGATGGCATACTCGATTACGTCGCCGAAGCTCTCGCGGAAGGCTGCAAGATCGTCGGTGAACTGGAACTGGCCGGTGAACTGCTTGGTCAATTCCTGATAGAAGCGCATGACATCGTTGTTGCGCCCGGTGCTGCGGGCTGCCACAAGCACGCCCTTCTTCATGATGTCGCGGGCAGAGCCCCACTTGCCTTCAAGCAGGTAGTAATGCCCGAGCTCCGTGTGCGTGGCCAGATCGTCCGGGTTCTTCTGAAGCTTGCCCAGGCAATATTCCTCCATCCGCGACTTCAGCGTAACGGCCACCTCCACGTCTTTGCCGTCGATGATTTCCACCGACTGCTGCGAGTTCTCATAGCCCTGCTTCTGCACGCGCAGCTCGTATACGTCGTCGGGCAGGTCTTCGATGAGCAAGGGCGTATCGCCCATTTCGCGGCCGTCGAGGAAAACGGTGCCTTTGCTGGGCTCGGAGGTGACGTGGATGGTGCCTTTCTTCAGCGGCTGCAGGGCAACATCGATCGCGGGCTTCTCCAACGGCACCTTCACCGCGGTTGTCCAATCGCTGAAACCTTTCCTCACCAGCTTCAGGCGATAGGTTCCCGGAGCGAGCGCTTTACTGAGGGGCGCGGTGCCCGCGTAGACGCCATCTATGAAAACCATCGCGCCCGGCGGCGTAGACGTTATCTTCACTTTCTGATCTTTTGCCGCGGCCGGCGCTGCAAGTGCAAGGAGAATGATGGGAAGCAGAATGGTCCTTTTCATTTTCTTGTCCCCTCTTTCCCAAGCTTGGGCGAGAAAACCTCCACGATATCGCCTTCGTCGTAAAGCTCCGCCTCGTCCTGATGAAGGCCGGCGCGGAACTGGTAGAGCATGGCTTTCACCTCGTTTATTGCAGGCTGATCGCCGGATGTCAGCTTGGCCGCCCATTCGAGCGGATCGAAGTTTGCGAGGTTGAAATCAAGCTTGCCGTCGGGCCCGTTCGACGCCAGCACGTAACCGTATGCGATGGTGCCGTCGCCTGCGGGCCTGCTGATGAACTGGTAGCGGATCGGCAAACCCCACTCGCCAAAGGGGTCTTCGGGCACTTCGGCCAGAAAATCCGGCACAAGCACCTCGAGGTGCTGCGGGTATTGTTTGGTTTCCTCGAAATACTCCGCAAGGGCCGCCGAGACAGCCGCAAACGCCTGTCTTGTTTGATGCACCCTCATTCGCACGGCTGCATCTCTCGCCACATTCAGCGAGATCGCTGCCAGGGCCAGGCCCATCGGCGAGCGGGCCGTGCACGAGATGCCGTCGTCGCCGATCACCACGCAGGCCATCGAGTCGGCAAGCTTCCCTGCACCTGCCGCAAGGCCCTTCAGCACCGGTTGGATGCCTGCATCGACATGCGGCCGATACGCGTTGGCCAGTTCGCGGCAAAGCACCGAGGTACGCACGAAACATTCGAGGTTGGCATTCTCGGGCATCCTGCCCTTCAGCTTCGCTAGGCCGGCATCCGCCGCAAGGCTCCGGCCGCTGCGGTACGCGTCGACCGCGTGGTCGAGAATATCGGAAGACGGCGAGAATAGGAAATAATCGTCGACAAAGGCATAGCCGTACGACAGGCCCGACTCGAACGGGCTGACGAGTTTCACCAGCTTGTCTTTGCCGCGCACCTGCGGCCTCTTTTCCACGCCAAGCTGCCCCCACACCACGTCCGACTCAAGCACACGGTCGAGCGCACTCGCGATCACCTGCTGATTCCTGGCGCGGAACCCGATAAGCATCGGCAACTGCATCAGCCCTCCGCCGCCAGCCATGGTGTCGCCAAGCTTTTCGAGATCAGCCGCGATGAATATCTCGCCGTCGAAGCATGCAAGGAAATCGTCGCGCAGGTTTATGCCAAACGGGCCCTCGAAGCCCTCGTTGCGATTGTCGAAATCCTCCAGGCCGGCTGCCCCCCACAGCTCGTCAACGGCCTGCCGCAGCGCGTCCCAAACCCTGTCGCCGGGGCCGATGTCGGCCGCGATCAGCACATCGAATTGCGGCGGAACGAAGCGGGCCGCCTGCAGCGGCCGGCGGGCGCTCGGTAGCACGTGCAGCCATGATTTCCGGCGATCGCTGGAAACAAGGAAGAGGCGGTCGATCATCTCGCCGGTGGCGGTGATGCTGGTTCTGAATCCAAACGCCGAAAAGCTGTCGGCCCTCAGCCGCTGGAGGTTCTCGCGGCGCTCGATGTCGGGCCGCTGCCGGTCCAGCTCCTCGATCAGCGCTGCGATATTCACATAGCCGCTGATGCCCTTGCCGGTGCCGACCTTTTCGCAGACCTTCGCAAACAGCGGACTCTCGGCCAGCTTGGGACCTTTTGTGAAATTCGTCACCTCGGATTTGAAGCCGGCCACGAGCGTATTGGAGCCAAAAGAGATGGCAAATTCCTCCTCGCCCAGGCGGATGGCGTAGGCCCGCTTGCCCAGCGGCTCGGGCGGCGCCTTCAGAATAAGCTCGATCGACGACAGCAGCGATTTCTCGAGCGTGGCACGGCTCTCGGCAGTGAAAGAAGAAACATCGATGCAAACGAGGAGCGGCAGGTGCTTGCCGGCCGAATCATCGGCCTGCGGCAGAAGCGCAATCGCGCAGCCGCCTTTCAGCAGGGCTTCGCTTTGCTCCTTTGGCAGGCCCGTGGCCAGGGCCGCCAGCAACTGCAGGCGCTGCATTGCGTTGGCGAGCGCAGACGCAACGTGCTCATTGGAGCCGATCATCTGCCCCAGCGCGGACCTGCCGGCGGCGTCGGCCATTGCCGCGGGGTCTGACGCCGACAGCACGGCGATGCTGTTTGCCGGCAGGATAGCCTCGTAGAACGGCCTGTTGTCGGCTGCATATGCCGGCGGCGCCATGCACACAGCAAGCACGAAGATGAAGATTCGCATTCCTCGCCCTTTCAGCCAATGGATGCTCGAGTCAATCCTATTATATCATCATGGGCAAATGCGGCAACGATTTTTTCGGTCCCGGCGGATGTCGGGTCTGTAAACGATTCGTGGGCTCCACACAGCTTGCCGGGCCGATGCCAGGCAAGCTCATATGCATAGATACCGGGGGCCCACGAAGCTCACGTGCATAGACGCGGTGTCCCACGAATGCATTGACATCATTTTTCTTATTCCCCTCCTGTCAAAGGTCTGAAGGGCCGAGGTTCCATACAGCCCAGGGCAACGCCCTGGGTAGTCGGTGCGGCAAGAAGCCAAGCCCTGTAAGGGCGGAGTATACGGCTGTGTGCTGGGTATACGTAAGGCCGCCCTTACAGGGCTCGACTCTGGGGTGGGCGGCGCATTTCCCCCAGCCCACGGACTGGGCTGTACGGCACTCCGGCCCTTCAGGCCTTATTCGGAGTTGAATGAAGAATGGATGAAGAATGCAGACGGCGACCGCTGCGCGTTCGAGTATACCTTTTATACGCGGATGCCCACGAATCTCTTACACACCCAACGGATGACGTCATGGCACTGCTATCCTTTGGGCCTTGATCGAAGAAGAATAGGAATAATATGTCACCGTATTCATGAGGCCGTGCACTAAGTCCGCACGCGCGGTCGTTAATGTATCACAGCCCTGTGTGCACACAGCCCCGTGTCCGGCCGGCCGCACATCCCCGTGTCCGCACGGCCACCCGCCTCCGCTCGGCATTCTCCGAACATCTCAGCCCCTGATCTTGTTGAATATAACGGATGGCGATGCTGCATGATCGCCTTGCCGCATTCGGAGAGATTGCCGTGCAGGCTCCGGCGGCGATGGACAGCACCAAGGCGACGCGCCGGAAGGATGGTGTCATGAAGAACAGGGTCTGCATCTTTGTGTTCTGCCAATCACTAGGGTGGGACCTCATGGAGAGGCTGCCGTTTCTCGACGGCCTGGCGGCGATCCGCGCGCCGATGCGCCCCATCCTCGGCTCGTCGTGCGCCACACTGCCCACGGTGCTCACCGGCACGCTTCCCGCCACGCACAAGCATTTTGCGTGGTTCTACTACTCGCCCGTCAGCACGCCGTTTCGCATGTGCAA
>DATLAR010000266.1:0-2643 GCA_035527355.1 Planctomycetota bacterium
CGGCCGGCAAAGGCAAGCACGCAGCGAGTGCCGGCCTCACACTACCCGTCAGCCTCTTCGATTCATGTCTCGTTTCCGAGAGCAAGACTCGCACCCGCTAAACACTGCAGGGTTACCAGATGCACCGAAGCGACAATCCAATCAGAATCGCGGCCATCGGGCTGAATTTCGGCGCGCACGAGTCGCAAAACATCAAGGTGCATCCGAAGATGGACCTGGCCGTGGTGTGCGACGTGGACGCTGCGCGTGCGAGGTCGGTGGGCGAGAAGCTAGGCGTGCCCCATAGCACGTCGTACGAGAGCGTGCTTTCAGACGCCGCGATCGAGGCGGTGGCTTTGTTCACGCCGCCGCACCTGCACGCGCGCCACATCATAATGGCGGCGCAGGCCGGCAAGCACGTGGTGGTTACAAAGCCCTTCGAGATATCGTCGGAAAGGGGCGAGGAGGCGATTCGCGCGGCCGAGCAGGCCGGCATCGTCGTCATCTCAAACTCGCCGCCGCCGCGTTACATCGGCAGCTACGGCGTGGTGAAGGATGCAATCGACCAGGGCAAGCTTGGGCGGCTCGTCCACGTCTCCGGTTACACGTGGGCCTTCTACGATACGATGCAGCCGGATGGCACGTGGTATGACGACCCCGAAGCGTGCCCGGGCGGGCCGCTGTATCGGCTGGGAATCTACAGCATCAATTTCGCGAACGCTTTCCTGGGCGAGCCGGAAGAGGTGTATGCGCAGCAGAGCTGGATTCGGTCGCAGCGCCCCACCCCGGACCACGCGAGCCTCGTGGTGAAATACAGGAACGGCGCGCAACTGAGCCTCGCCGTATCGCTCTCGGTGGGCGGCGGCGTATATCCCGACACCACAATCGTTGCCGGGACCGCGGGCATTGTTGTGCTGAATCCCGGTTTCGTCTCGTGCGATCTGCCGGGCAAAGAGGTTGTGCTCGTGCAGGGCCGCGAGCATACCCGGCAGGACATGCCGGCCGGTATCGGCGGCTACGATTACGATGGACTGCACAAGTTTATCCGCGAGGGCACGCAGCCGGAGATCAGCATACGCGCCGCGCTCGACGGCGTACGGATCATCGAAGCCGCGCGCATTTCGCTGAAAGAAAAGCGTGCGGTGGCGCTATAGGCTCCATTTTTCGACGTTGCCCAGCAGGTCGCGGGCGTCCGATTCGCTGGGGCACCAGGTGTGTATGAACAGGCCGCGCGGCGACAGCTCACGCAGGGCGGTTTCGACCTCGCCGGGCGGGATCGAGATATGCAGATTCTTTTCCGCCGCCTGCACGGTTTTCAGCACGTCGATGTAATGCAGGGGGCTAGGCTTTCCGGCGCCGGGGAGGATTTGCAGGGCGTGCAGCCGCGGCAATTCGCAGAGCGCGGGCACGTGCGCGAAGCTGGCAACGCCGTCGACGTGGTAGATTGTGTGGTCGAGGAAATTCGTCTGCATCTCGATCGCCGGCAGGAAAATCTTCCTGAACATCTTCGGCGAGATCATGTAAGAGAAATCATTCTGGGCCGCATAAAACTTGCCGGGCGACCACAGCTCGAACCAGCCGGCCGAGCCTTCGGCATCTTTCCGGGTTATGGCGTGCAGAGCGTCGTACACCTCGCACCACTGCTTCATGAGCTGCATCTCGAATTTCATCACGCACTCGGGGCACTCGACGAGATCGATCAGCAACTGGCTGCTGCCGCGCAGCCACGCGAGCGTATCGCCGCAGCCGCCGAAAGCGCCGGTGGTGGGGATGCTGCGGCCGCGGGCCTGCGCCGCCGTGTGCCGTTGCATCCGCAGGCTTCGCTGCCACGATTCATTTGAGGGATCGATCACCAGCGCGCTGCAATCGTAGTCGGCCAGGCTTCCTTCGGGGATCAGAGGCTCCACCCAGGCGGTATCCTCCTTCAGGGTCACGTTCGAGCCGAGAAAAACGGCGATGGTGTTCCAGCCGGGATAGCCGGGATGCCAGATGGGCAGCGCCTCGCCGCCATAGAAGGTGTGGCGGAGGTTGTAGTCGTTGAGCGCGGCGATATAATCGTGATCGAGCCAGCGGTCTTCGATCTTCGACGGGGGCGCCGGCGGGGGCGGGCCTTCGGGCTTCCACGCGTAAGCGGCGATGGCGCAACGGTCGACGATCTCGCCCGCCCACCAGGCGCGATATCGTTCCTTCGTCTTCTCCCAGTCGGGTTTGAACTCAAGCATCGAGCGCTCCGGGGGTGCGGCAAGAGACTTATTGAAACCTCCTGTGATGCCTGACGCCCCACAAGACCAGAAAGAGAGCAAGAACACCTCCACCAATGCCAACCGGTAATCTCCAGTTGAGCGTGCTGCCTTGCCTTGATTGGGCTTCACGAACCCCGGAGCTCGGCATGCCGGCCGGCGCTTCGCGGTTATCGGATCCACCGGCATGTGCCACACTTTCTGGTCCAGATGATTGGCTGGCTTCACCCGGCTGAGAGGCAGCATCCTTCTGTTGACTCTCAACGTCCCCCTTGCAGTCCGGGAAGTCCTTCAATATCGCCTGCGATACAGAATGCGCTCCTATGTCCAGAGCGAAAGCCGCGATGGATTGCCTATAGCCGGCATCGTTGCGCATGAGATCAGCATCGTATTCGGTGAGGACGTCCCGCATCATGTCTGAGCA
>DATLAR010000267.1:0-2607 GCA_035527355.1 Planctomycetota bacterium
GACGGTCCTCGATTGTGCGCTTCAAAATGACATTTCGATCCCGCATCTTTGCACGCATTCGCATTTGTCGCCGTTCGGCGCGTGCCGGCTGTGCGTGGTCGAAATCGACGGGGTCCGGGGCTATCCGACCTCGTGCACGACACCCGCGGCCGAAGCGATGGTTGTGCGGACGAATACGCAAGCCCTGCAAAATCTGCGCCGAAACATTCTGGCGCTGATGATGCTCGAGCACCCCAGTGCGTGCCTTGTGTGCGGGCGGCGGGAGCTGTGCGAGCAGTTCCGGCCCGAAGCGGAAAAGACCGGTCGCACGACCGGCTGTCACACGTGCAACAACAAAGAGGTTTGCGAGGTCCGCGCGTTGTCCGAGGAGCTGGGGTTCGTCGAGCTGCCGGTAGCGCCGATGTATCACGAGCGGCCCATCGAGCGCTCCGAGCCTTTCATGGACCGCGACCTCAATCTTTGTATTCTGTGCGGCCGCTGCGTGCGCATCTGCAAACATCACCAGGGCGGGGCGGTCATTGATTTCGTCGGCCGCGGCAGCCAGACGCACATCGGCCAGGCCTTCGGCAACTCGCTGCTCGATGCGGGCTGCCAGTTCTGCGGCGCGTGCGTCGATGTCTGTCCGACGGGCAGCCTGGCCGAGAGGTACGCGAAATGGTACGGCCGGCCGGACGCTGTCACGGAAGCGACGTGCATCTTCTGCGAACAGGCGTGCGCGTTGGCGCTCGGGACCAAGAAGGGCAAAGTCACCGCGGCAGAAGCGGTCAACGAGAATGTCCCCGTCTGCGTGCTGGGCAGGTTCGCCATTCCCGAATTCCTCAACGGCACCGACCGGCTGAGCGCGCCGCACGTCCGCGTGGGCCAGAGGTTGCGTCAGATGCCGTGGGAGCAGACCCTCGAAACGGCCGCCGACAAGCTCAAGCAATTCCACGGCGATGGTTTCGCCTTAGTCTGCGATGCGACGAGCACTCTTGAGGACCGCCATATCTTCAGGAAGTTCACCACCGAGGTGATGAAATCGAAAAACTACATTGAGATCGAGCCTGATGCGCGGGGCATCTCACGCGGCTCGCTTCCGGCGGGCGTCAAGGCCGCGCTGCTGACGGGCAACTTTGTCGATGCTGCCGCTCTGGAAAAGCTTGAGCTGGTGATTGTGGAGGACTGTTACCCGACGCCCGCAAGTCAGTGCGCCGAGGTCGTGCTGCCGGCGGCGGTCTTTGCCGAGGTTGCCGGCACTATTCTCGACCGCTCAGGCCAGAAACGGCCTCTGCACAAGGCGTGCGAGCCGCCGGGCCAGGCAAAGCCCGAATGGTGGATTATCTGCCGGCTGGCTCAAGCGATGGGAGCCGAGGGCTTCGAGTATGAATCGGCCGATGAGATCGCGCGCGAGCTGGGCATCTCCAACACCCAATTATGGGTCGAGCGGCAGGAGGCTCCCCCCGCTGCGACGAACTTCAAACTGCGGCTGACTTTTTTCCGGGGACATCGCATCGACCAGAAGGTGCGGGGCTTGCAGCAGTTGCCCATCGACGAGCCTTGTGCCCTTGAAGTGACGCAGGAGAAACGCGAAGGGGCATTTGGAATCCTCGAAAAACGCGAGATCGCGCCGAACGTGCATGAACTGATTATCGAAGCACCCGAAGTGGCCAGGAAAGCCCTCGCGGGACAATTCGTGATTGTGATGGTTGATGAAAAGTCCGAGCGAGTGCCCTATACGCTGTGCGGCTGGGATGCTCAAAAGGGCACAATCACGCTGGTCGTGCTCGAAAAGGGCCAGTCCAGCCGCAAGCTTGTGCTGCTGAACGCCGGTGATAAGCTGGCCCACGTGGTCGGGCCGCTCGGCGTTCCGCTGGAAGTCAAGCAATACGGGACGGTGGTTCTCGCCGCCGGATGCTACGGGATTGGCGGGATCGTGCCGATTGCCGAAGCGATGAAAGCCGCCGGCAATCGCGTGGTCGTTGTCACCGAGGCTCGCAGCCATTATCTGCACTACTACAAGAAGAAGCTCCAGGGCCTCTGCGACGAGTTTGTCGAGACGACGATTGACGGCTCTGTGGGGATTAAGGGACACGCCATCGACGCCGTGGTTCAGAAACTCAAAGCCGGCGAGAAAATGGATTGTGTCATCGCCATCGGATGCCCCTTCATGATGATGGTGACGGCGCAGGAAACCAAACCCTTCGGCGTCAAAACGTTCGCAGCGCTGAACCCGATCATGCTCGACGGGACCGGCATGTGCGGGGCCTGCCGAGTCACCGTGGGCGAGCAGACTAAATTCGCGTGCGTGGATGGGCCTTTCTTCGACGCCCACCTTATCGACTGGGATGAGCTTCGCGACCGGCGTGCGGCCTACAGCGCCGAAGAGATCCACTCGCTTGGCCGGACCGAAGCGGTCGTGCCCGGTCATGGCAAAGGGTCCGCCTGCACGTGTTTACATTAGCCCAGTAGAGACTAACGAATGGCCAAAGAAAAGATTCCAAGACAGCCGATGCCGGAGCAGGCCCCGGAGGACCGGGCCAGAAACTTCGAGGAGGTCCCGTACGGCTACTCGGAGGAAACGGCCATTCTGGAAGCCAGCCGCTGCCTCAAGTGCAAAAAGCCCCGGTG
>DATLAR010000268.1:0-6494 GCA_035527355.1 Planctomycetota bacterium
TCGGGCGTGATGTTTGCCTGGAAGATATCCTTGATGGTCACGCGGCCGGCGGCGCCCACGGTGTAGTTGGGCTCGAGGGCCATGCGCATTTCGCTGCCGGCTTTGAGGGGCTGGCCGTCGCCGGTGAGCAGCGCCCAGGGGATGGACATCTCCTGCACGTAGCCTTTGGCGTCATCGTAAACGGTGAAAGCCTGCTGAGCGCCTTTCTCCTTGGCGTCGCGTATGTTGCCCTCGTTGAAGTCGCGCCCGTAGGCGAGGTCCATCACGTCAAGACCATCGCGGTCGCGCCAGCACGTCCAGTGCGACACCTTTTCCTGGCCTTTCACGCCATAGGCGGTGATGAAGCGCACCTGGAGGCAATCGCCCTGGAAGCCCATATCGCCCTTGGACGAGCCGGGGTTGTTCAGCGGCACCGGGTCGTTCCAGCGAGACAGGAGGTAGATGTTCTGGTTGTCGTACATCGCGTGGAACCACACGCCGTACTGGTCGCGCAAGGCTTCAACGTCGCTAACGGCGAAAATTCCGCCAGTCAGATCCCAGTCGTCGAATTTGCCGTCTACCGCCACCTTGCCGGGTACGGGCAGTATTTTCATTCCGATGTTTTCGGTTTCGGTAGCCAACGCGGGGCATGCCAGCGCCGCAAGCCAGAGGACCAGTGCAATTGCAGTGAGCTTCACTCGTTTCTCCTTGTGAAATATGTTTTACTTCGCACGGTCTCGGCCGAGGCCGGGAAACAGCGCCGTGCTCCGGTGGATATTATAGCAGGCGAGTATTGCGCTGTCAAGGTAATAAGAGGCAGCGAGGCGCAAGAAGGCCCGCGAGAGTGATTCGCGGGCCTTTGATGATATTTGGCGCCTGACACGGCGGCGCCTGACACGGCGGCGCCTGAAGCCGGCGGCGCCGGCCATTGATGTTACTCGGCTTCTTCTTCCTCGATTGCGGCCTCCTCGGCGAGGTCCCAGCGTGCGCGGGTTTCGTAGCCTTCGGCGGCTTCCTCTTCTTGCTGTTTGCATTTGAGGCAGAGCGTGGCGAATGGTAGCGCCTGCAGACGCGGCGCGCCGATGGCCTTGCCGCAGTTCTCGCATACCCCATACTCGGCGCGTTCTATTCGTTTGAGGGCATCCTGGATTTCGTGCAGTTCGGAAATCTCGGCCTGCAGGTGCATGGAGGTATCCTCGCGTTCGAGCGATGCGATTGCCTGGTCCACCTTGTCGCCCGAAACGGTTTGGGTGGGCATGCGTGTGAGTTCCTGGATGCGAACGAGCAACTCGGTCCTTCGCTTGACGAGTTTGTCCTTGAACTTGTCCATGTTCTTGATTGTCATGACGGAATCACCTCCATGCGGCAACGGCAAACGGATGCCTCGGAAAAAGTCTTCTCACGGTGCTGAATCTTAGTCCTCCGGCGGCGGTTTTTGTTCTTGGTTTTCGGAAAACCGCGGTCATGGCGAACGCGCTGATTTCCTTAAAAAAAACAAAGCGCCGAAGCACAAGGTTCCACAAGTTTTGCCCTTTATCAGAATTGTGTTCGGCACAATCGATGATCGGGGCCACAAGTTTTTCTGGAAATCTATAATGATGCTCGAACGTGCGGGCGGTTTGGGGCCTGCGCGATCGGGCGGTCAAGTTTCCACTGATACTTTATATTCGTCAGGACGAGCGCTGTCAAGTCCTTATTTCGGCATTTTTGCTTTTTTCTTCAGAATTTTTTCAAATCGCTTCTGCGGTGCGGTGCGCAAGAGGCTATTTCCCCTCCCTGCTGCTGCATTCGGGCCGGCCGTGCGCCTACCAGCGATAGAGCCTCGCCTCGAGCGTGCCGGCGTGGCCGGGCAGCAGCGCCTCCGTTCGCTGTTCGCTCTGCCATTGAAATTCGGCCTGCTCGAGCTGCTGCTCCACGATCAGCTTGCCGAGCTGCAGGTCGATTTCCGGAAGCGCCGGCGCCACGTTGCTGCCATACTCGCGCACGATCCACAGCCGCTTTGCGCCCGGGCCGATTGCCAGCGGCGGGCAGGCCGCCGGCCGCGAGAGGTCTTGCGCCGGATCAGGCCGCGCCGCTCGTGGGCAGTAGTGGTCGAAACCGTAGGCGATCCACGGGGGGTTGAACGCGATTACGTCGCCGGGGCGCGCGTTTTCGCGCAGTATCTCGCACGCCTCGGGCCAGCGCTCCTTCTGAAACTCGGCATCGCGGTAGTCTGCCAGCGAAACAACATTCAGCGCGGCAAGCAGCCCCACGCCCAGCCACGCAACCGGCCGCGCGGCGTACCGCACCGGCACGTACACCGCCAGGATCATCAGCATCGGCGCCACGAACGCCAGATGCTTGGGCTCGAACACTTGCAGCCGCCACGGCAGCACCAGCACCGCGCCCGCCGGGATCAGCACAAAGAGCAGCGCCGAGCGGAACACGAGGCGGTTGCTTCGAAGCATCGCCAGCGCCAGGGCCGCGGGCACCAGCGCTATTGCGTATACCACGGCGGAAGCGGCCGGGCCTGCGTTCAGCCACTCGAGGTCGAAGCCCGTGAGCATGTGCGCAAAAGCGCCCGGCAGCGACGCGAGTACGTCTATGCGGGATTGCAGCGGCGGTGCTTCTTGCGCGGCGGCCATCCGCTGCGCCAGCACCAGCAGGTAGGGTGCAAACAGCGCGGCCGCCGCCGCGCGGCTCACTAGCCATCTTTTGATGATGCGTTTCGATTGCGGCCATGATGCGGCGAGAATCGCGCCTTCGGCCACTAGCACGAACGCGAGGTAGTAGTATGTGTACAGCATGGCCGCCGCGAGAAGGGTGTAGGCTATCCATGGCAGAAGCGCGGATGATCGGGAGTTTGCATCGGTTGGCTTCGACACGTCGGGCGCCGCAAGCAGACGCAGCAAGAGCCAAAGCGAGAGCGAGGCCAGCAGCATTGCGAGCGCGTATGGCCGGGCCTCCTGGCTGTAGTAGATTTGAAACGGCGAGATTGCGGCGAATGCGGCGGCGCCCAGCCCGCCGGCGGCGGCCAAACCGCCGACGCCGCCCAGCAGGGCGCTGCCCAGCAGGTACGTGGCCAGCACCACCGCCACGCCTGCAACGGCGGCGGGCACGCGCACGGCAAATTCGCTGCGGCCCAGCGGCTTTGCCAGCCATTGCAGCGCATAGTAGCCCGGCGGATGCGCATCGCCGGCGGCCACCTCGCCGAGCATCTGGGAAAACGTGCCGCGTGCGCGCCGCTGGCTCATTATCTCGTCGAGCCACAGCGATTTGGAGCCAAGGCCCCAGAACCGCAATACGGCGGCCAGCAGCATTACGGCGATGAGTACTTTTGTGTGGTTGAGTTTGTGATCCAAGGGCACGAGGTCCTGCGCCTCTAGCCGCATCTCTCGATGACAACGGTCTGTCCGTCGCGGACGGCATCGAAGGCGTTGGGATCGCCATCCAGCTTGCCGGCGACGTTGACGGGGCTGTATGGCGTTTGGCCGAAGAAGATGCACAGGCAATCGCCGTCGGGCCAGAACGCGATGGTGCCGGGCGGCACCTTGGCTTGGGCGTTTTCGTGCTCGACGTGCATCGGGATCTCGAAATAAACCTCCCTGCCCCACACCTTGGCTGATGCTTCCAGCGGCAGGATTGCATAGAGCTTTTCGGCGGTGGCGGAGTTGTTGAGCCCGGCTTCCATCTGCACGCGGCCGGCCGTTATCCTGATCCGCTTGGCGGGCTGCTTCATGGCGTCGAGTTCATCGAGTTCGCGGGCGATCTCCTTCTTTTCGGAGGCGCGGTCGTAGGAGGTTTTGCCTATCACGCGGGTGGGCGGCGGCACCGGGCTTCGCTTGTGAGGGCGGGGCGTCATTGCTTTCATCGCGAGTTGCCGTTTTTTTCCAGCACTTCCTGCACCTTGTAAACGAGGTCGTCGAGGTTGATCGGCTTTGTGAGGTAGGCCGAAACGCCGGCCTCCCACACGGTGTAGTCGTCTTTCAGCCCGTGAATGGCGGTGCACATGATGACGGGCAGGTCCTTGTTGGTTTCGCGGATTTTCGCGAGCACCTCCAGGCCGTGCATGTCGGGCATGCGGATGTCGAGGATGAGGAGGTCCGGCGTTTCCTCTTCAATCTGGTCGAGGGCTTCCCGTCCGGTGCCGGCGGTGGTTACGCGATAGCCGGCGTCGGTCAGCTCGTCCTCGAAAAGCGTCAGGATATTCTCTTCATCGTCGACGACCAAAATGTGTTTCATCATCTTCTCCGAATGAAGGCTGCCGCCCTCTTGGGCTTGGGCCTTTCAGTTTCTTCTGTCAAAACTCCTTCGCTTCCTGCGCAGGTGTTGGCACGCAATGCTCGTGTGCAAGGTGCAGATGGAATCATATCAGGCCGGGGCAGTTGCCGAAGCCTCCCGGCGTTCAGTGCTCGATATTGGATGTTCGAGCCGGTTCCTCCTCGTACTGCTGCGGCCGGCCGAGCAGCGGAATACGAACGGTGAAAGCGGCGCCGCGGTCGGGCACGTTTGCTACGTCGATGGTGCCGTTGTGCTCTTCGATGATCCTCTGCACCATCGCGAGGCCCAGGCCGGTGCCGTGCAGCTTGGTAGTGAAGAACGGCTCGAAAATCTTTTCGATCATGTCGGGATCGATGCCGCGGCCGCTGTCGATCACGCTTATGCGAACGTCGCGGCCGGCCAGCCCCGCCTCAACGGTTATCTTCGAGCAGTCGGGGCTTACATCCAGCGCGTTCTGCAGCAGGTTCATTATCACCTGCTTGATCTGGCTGGGGTCGACCATCGCCCGCGGAAGGTCGCCGGCGATCTGTTTTTCGGCGGTGATCGACCTGGGCCGCATCTGGTCGTCGAACAGCAGCAGGGCATCGTTGATGATGTTTTCGATGGCCGACGGCTGCAGTTGCAGCGCCGATCTTTTGCCGAAATCGAGCACCGACTTTATCACCTTGTCCAGCCTGTCCACCTCCGAAATAATGATCTCGGAATATTTCTTTGCGATCTCGTCGCCGCGCATCCGCCGGCCGATGCGCTGGGCAAAGCCGCGCACGGCGGTCATGGGGTTGCGAATCTCGTGTGCGACGATGGCCGCCATCTCGCCGAGCGCGGCGAGGCGCTCCTGCTTGATCAGCCGGCTCTGCGTTTCGCGGAGCTTCTCGTACGATTCGAGCAGTTGCTTGTTGCGCTGCTGTGCCATCTGGTAGAGCATCGCGTTTTCCCAGACCCTTGCGGCGTGGCTGGCCAGGGTTATCAGCAGCTCCTCGTCGGACGGCGTAAACGCTGCGAGCTTTCGGCTTTCGATGTTGATAGCACCGATGATTGACTGGCCGCCAACCATAGGTGCGGCGAGCTCCGACTGCATTCCTTCGATGAGCATGCAGTATCGGGGTTCCTTGGCAACATCGGGCACGAGCACGGCCTCGCCGTGTTCGGCCACGTATCCAACGATCCCGCGGCCAAGGGGGATATCGACGTTGCGAAGGAGGTCGGAGCACAGGCCCTTGGCCGCCTGCACTCGCAGCACGCCGTCGTGGTCGGCCAGATAGATCGCGCCGCTGTCGGCGCGCAGCAGATCCAGGGCCTCATCGAGCATCATCTCCCACAGCCGCTGGGGCTTGGTGGTGGAGTCCCGCATAGCCAGGCTGATTCGGTTGAGCGCCGAAAGCTGGTCGATCCTGTTGCGCAGCTCGGCGTTCGTCTTCTTTGAGTTTCGATAAGCCGATTTCACGCGCTTTTCGAGCGAGCGCGCGTTGCGGTCGCGCCCTCGACCGGAATCCTGTCGGCTCATATGGTTCCTCTGCGGGGTAAACGGGGTCCTGCTTTCGCTTCTCTATTAAGTATATCCGAATTCGTGACGGAGTCAAGCGCGGGGGAAGGCAAACCACGAAGCACACGAAGGACACGAAGAGGCACGAAGAAAGGAGGGAGGAGGGGAGGAAGGTGGCGCGAGCGCGAGGGCGGTGTTTTGATCCTGCAGGCGCACGGCCGGGGCGGCCGTGCCACGCCCGGCATCCGGCACTCGGCATTCGGGCACTTCTTTGAACCTTTTTCGCACCTGGAGGGACAGATAGAGTAGAGGCCTTGGCGTTCGGTGTATGGCTCCTTTCCTCCAATACCGGCAGGGCCCGCAGATAGCCACGGGCAGCAAGGGAGGCTCTGGCAAGTCGTTAGTTGGGTGCTTTCACCCGCCTCCCTTCCGTGGTGGAGGCTCTTCATCGCTCGATGGGCGGATGCTTGTTCTGCAAGCACTTCTTCGCTTCCAAGCAGCCCCTTCCGCTCCGAACGATCCTCCACCACGCCCGTGGCTGTCTTGGACTCAAAGCCGGATGAGCACTTGCGAACACAGGCTTTCTTTAAGCTATAACAAACAGTTTTTTTCACTTTCCATCCAGACCTGAAGGGGATCACGCTATGGGTTTGCTGCGGAATAAGCTGTCTTCGGCCGCGTTCTTCCTCGCGGGGGCTATTGTTGCTCTTGCTCTCACGGTTTCAAACAATTGGATGCCCGTGGTATTCAGCGAGGATATCGTGGGCAAGCC
>DATLAR010000269.1:0-6811 GCA_035527355.1 Planctomycetota bacterium
AACGGCCAGATGCGCAGCTATCAGATGGTGGAAGTGCCCGGCCGCTCGAAGGTGATCGAGGTGCCAATCGAGCAGCGGCACTCGCCAAACTTTTTCATAGAAGCCAGCACCATCCACAACGGCCGCGCATTTCACGAGATGCGGGAGATGCTGGTGCCGCCCAAACACGGCCTGCTGAGCGTGCAGCTTTCCACCGACAAGGCGGAATACAAGCCGGGCGAGAAGGGCAAGGTGCGCGTGAGCGTGCGCGATGCCGCCGGCAAGCCGGCCGCGGCACAGCTTGCACTTGCAGGCTACGACAAGGCGGTAAACTACATCCAGCCGGAGTTCGGCCCGTCGATGCAAACGTTCTTCTGGGGCCAGAAACGGTATCATTGGCCGACGCGCGACGCCACGCTGGACCAGGTGTTCGGCCCCGACCGCGCGATCACGCGGATGGAATGGAATATCGGGCGCACCCCCAGCGACTGGTACGGCTGGAGCGGCGAGCTCAGCCACGGCCTCAGGTTTGCCGGTGCGATAGGAGGTGCGGTTAAAGGCAATCGCGCTATGGCGGAAAGGGAGGCTTTCGACGGCGCCCCAATGGCCGCGATGAAGATGGAGGCCGGTGCCGATAAGCTCTTGGATGGAGATGCCGCCGGGCAGGGCGGTGGCGGCTCCGAGCCCGTGGAGGCTGTCGTCCGCATGCAATTTGCCGACACCGCAATCTGGCTGCCCGCGCTGAATGTGGGCCCCGAAGGCGAAGCCGAAACCGAGGTTACCTTCCCCGACAACCTCACTACGTGGCGCATCCGCGGCTATGCCATCACGCGGGCCGCCGCCGTGGCCGACACCGAAACGCAGGCCGTTACGACGAAAAAATTCATCGTCCGCCTGCAGGCGCCGCGCTTTTTCGTCGAACGCGACGAGGTGGTGCTCTCGGCAAACGTTCACAACTACCTGAAAACCGACAAGAAGGCCAAGGTGTCGCTGGAGCTTTCCGGCGGCACGCTCGAACCCCTCGGCGACGTTGCCGCAGCCGTCACCGTCAAGGCCGGCGGCGAGGCACGCGTCGATTTCCCGGTGAAAGTCGTTCGCGACGGAATGGCCCGCATCGCCGTCAAAGCCCTCACCGACGAGGAATCGGACGCCGTGAGCATGGCCTTCCCGGCGCTCGTGCACGGCATTGACAAAACCCTCGCAAGCTCCGGCGCGTACCGCGCCGATGCGGCCGGCACACGCGATATAGAGCTGCCGCTGCCAAAGGAGATCAATCCCGAGGCCACCACGCTCGAAGTTACGCTCTCGCCGTCGCTGGCCGGCGCAATGATCGACGCCCTGCCTTACCTCGCCGGCTACCCCTACGGATGCGTGGAGCAAACGCTGTCGCGCTTTGTGCCAACCGTGCTCGTGGCCAAGACGCTGCGCGATACCGGCATCGATCTCGAAACCATCGGCCGAAAGCGCCTCGAGCTGCTCAGCCGCCGGCAGGACGTGGAACACCGATTCCGGCAGCACAACGTCGATCCCGTTTTCGACAGCGCCGAACTGGACCGCATGACGCGGGCCGGGCTGGACCGCCTGATGAGTTTCCAGAAAGGCGACGGCGGCTGGGGCTGGTGGAAGGAAGACGAATCAAGCCCCTACACCTCCGCATACGCGGTGTGGTCGCTGAAGCTCGCCCGGGACGCAGGCGTGGCGGTCGACAACGCTGCATACCAGCGGGGCGTGCAGTTCCTGATGACGCGCGTCGACAAGGAGCTGAAGAAGGACGAGCACGGCTGGTGGCGCTACGGCGGCATCCACACGCAAGCCCACCTCGCATACGTGCTTTCGATGGAAGACAAGGCCGACCGCGAATGGCTGAAGAAAATCTTCGACCGCCGCGCCGAGCTTACGCTCTACTCGAAATCGCTGCTGGCTATGGCCCTGAACCGCATGGGCCTCAAAGACGAGGCCGTCCTCGTACTGCAAAATGTCCTGCAGTTTGTTGAGCAGGACGACGAGAACGACACGGCGTGGGTGCGCGCGGCCGAGCAGGGCTGGTGGTATTGGTGGAACAACAGCATCGAAACGAACGGCTACGTGCTGATGGCCCTGGCCGAAATCCAGCCCAAGAGCGAGATCGCCCCGCGGCTGGTGAAATGGCTGCTGAACAACCGCCGCAACGGCAGCTACTGGTCGTCTACGCGCGACACCGCCCAGGTGATCGCTGCAATGATTTCGTACATGAAAGCCAGCGGCGAAGGCTCGCCCGACTACACACTGGTGGTTACGCTCGACGGCAAGACCGAGCTGCTGCGCGAGCGCGTAACCAAGGACAACATGTTCAGCTTCAACAACCGCATAACTCTCGACGCGTCGAAGCTGCCGCCCGGCCCGCACAAGATTTCGGTGAACAAGCAAGGCGCGGGCGCCCTCTACTACTCCACCTATCTTTCGTTCTTCACCAAGGAGGAAAACATCAAGGGCGCCGGCAACGAGGTATTTGTGAAGCGCACGTATTACAAGCTCACGCCCGTGGCTCAGAAGGTGACGCGCGGCCAGGGCGACGCCGCACATTCCGAAGACCGCCTCACCTTCGACCGCAAGGTGCTGAAGAACGGCGAGCGCGTTTACAGCGGCGACCTGATCGAGGTGGTGCTGCAGCTTCGATCGAAAAACAACTACGATTACCTCGTGTTTGAAGACATGAAGCCCGCGGGCTGCGAGCCGGTGGAAGTGCGGAGCGGCGGCCGGTGGGCGGGCGGCCTGTGCGCGAATGTGGAGCTTCGCGACACTAAAGTGGCATTTTTCATCGCGATGCTGGAGCAGGGCGAGCACGTGCTGAAGTACAGGCTCCGCGCCGAAATACCGGGCACCTTTCACGTGCTGCCCGCGAAGGGCTGGGCGATGTATGCACCCGAGATCAAGACCATCAGCGACGAAATGCACCTGGGTATAAGGGACTGATGCGGTTCGATTGCCCAAGGTCCAAAGTCCAACACACAGTGCCTAAGGCAACATGCGGCGGGGGGTGAAAAAAAGAAGGCTGGACTTGACTGACAACAATTATGTGCTATAATTATATGGAGACATATGGTTGTGTCGCACGAGAACCGCAAAAATGTCGGTTAAGGAGCTGAAGAGATGAAGAAGATGCTGGTGATCGCCGCCCTGCTGGGGATTTGCACAGCCGGGTTTGCCGCAGAACAGCCCTCGAACGAGGCGGAATTACAGCGCCTTATACAGGCAGTCGAGAAAGCCGGATTCAAAGTGACGCCTGCCGCCGAGCAGGATAAAGCCGCCGAGGCCGCCGACACCCAGGCCGCCGAGGAAATGCTGAAAAAGCTCGAAGCACCTATTGTGTCGGTGGAATACAAGGAAGCGCCCCTCGCCGAAGTGCTTGCCGAGCTGCAGAAGGTGACCGGCGTGAACATGCTGCTGGACCCGAAGGTGGCGCAGGCTCGCGCGGGCACCGGCCAGGTAACGATGAAGCTGGACAAGGTGAAGCCTATTTCGGTGCTGCAAAATGCGCTGAAGCTGTATGACCTTGTGGCCATTTACGCCGACGAGGCGCTGCTGGTAACGCTGCCCACCGAAGAGGAACCGCTTACGCTGATGTACGACGTGCACGAGCTGACCGTGGTGCGCGATTTTTCGCATCCGCTGCGGCGTGTGCAACGCAGCATGCGCGGCGTGAGGATCAGCGGCATCTATTGGATGCGCGAGGCCGAGAAGCAGGAAGAGGAAGACGCCAAGGCCGAAGAGAAGCCGCGGTATGATCCTGACGCACTCATCAAGCTGGTGAAACAGGCTACGCCGAACGGAGACTGGAACAGCGACGTGTACTCCGTCACGCACGTTAACGGCGTGCTGGTGGTTACGCAGCGGGCATCGGTGCAGATAGAGGTGGTGAATTTCCTCACCGCGCTGAAGACGCGGATGTAGGACGCAGCAAGGTTTGTTGGGATAAGATCATGATGGCACCCGTTCTTGCGCGGGTGCCTTTTTTGATCCACAGCCGGGGGCACCGTGAGGCCACGGGGAGTTTATTCGCTGAAGCATGCCGCTACGCCGGACGATATATGAGATAGCATACGGAAGCGTTGAAGGCCCGGGCTCCTTTTGGCCAGATCGCAGGAGTCGGGGCCTTTTTTTCACGCGCACCTAAAGGAGCCACCGGTGACCGACCCGGCCAATATCTTTGATTTCGGCAGCATCTCGGGCCTTTCGCAAGAGGAGGCCGAAAAGAGGCTGAGGCACGAGGGTTACAACGAGCTGCCTTCCGCCCGCAAGCGCAATGTGCTTGCCATCGCGATAAGCGTGCTGCGCGAGCCGATGTTCCTGCTGCTGCTCGCGTGCGGCGGGCTGTATTTCACCATGCAGGAATACCAGGAGGCGGCTATGCTCCTGGGCTTCGTGTTTGTGATCATGGGCATAACGTTTTACCAGGAGCGCAAGACGGAGCGCGCCCTCGAGGCGCTGCGCGATCTGTCTAGCCCGCGCGCGCTCGTGATACGCGACGGCGCCCAGCGGCGTATCGCCGGCCGCGAGGTCGCCCGCGGCGACATCCTGGTGCTGTCGGAAGGCGACCGCGTGCCGGCCGATGCCGTGCTGCTCGAATGCACAAACCTCATTGCCGACGAGTCGCTGCTCACCGGCGAGTCGGTCCCCGTGCGCAAGATGGCGCGGCGCGGCGAGTTGCAGGTGAAACAGCCCGGCGGCGACGATCAGCCCTTCGTTTATTCCGGCACCCTTGTTGTGAAGGGCAGAGGCGTGGCCCAGGTGCAGGCCGTGGGCGTAAACACCAGGATGGGCAGCATCGGCAAGTCTCTGCACGCACTTGGAACCGAGGATACGCTGCTGCAGAAGGAAACCAGGCGGCTGGTTGCCACGTTTGCGCTCGTGGGCCTGGGGTTGTGCATCATAGTGGCGGTGGCGTACGCGCAGGTGGCGGGCTGGCAGCGCGGCTTCCTGGCCGGGCTGACGCTGGCAATGGCCACGCTGCCCGAGGAATTCCCCGTAGTCCTCACCATCTTTCTGGCTCTGGGCGCGTGGAGAATCTCGCGCCAGCACGTGCTCACACGCCGCGTGCCCGCGGTGGAAATGCTGGGCGCCGCCACCGTGCTGTGCGTTGACAAGACAGGCACGCTCACGCTGAACCGCATGGCCGTGCGAAAGCTTTACGCACGCGATGGTTTCTACGACGTCCACGACGCCGGCGGCGATCACCTGCCCGAGGAGTTTCACGAGCTGCTGGAATACAGCATCTTGGCCGGCCATCGCGATCCGTTCGATCCGATGGAAAAGGCATTCAAGCAGCTAGGCGAGCGCTGCCTCGCGCGCACCGAGCACCTTCATTACGACTGGACGCCGGTGCGCGAGTATCCGCTGTCGGAGCGGCTGCTCGCAATGTCGCACGTGTGGAAATCTCCGCATGGCAACGATTACGTGATCGCGGCGAAAGGCGCGCCGGAGGCAATCGCCGACCTGTGCCATTTCGACGAGGCCGCGCTCAATCACGTGGCGGGCAAGGTGGACTCGATGGCCAACGATGGGCTGCGCGTGCTGGGCGTGGCTCGAGCGCGTTTCCAGCGGCCCGAGCTGCCCACCGAGCAGCACGATTTCCCGTTCGAGTTCGTGGGCCTGGTGGGCCTGGCCGATCCGATCCGCCCCACCGTGCCCGATGCGATTCGCGAGTGCTACAAGGCGGGCGTGCGAGTGATAATGGTGACCGGCGATTACGCGGCCACGGCTCAAAACATCGCCCGGCAGATAGGCCTCTCACGCTGCGACGAATGCATCACCGGCCCTGAGCTTGAGATGATGGACGACGCCGAGCTGCGGGAGCGCGTGAAGAGCGTGAATGTATTCGCGAGGACCGTGCCCGAGCAGAAGCTGCGCCTGGTGAATGCGCTGAAGGCGAATAACGAGGTGGTGGCGATGACCGGCGACGGCGTGAACGACGCGCCCGCGCTCAAGGCCGCGCATATCGGCGTGGCCATGGGCGGCCGCGGCACCGACGTGGCCCGCGAGGCGGCCGCGCTCGTGCTGCTCGACGATGATTTCTCGTCGATCGTGCGGTCCGTGAAAATGGGGCGCCGGATATTCGACAACATCCGCAAGGCAATGGCATACATATTTGCCATCCACGTGCCCATCGCCGGGATGTCGCTGATCCCGGTTCTGCTGGGGCGCGGCCTCGTGCTGCTGCCGGTGCACATCGTGTTCCTGGAGCTGATCATCGACCCCGCGTGCTCGATTGTGTTCGAGGCCGAGCGCGAGGAGGAAGACGTGATGACGCGCCCGCCCCGCGGCTTTGGCGAGCCGATGTTTGGCAGGCAAACCATTCTCGTGAGCCTGCTGCAGGGAGCCAGCGTGCTGTTCATCGTGCTGCTGGTTTATTTTGTTTCGCTCCAGCGTACGCAGTCGGAGGCAACAGCCCGCGCCCTCACGTTCACCACGCTTATCATCGCAAACCTCGGCCTGATCATGACGAATCGCTCGTGGACGCGCACGATTTTCGGCACGCTGCGCACGCCCAACACGGCGCTGTGGTGGGTGCTTGGCGGAGCGCTGGTTTTTCTGTGGATGGTGCTTTCGGTCCCGTTCCTGCGCGATCTTTTCAGGTTTGACGCGCTGCACTGGGACGACACGCTTATATGTTTCGGAGCGGGCGTGGTGAGCGTGGCATGGTTTGAAGTATTGAAGGCGATCAACGGCTGGCGCCAGCGCCGCCGCGGCCGAGGCTAGCCATGGGCGGACTGAGCACGGCGTCCTCGACGAGCGGCTTCTGAGCCGAACGGAATCCGTCCGCCCTCTTCCCGCGAATGACGCTGCAGGGGCAAGG